>NZ_JYHN01000007.1:0-1212 GCF_000954015.1 Clostridium sp. FS41
TGAAACATGAAACTGGAACACAAGACGATTGATGGTACAGCAATGGTATCGTATCTCCGTGATCGGCAAAGCAATTTGAAGATAGGCAGCCCTGCCAGGGAGGAACTGGAAAAGGCAGTTATCTATATAGTTGGAACACTTATGAGGGAGGATGAAGATGGAGAATCTTGATTTATATGAAAGTGTCCGTTCTGTCCCTGACAATGCCAAGAAGACCATTAAAGGAGGTCGTACCAGCGGTATGACCGATATCAACCCTATGTGGCGAATAAAAGTCCTGACCGAGCAGTTCGGGCCATGTGGGATAGGATGGTACTATATTCCGACACGGAAGTGGTTAGAAACATCAGGGAATGAGATAGCGGCTTTTGTGGATATCGAATTATATATAAAGGTTGGTGGAGAGTGGTCCAAACCAATCCCAGGTAACGGTGGCAGCATGTTTGCTGCAAAGGAAAAGTCTGGGATCTATGTATCTGACGAATGCTATAAGATGGCAACCACAGATGCTATATCGGTAGCGTGTAAGCAGCTTGGAATTGGTGCAGATGTGTACTGGGAATCTGACCGGACTAAATACAATAGGGAAGAAAATCCTGGTCTGATTACCAAATCGGAGGTTAACGAAATATTTCTGGAATTGAAACGGACTGGAATCGGAATAAAGAATGTCTTGTCAAAGTATGGATTAACGGATATCCATTGCATGACGAAGATCCAAGCTAAAGAAACAATCAATAAGCTGAAGCGGAAGCCAGATAAAGAAAGCGCGACCGCACCACCAGATGACATGCAGGAAGGTGGACTTCCTTGGAATGATCCAAAGGGGTGATGATTGATGGAGAGCAAAGGGATCCTAAAGGATATCGCCCGTAACTGGGAAACAGGCAAATTCCTGCTGACCTTTGAGATGGACCAGGACATAACGGGACAACTGGAAGATATCCGTGGCAAACTGCTTAACATAGTAGCCAAGCAATACCGGAAGAAGCGTAGCCTGGATGCCAATGCATATTACTGGCAGTTGTTGACCAAATTATCGGAGGCATCCGATATATCCAAGAACCGGGCACACAACCTTATGCTCCGCCGATATGGGCAGTTGGAAGAGATGGACGGCCATCTGATATATGTTGTGGTGCCGGACGATGATAAAGGTGCGGACAGGTCACTGGAGGCTGAAACTTACCATATCAAGCCGACCACGGAGGT
>NZ_JYHN01000008.1:0-933 GCF_000954015.1 Clostridium sp. FS41
TTTAAATAAATAACTGAAAGGAGGCGGAAGCCCCGGCCGGGAAAAGATATCTGGCTTCCTTTCAAATTAAAAATGGATTTAGAAAAAAAGGCAATAGAACGAATCAAAATGGCATCAGAAATGTCCCTGCACCATTATGGGAAGCCCCTAGTGTGTACATACAGCGGGGGGAAGGACAGCGATGTGATGTTGGAACTGTTTAAGCGGTCAGGAGTGCCATTTGAGGTAATTAATAGTCATACAACTGTCGATGCTCCGCCAACAGTATACCATATTCGAGAGCAGTTCAAGCAGTTGGAGAACCAAGGAATAAAAGCGACAATACATATGCCAGAACTTACTATGTGGCAACTTATTGAGAAAAAAACAATGCCTCCATGTAGGATGCAACGTTATTGTTGCCAATATCTAAAGGAGAATTCATCGCCGAACCGTTATGTGGCAACGGGTGTTCGCTGGGATGAAAGCTCGAAAAGAGCGCAGCGGGGAATCATGGAAGCGTCAGCTCGAAAAGTCAAAAATAGAATTGTATTGATGAATGATAACGATGATAAGAGGCTCTTGATTGAACGCTGTGAAATGAAGGGGTCTATGATTTTAAACCCTATTATTGATTGGACCCATAGGGACATATGGGAATATATCAGGCAAGAAGATATTAAATACAACCCTCTTTATGATAGGAGATATAAACGTGTTGGGTGTATAGGTTGCCCGATGGCTGGAAAAACGCGGTGGAAGGAGTTCACAGATTATCCAACATACCAAAGAGCATATATAAGAGCTTTTGAAAAAATGTTGGAAAAAATTCATAAATCTGGAGGAAGAACAAGGTGGAAAACTGGATATGATGTATTTCTTTGGTGGATGGAAGATAAAAATGTTGAAGGCCAAATGGATTTATTTGATGATGGTTTTATTATCTAAAATTAA
>NZ_JYHN01000009.1:0-1214 GCF_000954015.1 Clostridium sp. FS41
AAATGTTGAAGGCCAAATGGATTTATTTGATGATGGTTTTATTATCTAAAATTAATATTTAAAGGAGGTACAGGGTGCGAAAAAGTAAGTGTATAAAAACGCATTACCCGGAATCCATTTGCATGGCAGAACGAATTGTATTATTTCACGGAACCAAATTTCGTGTTGCTTTGACCGCTCATGAATTTTACTGCGAAAAATGCAAGAAGGTTCGGCATTTGTGGTTCATCAATAGATAATAGCAGTTTGGAGGATGAAGATGTATTTAAACATTGAATATAGAGATGGAAAGACAGAACAGAAAATCGTGGATGATTGTACCGTTAAAAATGAATGCCTAAAGTATTATATCAGGACAGGAAGAGATGCTGGCACGCATTATATTCCATTGGATATTATCAAAGAGTTTCATAAAGAGAATTAACACTTTGAAAAGGAGCGAATGAAAATGAAAAGGACATTGGAATTACCAGTAGAGATTGGGACGGTTGTATATGATGCTGATTTCCCACGGTATCCCCAGCGCGTGATTGGATATCGTATAGGGCGCATGATGGGAGAAGATGAGGAAGATTTTGAAGAAGATCGTGAGACAGATGAGTTGTATATGGAATACGAGGGCTGCGGGATGTCTGGGTCTTATCCTGTTTCAGAGTTCGGAATAAGTATATTCATGACACGCGAGGAAGCAGAACAGGCTTCTTCTGAAAACTGAGATTTGTGAAAGAAAGGAGAATGACGTGAAATCATATACAGTGATAATTGTTTTTAATGACGGAGTTAGCTTGTCGGTAGACTGTGATGGCTTTCTGTTACGCGAGGGGAGTCATTACACCGTAATGAGAGATAACTATAAGATTATGACAATACCCTTCAGTAGTGTAAAGTATACGAAATTGGTTATCAATGATTGTGAATTGGAGGCATCTGATTGAAAAAGAAAGCAGACAGTAAACAGGTCAAGGCCAATAAGGTATTACGGTTATCAGCTGTAGCGGCTTCCGCGGAATCAGCCATCAAGGAGCCGCCACCAAACACATGGTCCGCCAGGATGCCGGCCTATACATATACAGTGGCTTGCCCGGATCCGGAACTGCGGGAGCCACCGAAGGGAGTGAGACGATATTATGACCCGAGCAGAAAGGCGCCGTTTGGAGCGTCAGAACAGAAAGCAGCCTACATACAATCTTTCCAGGGACCAGATTCCGGGGAGG
>NZ_JYHN01000010.1:0-1280 GCF_000954015.1 Clostridium sp. FS41
TTGGGGTTACAGGAAGTTGGGAAGGGTACATACCTGGGTCAAATGACCTGTATTATAAAGGTGCTAATTCTGGCAATTTAAAATTCGGCACAGCTTTTACGTTTGTCTCGGGCGGATCTGTTATTTTTGATACGGCTCAAATGACATGTAAGTCTGATAATGGCGCGGCATTTAGATGCTGTTACTTATATCCCAGTGCATCACGTAATTTAACTCCTTACAGTGCATTAAAGGTAGACTTTCGGGCTGGGACTGGAAAACTTACTGCCGACTCCAAGTTATACTACGGCACCAGTCTATCCGCAGTTACCACAGATTCGGTGGGGGGATCCTTAAGTGGCAATACCTTATCATTTAATATCAGTGCCATTAATGCAACGCGATATATCGCGCTTTATTTATACTGTAGTGGTGCTGGGGTTACATTTTATATTGACCGGGTCTATTTTGCATAGCTATAAACTGGACGTTACGCTACTCTAATCCTGAAAACATTCCCGGTGAATGGTGTCCTGCTCCATGATGGATCACTGTCACTTCCATGAGCATCGTTATAATATTCGACCGATAAATAAATCTTTGGGGCAAAAGATCCTGCCAATGCGGTAATATCCGTAACAAGGTCAAGCGTTGACTTCAGACCCATGTTGGTCCTAGATGTTTTTATCTTTGTTGACCCATTCCATAGCTCGATGACTGCAATGTAATAGTCAGCATCAGTATAATAATCAACACCCGCTAAGTTGAAATTAACAATCAGCTTAGTGTAACCACTCCATGTAAATGCTTTGCCAGCGGTAAATTGGGGATAGGAGTATTTGGTTATTTGAATCCTGTCTGATCCAAAATACACAGCTGCATTATTGCCTGTGAAGCTATACGCATTATTCCCCTTGTAATATAAATCGGTGGCCGCAGCGACATACCCTTCCCAACTTCCTGTAACCCCAAATATCGACACACCCTTTTTGATATTGGCCGCTTTCAGATTGGTATCCCCTTTGATCGTTTGTGCACCGGTCAAAAACTGGTTGGCAGCAATGCTCTGGTTCGCCGTTCCTGGTGTATATGTAGCCGCTGCTTTTTCGGTCATGGTGCCAGTTAAGGGATCCCCATTTTTATCTACGATCACTTTCCCTTTTCTTATATCTGCTGCTGCGGCGGTCACTACATCAAGATCAACTCCGCCTCCGCCACAAGGTATCAAAATATCACTCATTCGCGCTCACCCCCACTAACTTGATATTAAAATCTGACGTTGGTTTTTTCTTCGGGCAGTA
>NZ_JYHN01000011.1:0-4317 GCF_000954015.1 Clostridium sp. FS41
GTGCGGACAGGTCACTGGAGGCTGAAACTTACCATATCAAGCCGACCACGGAGGTAAAGGTTGCTTCTGATGGCACACAATTCCGTACATACGTCATGCTACGCGGTTCCAGCACTTACGACACTTCTGAAATGAGCAAACTTATTGACGGACTTGTATCAGAATGCCGTGATCTGGGGATAGAGACACTTCCTCCTCAGGAGATCCAACGGATGATGCAGATGTATGATCAGAACTGTAGGAAGAGGGAGCAGGATGGCTAAGAGATTATGGAGTGTATTTACCGAGGACATGGATCATTGCTATTTTTCTGGCAGTCCATATGTGGAGCGGCATCATATTTTTGAGGGCCGGCAAGGATACAAGGAGAAATCAGAAAATCGGGGGTTTGTGATTCCACTTCAGTATGATCTGCATCCGAATGGGGCCAGTTTTAAGGCCACGCCGGAGAACCAGCAGATTGATGACAAGCTTAAGCGGATGGCCCAAGAATACTATGAAGCGCATTATGGCAGCCGGGAACAATTCCGGCAGGAGTTTGGACGTAATTATTTAGATTAGAGGTATCAACGCCATATAGGCTGATACATACAACGGTAATGAGTAACGATCAGATTGCGATATGTCACGATATACTTTCTGATCACGGGCCGGGACCTATCAAACCTCCTTTACCCGGCCCGAAAGGAGGGATTGAATTGAGATACATAAAAAACTTAGGAATTATCCAAAGCGCTGTTTATAATGCTCTGGGCGTAGGCAGGGAAAACGCCATAAGCAGGGCAGAACTCAGCAGGATAACAGGATATAGAGACAGGCGCATACGCGAAGCAATAGAAGCGCTGCGCTACGACAAGGTGATCCTTAACCTGGATAATGGAGATGGCTATTACATTCCTGATTCAACCCCGCAGGGGCGTCAGGAAGCGGCTGTATGGCTTGCGAAGCAGGACAGGCGCATGAGGTCCATGAAATACTCCACAAGAGGCGCCAGGAGGTTTGTGGCTCATGACAAGAAAAGAGATATGCCAGGGCAGATCAACATGTTTGGCGCGGGAGGTATTTGATGGGAAGGTCTCAAAGAGAAAAAGGTAAGCGAGGGGAACGAGAACTTGCCCGGCTGCTGAAGGAATATGGATATGACTGCCGGAGAGGGCAGCAGTATTGCGGAGCCAGCGGAGATGCCGATGTAGTAGGTCTGCCGGGCATACACATCGAATGCAAGAGAGTGGAGCATCTAAACCTGGAGGCTGCTATGGACCAGTCTGTAAATGATGCGGAAGCTGAAATGCTCCCTCTTAACGATGAAATTCTTCCGGCTGTATTTCACCGCCGCAACCGTGGCGGATGGATGGTAACAATGCGCCTGGAGGACTGGATCAAGCAGTATAGAGAATGGGATTCAGGAAGGATGCTGGAAAGGTAGGTGATGGCCTACATGGATGTAAATTATCTGGCAGAGATCATAGCCTTTGAACGATGGCTCGAAACTAACTACTTACCGATCCCGTCACAGTTGTTATGGTACAAGATGATGAACCTATTCAACCGGAGCGGGTGGAGCGAGTGGGTTATAGTAGATAACCTGAGATTGATGGCAGCCATGTCAATGGGTCGAGAAGCCACATTTATAAAGGCGAGGGACGAACTCATAAAGGCTGGCCGGATCGTCTACCAAAAGGGCAGAAAAGGAAGCCCCAACAAATATAAGATGGTATATTTCACTTTCAAAAGCGTAGTACAAAACGAAGTATATCAAGTAGTACAAAACGAAGTATTTCCAGTAGTAGAAAGCGAAGTACAAAGCGCAGACATATTTAAACATAAACAAAAACAAAACAATAAGAAGGATACTAACGTATCCAAAGAAAAACGCTTCATTCCTCCTTCGGTATCGGCAGTGGGATCATACTGTCAGGAACGGAACAATGGCATTGACGCCGGGCAGTTTGTTGATTACTACCAGTCCAAAGGCTGGATGATCGGTAAAAACCACATGAAGGACTGGAAGGCAGCGGTGAGGACTTGGGAGCAGAGGAAAAAGGGAGGAATCGAAGGTGGACCCGTTGCAGGAAATGATCGCCCGGATACAGGCCGGAAGGGAAGAACGTACAGTGATGGCTATCTCATCGGCGCCGGGGAGGGATTTACCGGGTTCTAAAACCTGTTCTGTAAAAAACTGCCCTTTGTGCAATGGAAGCGGCTGGGTATACTGGCGGGACGAAGAGGGGAGAGAGTATGGAAAACGCTGTGAGTGTGGGCTGGTTGAACGCCAGATCATGGAGCATAAGCTGCAGTTTGCAAGTATTCCGGAGGCATTTAAGGACCTGAACCTTCGCTCGTTCCGATTGGGAGTATACCAGAGAGAGGACAGCCGGAGGATCATTAAGGACACCTGCGCTGCGATCAAATATTACCTGGATCATTTGGATGATATGAGAGAGCGTGGGATGGGATTGTATCTGTATTCCGGAACAAAAGGATCAGGTAAGACTCGTATGGCCGCCAGTATAGCCAATGAACTGATCCATGTTTACAGAATGCAGGTTAAATTTGCCGGATCAATGCAGATCGTGAATGAGATTAAGGCCACATGGGATGACAGAACCCGAAGTGAAAGCGACCTTCTGAGAGCATTGTCAACCGTGCAGGTACTGATCATAGATGATTTTGGGACAGAGCTGCCAAAGGACTGGATAGGAGAACGGTTCTACAGCATCATTAATGGCCGGTACCAGGACAAGCTGATCACGTTTTTTACCAGCAATATGAGCCTGCCGGATTTGCGCTATGATGACCGGATCACAAATCGGATCAGGGAACGGACGTTTCAACTTCCGTTCCCGGAAGAGTCGGTCCGGGAGCAGATCGCGGAGCAGAACCAAAAGGCTCTTATAAAAGGGATAAAAGGAGGGGCATGTGATTGATCAATAATAAGATCCGGAATCAGTATAGCAATAACTCTGAACGTCAGTGGATGGCATCTATCAGAGATATGGAGGGACATCCATCTCCAATGACAGATGCATTTTTACGTCCGGCATATGATCGAACGGTGGCATGTGCTATACCAGAACGGAGGCCAAAGCAAACTTTAGCAATAAAAGATAGGCATAAATTAATACTGGATTATATTAACTCATACATACAACAGCATGGTTATCCACCTTGTTTCAGAGAAATTGCTAATGGTACAGGTTTCAAATCACCGGCGTCCATAAACAGTAACCTTAAAGAAATGCGCAAACTGGGACTGATTGATTATATTGATGGATATCCAAGGACGATAACTATTGTCGTAAACACAGATTTAGCGGAGGAGGCAGAGGGATGATTGAAGAAGGAATCGCTGTTGAGGCTGTCATATCAGCGTTGCAAAAGCAGGCGCCGAGGGAAGTAAAGAACACATACCCTGTTGAAGTTAAAGAGACAGGATTGTACATCTTAACCGGAGACTGTCCAAGATGTGGTGCTCCTGTCCCCGCGGAACAACGCTATTGCTGGAAATGCGGGCAGAGGCTAGATTGGTCGGATGATTGATTCATATAAGGAGGCAGAGGGATGAAGAGGATATGCTGTTTTTTAACTGGTGGTCATAAATTCCAGGCAGGTACAACCGAAATAGAGTGCGATGACGATAACAAAACCTGCAAAGTAACAGAAACCTGCTGCAAATGTGGAAAAAAGTTTTCGTTTACGGCAACATATAAGCAGTTTGGAATGCCAGATTAGTAGCTAAAATCGTAGATTATAACACGGCGGCGCATACCGGGACCTGATTCGCAGGACCGTGACTGCGTACAGTTAGACACGGAAAATGTATATGCACATTGATAATTTTATATTGATGGCTGGAACTGTTTGTGATATCATAAAAGGAAAAACTCTTTATATTTTGATAAATTATATTAAGGAGGATTTTTATGATAATGACAGTATCAGATTTGGACAAAATGAAAGTTCAGGACATGCCGCCGTTTGAAAATGCATATGAGCGTTTTATGATGTTGTTGGAAGATTTTTATATTTGCAAATCAGACGGTGAAGAGAGAATAAAGCATGAATTAGAGAAGTGGGATGATGAGGCTAAAATACAGATAATTAATCAATTAAAAGAAAGATGCATGGAATCAGGGATTGAGTTTAGTAAATCCGATTTATTAAAATTGTAAAGATGATAAAAAACCAACCATCAATATATACGGTGGTTGGTTTTTTGTTACGCAAAAAATCAATTAAGATGGAATATCAGCTATTATTCAAAATCGCTATTTCAGGGAATACCGAAGGAAGGACAAAATGAAAACAGAACTAACA
>NZ_JYHN01000012.1:0-28885 GCF_000954015.1 Clostridium sp. FS41
TCGTTTGTTGTTGTCTTGTTCAGCAGCAACTTTTATATCTTATCACAGCTGCTTGTATTTGTCAACAACTTTTTTTACTTTTTTTAATTTGTTGTTTCAGGCCGTTTGGCCCTCTGCAAAAATCATCCGCTGTATTTTCTCCAGCGGGTATTAATCATATCATAGCTGTCGTTTGTTGTCAACAACTTTTTTGATTAATTTTATGCCCCCAGGGCAAAACAGTAAAAAAATAATCATTTGGAAAATGGAGCGGAGAAAGAGGGATTTGAACCCTCGCGCCGGTTGCCCAGCCTACACCCTTAGCAGGGGCGCCTCTTCGGCCTCTTGAGTATTTCTCCGAATTGATATTTTCCATATGATTGCTTCTTTTGACATATTTGTCCTCAGACGCATTGACCATTATACTAGATAGAAATTAGGTTGTCAAGGTGTTTTTACCGACATTTTTATTTATTTCTTCCTGAATTCTGTCATGTACAAGATGTGCGATTTCTGAGGTCTTCATACCTATATATTGTTCCGGCAAAATAGGCTCCATGTAGTGCACCTCCACATATTCCCGGCTCAATGAGTTGATATCAAAGGGTCTGAAGGAGTTGATCAGGGCTACAGGCACAATGGGGCAGCCTGCTTTCAGCGCACTTTTAAAAGTGCCGCTTTTAAAATCCAGTATCTCATTTCCTTTGCGGCTTCGGTGCCCTTCTGCGAATATGACAAAGTTAGATCCTTCCCTAACCCGTTTTGTCACCTCCCCAATGATCCTTACCTGATCTTTAATATCACTCCGGTCCATTGCAAGGCTTCCGGTGGCGCCGATCACCTGCTTGACCAGGATCCAGCCGGAGGCTTCTTTCTTAATAACAGCAGAAAGTGGTCTTGGGCAGGTAGAAAACAGGGCCAACATATCAAACAGCCCCTGATGGTTTGGAAAAAGCATAAACCCATCCTGATCCGGAATATGTTCGATCCCGGTGGCCGTTACCGTTACCCTTCCCCTTTTAATGATCCGTCTTGTCATTCTTGCAATATAATCATAGCATTCCTTAATGGTACGTCCATCCTCAGGCCGTCCCATGCGGGCAATGGTAAACAGCCATACCGGCGCATGGAACAGATTCATAAATACCATATATATGATCCGCTTCATAGTTTCCTCTTCCCCCGGAGCGTGCAAATGGCAAAAATCAAATCCGGATATGCTCCGGTAATTTGCTCCAGTACTATATTGTACAGTACTCCTTTACTGCTGTTTCGTACAGGTTATTACCCTGACTGTCAATGACAACCACCACTGGAAAGTCCCTGATCTCCAGTTTGCAGATTGCCTCTGTCCCCAGATCTCCATATGCAATCAGTTCTGAAGAAAGAATACATTTGGACAGGATGGCCCCTGCTCCTCCCACTGCTGCAAAATACACGGACTTGTTGCGCACAATGCCGTCAATTACAGCCTGGCTCCTTTTTCCTTTTCCTATCATTGCTCCCATTCCCATATCCAGAAGCCTGGGGGTATACTTATCCATGCGGCTGGCCGTGGTGGGTCCCGCTGAACCTATGGGTCTCCCCTCCCTTGCCGGGGACGGCCCCAGATAATAGATAATATTATCTTTAATATTAAAGGGCAGTTCTTCCCCCCGGTCCAGTGTCTCGTCCATTCTCTTATGAGCCGCATCCCTGGCAGTATAAATGGTTCCTGTCAGATATACATAGTCTCCTGCCTTTAAAGAGACCGCGTCCTCTTTTGTCATCGGTACTTTGATATGCCTATCCATCATCCGGACTCCCTTTCCGTTGTAAGTAATTGTTCTAAAGTAAATGATCGTTCTAACGTAAGTAATCGTTCTAACGTAAGTGATCTCAATGAGCCAGTAATCTGCCTAAGCAGATAACTTACCCTTAAAGTACCCTGTGTACATGCCTGTTTACATGGCAGCAGATATTGACTGCAACAGGAAGACCGGCTATATGGGTGGGATATGTCTCCACATTGACAGCCAAGGCAGTGATCCTTCCCCCCAGCCCCCCGGGTCCGATCCCCAGCTTGTTCACAGTCTGAAGCATCTCCTCTTCAAGTTCCCTTACCCAGACTGTTTCAGGCTTTTCACTAATATTTCTGGTCAGGGCGTGCTTTGCCATCTCCGTACATTTTTCAAAAGTTCCGCCAATACCCACTCCGATCACCATGGGCGGACATGCATTGGGGCCCGCATCCCTGACAGCTGTCAGTATGGCGTTCTTAACACCTTCAAGCCCGTCTGCCGGTTTCAGCATAAACACACGGCTCATATTTTCACTTCCAAAGCCTTTAGGAGCCACGGTCAGATCAACCTGGTCCCCCTCCACGATCTCATAATGGATCACCGCCGGTGTATTATCCCTGGTATTGACCCGCTCAATGGGATCTCCCACCACGGATTTGCGCAGGTACCCTTCCTCATATCCCCTTCTGACACCTTCGTTCACCGCATTGGTCAGGCTTCCGCCTGTAAAATGGACCTCCTGACCGGCCTTCAGGAACACCACGGCCATTCCCGTATCCTGACAGATGGGTATCATATCCTCGTCCGCTATTCTCAGGTTTTCCTCCAGCTGTTTTAATACCTGACGTCCAAGAGGGGACTCCTCCTGGTCCACAGCCTGACAAAACACGCATTTCATGTCGGGGGCAAGCCTGTAGTTTGCCTCAATACACATTTCCCTGATCACCTGGGTAATCTGTTCGGTCTGCATTTCCCTCATTTCTTATTTTCCCTCACTTCTTAGTTTTCTTTTACTCTATGTGATATGACTGCCAGAAACTCATCCTCAGGCATAGGTTTTCCGTAATAATATCCCTGTATGCTGTCCGCTCCAAACATACGGAGCATTTCCGCCTGTTCCTTTTCCTCCACACCCTCGGCAATTACCTTAAGGCCCATGCGTTCAAAACTCTGTATCATACTCTTTACCAGAAGCTCTGCCCTGGAATCACCGGGCAGGCCATTGAGCAGGCTTTTATCCAGCTTGATATACTCAAAGGGCAGGGACAGGACGCAGGAAATGTTAGAATACCCTGTTCCAAAGTCATCCAGGTAAAAATGGATCCCATTTCCGGTCAACTGTTCCATCATCCGCTTCATGTGATCCATGTCCTGAAGCAGTACGCGCTCTGTTATCTCTATCTTCAGCCGGTCCGGAGTCAGATGATATTCATCCAGGTACTGTTTAATCCTCTCCGTCAGGCCACGGTCCTCAAACTGCTGCATGGAAAGGTTGATGGAAATGGACCTGATATGGCTGGGAACCCTCTGCAGAAATGAACACACTTCCTCCAGAACGATCCAACTCAACTCATCGATCATTCCCTTTTCTTCCGCAAGGGGAATAAATTCAGACGGAGGAACCGGATTTCCCTCATAATCCGTCAGGCGCAGCAATGCCTCTGCGGAAGAGAAATTCCCCTGTTCAAAACTGTAAACCGGCTGATACCATACCCTGAACCGTTTCTGCTCAATGGACTGCTGCATGATATCCAGGATCTGTTTGCGCCTGGCAAGGTGCTCCAGAAGAACACGGTCAATACACTGTATTCCCTGTATACTTTCCTTGGCGGCTTTTACCCCGTACTCCAGGAACTCAAACATCTGGGTCGGGCTCCAATCCTGGCCCTGGTATATGATATCTGTGAAAAAGGCCGGAATTTGACTGGAGATTTGTCCCAGTTTCCACGGTTTTTCAAATCGGGACCTGATCACAGCCAGATTCTTAAAGGCTGTTTTTTCTGAGGCATAGGGGAGCAGCACGGCAAACTCCACATTGGCAAACCGGAATGCCTTAGCCTGTGGTAGGATGGAATCCATCTCCTTTGCAATCTCATAGAGAAATTCGTCCCCTTTATTGTGGCTGAATTTCTGATTGATCACGGCAAACTGTTTCAGGGTCACAAGCACCACCTGAAAATTTTGCCGGCCGGCCATGCGCAGGGTCACTTCCTGGAAAAAGCTGTTTCTGTTTCCCACGGCGGTCAGGCTGTCCCTCTCATTCCAGCTGCTCTGAAAGCTGACAAACATAACCATGTCAGTGATCGCTGCAAACATGCCGTTGAGCAGAAGATCGGGATATGTATGCTGAAACAGGATCAATGCCAATGCAATGGGAGGCATGGTCCGTATAAGTCTGACCACGGACCGGCTCACGCTCTTCCTGTTTCGCACATAACAGACCAGCAGCATGACCATCTGGATACCCATGATCACGTACCCCAGCCCGTTAATTGGCCCCCTCCGATAGATCTCCCCCTGTTCAAAATAAAAGAGGACCCCGCTTTTTACATTCCATGCCACCACGCACCAGAACATAAGGTTCAGAAGTACAACAGATGTAAGATATCTCCTCATGCATGTCTTATCATACACATGCTCCAGTATAAGGGAGGCCAGATAGGCTGCAACCACGGAACACAAAAGGACCACCTGGATAAAATAAGCGCTGTTAAATAAAAGATTGACCCAAACCGGAACCTTATCTGACAGGGAAATAACTGATACACATATAATATTCAGGATAATTGCAGCCGCTGACATCCACAGACACAGTCTGTACATGTTTCTCCTGTAATTAGCCGCCAGTCTTCTGTCATGGTAATGCAGCATTAAAAATATGATGATGATTAATGCCAGCAATTCAGCTGCCAATGACCATTTAATCATCCTTTTTCTCCTTTGTACCTTGGATCCAAGATTTCTTGAACCAGGTTAATTACATGAAAAGGCTGTCTGTCAGGACAGCCTTTTCAGCATATTCAATTTTATTTCCCTACACATTTCCTGTGCTGATTTTATACTGTCTCTTCCGGATCCGCATCTGATGGGCCTGCCTCGTCTGAGTCAGGATTTTCATCCTCGTAAAACTCCTCATCATACACATTGCTGTCCTTGGTAACACTCTCACGCACCTTGGCAATGCTGGCTACCTTGATATCGGAATCCTGGTTAATGTTCATCAGCTTAACACCAGATGTATTCCTGCCGATCACAGAGATATCATCCACTGTCATACGGATAATAATCCCCTCCGTGGTAATGATCATGATCTCACGGCCGTCATTCACCAGCTTTGCTCCTACCAGGTTTCCTGTTTTATCCGTGCACTTATAGCAGATCACGCCTTTGCCGCCCCTGTTCTGGGCGCTGAACTCAGACGTGATGGTACGCTTGCCCATTCCGTTCTCCGAAACAACCAGCAGGCTTTCACCCTGACTTTCCATCTGCATACCGATGACCTCATCATCCTCTTCAAAACGCATGCCGATCACGCCCATGGATACACGGCCGGTGACCCTTACATCCGTTTCATTAAAGCGGATACACATCCCCTTGCGTGTTACAAGGAAGATATCCTGGGTATTGTCCGTATCCTTTACCTCTATAAGCTCATCATCCTCCCGCAGAACAATGGCCTGAAGGCCGTTCTTGCGCACATGCTCATACTCCACCATCGGTGTTTTCTTGACCATACCGTTTTTAGTTGCCATGAACAGGTATTTGTCCTCATTATATTCACGCATGGGAATGATGGCTGTTATCTTCTCATCAGGCTGCAGCTGCAGCAGGTTGATGATAGCGGTTCCCCTAGCAGTCCGTCCTGCCTCCGGAATCTCATATGCCTTTAACCTGTACACACGCCCCTTGTTGGTAAAGAACATCATAAAGTGATGGTTGGTGGTCATAAGAAGGTCCTCAATATAGTCCTCCTCAATGGTCTGCATTCCCTTGATGCCCTTGCCGCCGCGGTTCTGGCTTCTGAAATTATCCACGTCCATTCTCTTGATATAGCCCAAATGGGTCATGGCGATCACCGTGTCCTCATCCGGGATCAGGTCTTCCATGGACACGTCATCATCATATCCAATGGCAGTGCGCCTGTCATCCCCGTATTTATCGGAGATTACGGAGATCTCCTCCTTGATGACTGTGAGAAGCTTTTTCTCATCTGCCAGGATGGCCTTTAACTCCTCAATTTTTGCCTGAAGCTCCCTGTACTCGTTCTCCAGCTTCTCCCTCTCCAAACCGGTGAGTGCGCGCAGCCTCATATCCACAATGGCCTGGGACTGTGCATCGGATAAGCCGAAGCGCTCCATCAACTGGTTCTTGGCGTCAGCCACATTGGCGGAACCCCTGATGATGCGGATGACCTCGTCAATGTGATCCAGGGCGATCAGCAAGCCCTGTAAGATATGGGCCCGCTCCTCAGCCTTATTCAGATCATACTGGGTCCTTCTTCTTACAACCTCTTCCTGATGCTTCAGGTACTCATCCAACATCTGATGGATATTCAGCACCTTGGGCTCATTGTTGATCAGGGCCAGCATGATCACACCAAAGGTATCCTGAAGCTGGGTGTGTTTTAACAGCTGGTTTAAAATAACATTGGCATTCACATCCCTGCGCAGCTCGATGTTGATGCGCATACCCTCACGGTTGGACTCATCTCCGATATATGTGATTCCGTCAATTTTCTTATCTTTTACAAGGTCTGCGATCTTCTCAATGAGACGGGCCTTGTTTACCATGTAGGGAAGTTCAGTCACAATGATCCTGGACTTTCCGTTGGGCATGGTCTCTATGTTGGTAACGGCGCGCACCTTGATCTTGGCACGGCCTGTGCGGTATGCTTCCTCAATGCTTCTTCTGCCGAGGATGGTTGCACCCGTTGGGAAATCAGGTCCTTTTACAATTTCCATGATCTCTTCCAGGGTTGTCTCCCTGTCTTCCTCCACCCGGTTGTCGATCATCTTAACAACGGCGCCTATGATCTCACGAAGGTTATGGGGCGGGATATTGGTAGCCATTCCAACCGCAATGCCGGATGTACCATTGACAAGAAGGTTGGGATATCTGGAGGGGAGCACAACCGGTTCCTTCTCTGTCTCATCAAAGTTGGGCACAAAGTCAACCGTGTCTTTATTGATATCGGACAGCATTTCCATGGATATCTTGCTGAGACGGGCTTCCGTATATCGCATGGCAGCAGCGCCGTCTCCGTCCACGGAACCGAAGTTTCCATGTCCGTCCACCAGCGGATAACGTGTGGACCACTCCTGGGCCATGTTTACCAATGCCCCGTAAATGGAGCTGTCGCCATGGGGATGGTATTTACCCATGGTATCACCCACGATACGCGCGCATTTACGGTGCGGCTTATCCGGACCATTGTTAAGTTCTATCATGGAGTAGAGTACACGCCTTTGTACAGGTTTTAAACCGTCCCTTACATCAGGCAGGGCCCTGGCGCTGATAACACTCATGGCATAGTCGATATAGGACTGTTCCATGGTCTTTTTAAGGTCTACTTCATGAACCTTGTCAAATACATTTGGTTCCATATTCAATCTCCTTTATGTTTACAATCGAATTGTCAAAATCAGATATCCAGGTTCTGGACACGCTTTGCATTGGCCTCAATAAATTCCCTTCTCGGCTCAACCTGGTCACCCATCAGGGTGGTAAAGGTCAGATCGATTTCGGAGGTGGTCTCCTCATCCATGGTCACCCGCAGAAGGATCCTCCTCTCAGGATCCATGGTGGTTTCCCAAAGCTGTTCCGCATCCATCTCTCCCAAACCTTTGTAACGCTGGATCTTGTTGTTGGTATCGCGGCCGATCTCCATCATGATGGAATTCAGCTCATCATCGCTGTATGCATACCACACCTTTTTGTTTTTCTCAATCTTATATAAGGGCGGCTGTGCCAGATACACGTAGCCCTGCTTGATCAGTTCAGGCATGAACCTGTAAAGGAAGGTCAAAAGCAGGGTGCTGATGTGGGCGCCGTCCACATCAGCATCCGTCATGATGATGATCTTGTGATAACGGAGCTTTGATATATCAAAATCCTCATGAATGCCGGTTCCGAATGCCGTGATCATTGCCTTGATCTCTGCATTGCCGTAAATACGGTCCATTCTGGCCTTTTCCACGTTCAGTATCTTACCGCGCAGAGGAAGGATGGCCTGGGTGGCGCGGGAACGTGCGGTCTTGGCAGACCCGCCGGCGGAATCTCCCTCTACGATATAGATCTCGCAGTTTTCCGGGTTCTTATCAGAGCAGTCAGCCAGCTTACCCGGAAGGGCCATTCCGTCCAGGGCGGATTTACGGCGTGTCAGGTCTCTGGCCTTTCTGGCAGCTGCACGGGCCCTCTGGGCAAGGATGGATTTCTCACACATGGCCTTTGCGATCCCGGGATTCTGCTCCAGGAAATAGGTCAGCTGCTCGCTGACAATATTGTCCACAGCAGTACGGGCTTCGCTGTTACCCAGTTTCTGCTTGGTCTGTCCCTCGAACTGAGGTTCGGCCACCTTGATACTGATAATGGCGGTCAGCCCCTCACGGATATCCTCGCCGGATAAGCTGTCCTCATTTTCCTTTAACAGCTTATTTTTCCTGGCATAGTCATTAAATGTCTTGGTAAGGGCATTCTTAAAACCGGTGAGATGGGTTCCGCCCTCAGGAGTATTGATATTGTTAACAAATGTATAAATATTCTCAGTGTAGGAATCATTGTGCTGCATGGATACTTCCACAAACACGCCTTCCTTGGTCCCCTCGCAGTAGATCACCTGCTCATACAGGGGAGTCTTTCCCTTGTTGAGATAGGTGACAAACTCCTTGATACCGCCCTCGTAGTGGAATGTTTTCTCTTTTTTTTCTTCCCTTTCATCCCTGAGGGTGATCTTTAAATTCTTGGTGAGGAAAGCGGTCTCCCTGAGACGTATCTTCAGGGTGTCGTAGTCATACTCGGTCTCCTCAAATATCTCAGTGTCAGGCAGGAAGGTTACTTTGGTCCCATGCTGTTCAGGACCGCATTTTCCAACGATCTTTAAGGGGTAGGTTACCTTCCCCCTCTGGTATCTCTGCTGGTAAATATTTCCATCTTTAAAAACCTGTACTTCCAGCCATTCAGACAGCGCATTTACAACTGATGCACCAACCCCGTGAAGGCCGCCGGAAACCTTGTATCCGCCATTGCCGAACTTTCCCCCTGCGTGAAGGATGGTAAAGACCACCTCCACAGCGGGAAGGCCGGCTTTTTTCTGGATATCTACAGGGATTCCGCGTCCGTCATCCACCACTGTGATGGAATTGTCCGGATTGATGGTAACATCAATGGAATCACAATATCCCGCCAATGCTTCATCGACCGCATTATCTACAATCTCATAAACCAGATGATGGAGTCCTCTGGCTGATGTACTGCCGATATACATGCCGGGCCGCTTTCTCACTGCCTCTAGTCCCTCCAAAATCTGAATCTGATCTGCTCCGTATTGCTCTCCCATGTTTTATATCTTCCTTTCTTTTGGGTAGTATCCTGTACTAGTTCTCGTTCTGGGCGGTTCCATCGATCACCCGGAATATTTTGTCTATATGGAATCTGTTGTTGACGAAATCATCCAGCCCCGTACAGGTGATCATGGTCTGAATATTCTGTATGGCTGAAAGCAGGTGGTTCTGCCTGCCGCTGTCCAGTTCTGACAGCACATCGTCCAACAGCAGGATGGGTTCATCCCTGCTGATCCGTTTGACCAGCTCTAACTCAGACAGCTTCAGGGACAATGCAGCGGTGCGCTGCTGGCCCTGGGAGCCGAATTTTCTGATATCGATCCCATTTACAATAAAGCTGATATCATCCCTGTGAGGACCCGACAGGGTGGTCTTTTGTTTCATGTCCTGCCCCCGGTTCCTTTTCAGGACATCGGCCAGCTGGTCCTCCTGTGTATATGGCTCATAGGAAATCTCTATCTCTTCCTTGTCACCGGAAAGACTCCGGTGGATCCCCCGGATAATCTCGTTAAGCTGGTCAATAAACTCACGGCGGAACCGAATCACCTCCCGGCCGTAATTTACCAGCTGCATGTCCCACACATCCAGGGTTTCTTCATATTCAGGCTTAAAAAACAACTCTTTCAGCAGCTTGTTCCTCTGGAGCAGCACCTTATTGTACTGTACAAGGGAATGAACATACAGCTTGTTCAGCTGGCACAGTTCCAGATCAATAAATCTTCTTCTCTCCGATGGACCGTTTTTGATAATGTTCAGATCCTCCGGGGAAAAGAATACCACATTGGCAATTCCAAAAAGTTCACTTGCTTTCCTGATAGGCACTCCGTTAATGGCAATTCCCTTAGGCTTATTCTTTTTCAGATGCATGTCAATGCGGTATGGTACATTATTTTTTCTGATCTGTAATTTAATATGGGATTCATCCTGGTCAAACCGGATGATATCCCTGTCTTTTGCGCTTTTATGTGATTTAGATGTGCAGCAGACGTAAACAGCTTCCAGAATATTGGTCTTTCCCTGGGCATTGTCACCGTAGAGTATATTGGTTCCCTGATTAAATTCCATATGTAGTTCTTTGTAATTGCGGTAATTTTTAAGTTCTATGGATTCAATCATCATGGATGTTCTCTTTCTGCGGTCCCTATTTGGTGATCTTGATGGTCTGTCCATCGTAGGTCACGATGTCACCGTCCACCAGCTTCTTACCGCGCTGAAAAGCGGCCTCTCCGTTTACGGATACAAGACCGTCCTCAATTGCATATTTGGCATCTACACCAGACTGGACCAGGCCGGCCGCTTTCAGCGCCTGGCCCAGTTTGATATAGTCTTCCCTCAATTTAATTATTTCCATCATTTTCCTTTCTTAGTACAAAAACCGTACTAAACCGTTGCTGCATTGAAATTAACAGGAAGAATCAGGTAAATATAATTCTCCTCATCATCCTTGATAAAGCATGGGGACTTGGGATTCATCATATAAATGTTGATCTCTTCATCATCTATTACGCGCAGGGCATCGATCAGGAACTTTGGATTAAAACCGATCATAATGTCCTTACCGGTTTTGTGGATCATAAGGTCTGCGTTCATGGATCCGAAACTGGAGTTGAGCTTCATCTCCATGGAATTGTCACCAATGTTGATGATCAGCGGCTTTTTGTCATTTTCCCTGATCAGGATGGTGGCACGCTCAATACAGTTTAAGAACTCCTTCTTGTTCACGGATACTTTTGTCTCATAATCATTGGACAGCATCTGGTTGATTCTGAAATATTCGCCTTCGATCAGACGTGACACCACAATGGTGCTGTCAAACTCAAACAGGATATGATTGGGGCTGAAATAGATCAGGACCTCCTTTTCATTGTCACCGCCTAAGATCTTACTGACCTCGCTCAATGTCTTGCCCGGTACGATCACCTTGGTGTCCTCATAATGATCTTTTAAGCGGACCTTACGGATGGAGATACGGTGCCCGTCAAGGGATACCACCTTTAACTGGTTTTCATTGACCTCAAATAATTCCCCTGCCATCATCTTGTTGCTGTCATTGGGGGAGATGGAAAATATGGTCTGCTGGATCACTTCCTTCAGCGTGAACTGGGAAAGGCAGATATATTTGTCCTTTTCAATGTAGGGAAGGTAGGCAAATTCCTCTCCGTCACGTCCCTGGATATTAAAAACGGAGTTCTCACAGCTGATGGTAGTGTTGAATTTGTCATCAGATTCAATGGTAACGGATGCGTTCTCACTGGAGAGACGGCGTGTGATCTCGGAAAAAAGCTTAGCGTCCAGTGCGATCTTTCCATGTTCCAGGATCTCACCTTCTACTTTTGTCTCAATTCCCAGTTCCATATCATTGCCCGTAAGCTTGATCTCGCCTGTGCTGGCATCGATCAGGATACATTCCAGGATGGACATGGTTGTTTTGGAGGGTACTGCCTTCATTACAATATTAATGCCGTTTACAATGGCGTCTTTTTGAAATTTTAGCTTCATAATGTTGATAACTTCCTTTCAGATTATTTGGAGACCGAAGCTCCATCAGTAGTTAAAGATATAGATAATTTTCGTAGAAACCGTAGTAGGGGTTGTGGGTTTGTGTAAAACCCCTCGAATCCCTTGAGGATTAAGGACAAGTTCATGTGGAATGATCTGTGGAAATCATCCACCAATCCATGGTAAAACTTCAGGTTTATCCATATATGGTTAAAAATGATTCACAAGGTCTTAAAGTCCAGGCAGTTATCAACAACCTGTCCACATGAATTCCACGGCCTATTGTGGATTGATCTTCTTTTTTAGTATCTCGATGGTATTCTTAAGTGTATCATCCTTCTTAATGTCGCCTGCGATCTTCTCAGCGCCATGGATAATCGTGGTATGGTCCCTTCCTCCCAGGTATCTTCCAATGGTCTGGAGAGGGGTTTCCGTCATATTCCTGCAAAGGTACATGACAATCTGCCGTGGGTATACGATCTCCTTGTTCCTTTTTTGGGAGGAAATGTCAAGGGGAGTCAGCCCATAGTGGTCCGACACGATCTGAATGATCAGGTCAGGAGTCACCTCCCGCTGGGCATTGGGGGAAATGATATCCTTAAGCGCCTCCTCAGCCAGTTCCAATGTGATATCACATTTGTTCAGCCTGGAAAGGGCAACGATCTTGGTGAGGGCTCCTTCCAGTTCACGGATATTGGATTTGATGTTGGTGGCGATGTATTTGATCACCTCATTGTCTATATTATATCCTTCCATCTCTTCTTTTTTGCGCAGTATGGCCATTCTTGTCTCATAATCAGGAGACTGGATGTCCACGGTCAGGCCCCACTCAAAACGGGAGCGCAGGCGCTCCTCCAGGGTTTCAATTTCCTTTGGAGGTTTATCTGAGGAGATTATAATCTGCTTCTTGGACTCATATAGTGTATTAAAGGTATGGAAAAATTCTTCCTGGGTACTTTCCTTACCGATGATAAACTGGATATCATCAATGAGGAGCACATCGTTATTGCGGTACTTTTCCCTGAATTCCGTGGTGGTTATGTTGTTTTTGTTACGGATGGCATCGATCAGCTCATTGGTAAAGGTCTCCGATGTGACGTAAAGGATCTTGGAATTGGGGTTGTTTTTTAATATGAAATGTGCAATAGCATGCATTAAGTGGGTTTTTCCAAGTCCCACGCCTCCGTATATAAACAGGGGGTTGTAGATTTCTCCCGGGGATTCCGCTACGGCCAGGGCTGCTGCATGGGCCAGGTTGTTGTTGGAACCCACCACAAAGGTATCAAAGGTATACTTTGAGTTAAGGTTGGCACTCTGAATAACGTCCGGGCTTACTGCTACCGATGTTTTCTGGATCAGCTGCGGCCCTGACGGTTCTTCTTTTTCAATGATTTGTTCCTTAACTTTGAAATCCACCTCGCATTCCTGTTCAAGGAACTCCGAGATGGTCACCTTTAATAAAAATCCATATTTTTTATTAACGTATTGTAAAAAGGTTTGTTCAGGAACAATGATTATTACTGTGTTATCTTTAAAAGAATATGGCTTCAAGGGTTCCAGCCAGGTACTGTAGGAGATATTGGATATTTCGTGTTCTTCTTTTAAGGTAAGCAGGATTTTGTCCCAGTTTTCTTTGATTTTATCGATCATTTCTTGTCTCCTAAAACTGTATTGCAGAATTGCCCAATCTAAATCCATTGTATACTAAACCAAAAATTTTTTCAATGGAAAGTGTAAAATATTGTGGATAACTTTGTGTGCAGCTTGTGGAAGCACTGTGAAAGCCTTGTGGATGGAGGGTTTTTCCACAAAAACCATAAAAAAGTTAACCTGAGTTGTGCACAACCCGGAAATATATAGAAATTCTGGACTTTTTTATGAGCACTGGGGAAAAAAAAGATAATTACACACACTTATCCACAACTTATCAACAATTTGTGGATAAGTTTATGTAAATCCACAGACAAGGACGAAGGGGGATGTTAAAAAAAAGCTACGTTTACATGGTTTATATTGCTTAAATACCTATGATTTAGTATAATATATTAGAAACTGTTCATAAAATTTATTGTTTTTTAATAAATTTTACCAAATTCAATTAAAGGGGGATATTTTATGGAATTTATGATTGGTGTACTGCTTATCCTTACGTTCTTTGCCCTGGCCTATTATTGTGTAAAAGGCTACAACCTGATGATCGGTTTTCTGATTATTTCCGTGTTGTGGACCGTGCTGTCGCTGGCTGGTGCAGGGATATCCTCCCCGGAGTTCATTGCCGAGAATCCTGTACTCCAGTTTGGAGGGGACGGAGGCAAGGGATTGGTTGCCATTTTAAACAAGATCTATCAGGCAGCTCCTGAGGGATGGGGCACAACCCTTGTCAATGTGTGCTGGGGCGCCTGGTTTGGACGGGTTCTCATGGAGACAGGAATTGCTTCCACGCTGATCCGCAAGACAGTGGAACTTGGCGGGGATCGCCCCATCATTACCATTGTGCTTCTTAATATTGTTACGGCTTTTATATTCACTGCCATGATGGGCGCCGGACCGGTTATCGCCATCGGCGTTATCGTGCTTCCTATTCTGATGAGCCTTGGTATTCCAAAGGCCATAGCCATGTTTACATTTATGGGATCTGTTTCCGCAGGCATGTACCTAAACCCTGTGCTTCAGTTCTCACAGCTGCGCGCATTTATCCTGCCGGCTGATCAGATGCCTGAATTTTCATTTTCATGGTATGCAACCCACTGGGGATATTATGCCCTGGGGATTTCCGTGGTCACTGTTTCCCTGCTCACAGGCATTTACCTGAAGTTTGGAAAGAGGAGCCATGCATGGGCATCCCGTACCCCTAATGCACAGCCTCAGAAGGAAGCTCCCATGCTGGCCCTTCTGCTTCCCATCGTGCCCGTGGTCCTTAAGATCGCCCTGGATTTTTCAGTGATCGGCGGTTTTATCATAGCTGGTTTTGCGGCCCTGTTTTTGTGCGGAAGGATGAAAGGATCCTTTAAGGAGAACTGCCAGCTGGTTAATAAGCTGTATTATGACGGCGTGGTGGATACCGCTCCTCTGATCGGTTTCCTTTTAACCCTGCCCATGTTTAATACCTGTGCGACATATGCCTCTCCGTTCTTTAAGGAAGTCATAGGCGGAATCATGCCTACCAGTGAGTATGTGGTGTGCATCCTCTTTGCGGCATTGGCATTTTTAGGATTTTTCAGGGGTCCCTTTACCCTGTTTGGCTGCGGTGCTGCAACACTGGGAGTCCTGTCAAATGTCGGACATTTTTCAGTTCCGTTCCTGTTCTGCGTATTCTCCATTCCGGCCACGACCGTAAATGTAGGTTCCTGTATTACTCAGTCCTGGATCGCCTGGGGTCTTGCTTATACCAAGGTAGAGTCCAAGGAGTTTTTAAAGCTGTCCATTCCGTTTGCATACCTGACCTCCATCTGTCTGTACATACTGACGGCTGTCGCCATTACGGGACTGGGCGCACAGTGGTTTTTAAATTAATAATTTTACGTTGACGCCTCCTGCCAGTTGTGTTTATAATGTGGGTATGTGGCATTGTATCTTATTTATAAGAACAGTAGCAGGAGGATAAAAAATTGAATAAAAAGAAAAAAGACACTCGTTGGCTTGCAAGTGTTGCACTTATGATGGCAGTTGTCATTCTGCTGGCAAATACGCCTTTCGGAATGATACAGCTTCCGGTGATTAAGGCAACAACTGTGCATATTCCCGTTATTTTGGGAGCGATCTTGCTGGGACCTTTGGCTGGTGCGATCCTGGGAGCTGTGTTTGGCATATGCTCCATGATCAGCAATACCATGGCGCCCACTTTGCTTTCTTTTGCGTTTTCGCCGTTTATGAGCATGACCGGACTTCCCGGCGTATTAAAAGCAGTCTGGGTTTCTGTGGGATGCAGGATCATGATCGGTGTGATCGCGGGATGGCTCTGGATCCTGTTTAAAAAGGTGGGGCTTAATGGAATGGCAGCCCTTCCCATCACCGGATTCATAGGCTCCATGACCAACACGGTTTTTGTTATGGGGAGTATCTATCTTTTGTTTGCTTCCCAGTATGCCGCTGCCAAAAATGTTGCGATCGATGCCGTATGGGGACTGATCATGGTGACAGTTACCGCATCCGGTATACCGGAAGCGATCGTTGCTGCAATCCTGGTGGCAATTATAGGAAAAGTAATGCTTCGTTTTACTAAGCAGCCCTGACGTAATACTAAATATAGTAACAGAAACCGACAATGCACACATTTTATTGGGACGGCCTTAAAACCGTCCTTTTTTATAGGTTTTTTGTGGTTTTTTTATGAAAATGCACTTGACGAAGACGGATTTCTTCTATATAATTGAGTGGATGTTTAATTATACTAGTCTAAATGTGTGTTTTCACATTACCAGATAATTTTGATAGGAGGTGCCCGGATTATGAAGATGACATTTCAGCCCAAGAAGAGACAGAGAGCGAAAGTTCATGGCTTTAGAGCTAGAATGAAGACTGTAGGCGGTAGAAAAGTTATTGCTGCCAGAAGAGCAAAAGGTAGAGCCAGATTATCTGCTTAATTTTGTTTCAAGCTTAAAGCAAAAGAACGACAGGCCACAGGAACATGTGGCCTTTTCTTTTCTTAATAATTAGTTGTTAGGAGTATCGTATGAAACGATTTCCTTCCGTAAGGAAAAACAGTGAGTTCCAGAAGATTTATAAAAGTGGGACTTCTTATGCAAACAGACTTCTTGTTATGTATGTGGCGGAAAGCGGGGAAGACAGGAACCGGATCGGCATCTCGGTCAGCAAGAAAGTGGGAAACAGTGTTGTCCGCCATCACATTACCAGACTTATAAGAGAAATATTTCGTTTAAATGATCATAGATTGAAGACTGGGTTAAACATCATTGTTGTGGCCAGAGTGGCTGCAAAAACATCAGAATACAAAGATTTGGAAGGTGCTTATATGCACCTGTGCGGACTGCATCACATTTTAAGAGAATCGAAGTGAAGTGATTATGGCAAGGTTTTTGATTTTGTTGGTAAGGGGATACCAGAGATTTTTGTCTCCTCTTAAGATAAGAACTCACTGTATTTACACACCTACGTGCTCCCAATACGCCATTGAGGCACTAAAAAAGTATGGTGCGTTAAAGGGTACATGGTTGGCCTGCAAAAGGATACTGAGGTGTCATCCATTTGCAGAAGGCGGTTATGATCCAGTTCCGTAGAGATTAGGAGGTATACGTATTGAATGAGTTAGTTGGCGCAGTGGTATTGACAAAGACAGGCGGTTTTCTGGGGCCGATCGCAGATATCCTGGGGTGGATCATGGACTGGCTGTTTAAGTTTACCAGTATATTTGGTATTGAAAACATCGGTTTGTGTATTATTCTTTTTACATTGGTAACAAAGGTACTTATGATACCTCTTACCATCAAGCAGCAGCAGTCTTCCAAGCTGATGGCGGTTATGCAGCCGGAGATTTCTGCAATCCAGAAAAAGTATAAGGGCAAGGAAAATGATCAAAAGTATGCGATGATGATGCAGACGGAGATCAAGGGGGTTTATGAAAAGTACGGTACCTCCATGACCGGCGGCTGCCTTCCTCTTTTGATCCAGATGCCTATCATTTTTGCATTGTATCGTGTTATCTATAATATTCCCGCATATGTTCAGTCTGTAAGGGGATATTATGAGACTATTATCAGCAAGCTTCCAAGCGGATATCAGACCGCTCAGGCATTTACGGATCTGGCAGCAGCTCAGAAAATGCCCATTGACAAGTATGATTATACCAATGTAAACACGGTCATTGACTTATTATACAAATTTACAGGACAGCAGTGGGACACACTGGTGAATTCATTTTCGGCAGTGGGACAGGCTGTTACGGAAACCGGCGTCAGGGTGGTGGATGCCATTGAGAACATGCAGACATTTTTTGGGCTCAATATTGCATACACACCTCTTCAGGTTATCATGAACTACTTTAATAAGGTTGACGGCACCACCTTACTTACGGCCATTGCGGCTCTCTGCATTCCTCTGTTTGCGGGACTGAGCCAGTGGTACAGCACCAAGCTGATGACAGCCAACCAGCCTCAGGCCTCTGGTAAGGATGACAATCCTGCGGCAGGCATGATGAAGAGCATGAATGTAACCATGCCTCTGATGTCCGTATTCTTCTGTTTTTCATTTGCATCCGGTATCGGACTTTACTGGGTTGCACAGAGTGTATTTACTATTATTCAGCAGGTAGGGATCAATTCTTATCTTAATAAGGTGAATATTGATGACCTGGTTCAGAAGAACATTGAAAAGACCAACAAAAAGCGTGCTAAAAAAGGACTTCCTCCCACAAAGGTAGGCAATGTGGATACCATGCTTAAGAAGATGGAGGAAAAAGAGATCAAGGCTGAAAGCGCCCAGATGGCTAAAATTGCCAAGACAAAGGCAATCGTGGAGGAATCCAACAAGTATTATAATGATAATGCAAAGCCGGGCAGTCTTGCGTCAAAGGCTAATATGGTTGCCAAATACAATGAAAAGCACGATAAGGGAAAAAAATAGGAGGGGTTCTGTATGGATATGATTACAGTTACTGCTAAGACAGTAGACGATGCAGTTACAAAAGCTTTAATCGAACTTCAGACCACCAGCGATAAGCTGGAATATGAAGTGGTTGACAAAGGAAGCACCGGATTCCTGGGAATCGGTTCAAAACCAGCCATTATTCGTGCAAGGAAAAAGGAAACCATTGAGGACAGGGCCATGGATTTCCTGTCGCAGATATTTGAGGCCATGAACATGCAGGTAAATATCACGGCTGCATATAATGAGGAAGAGCAGGAACTGTCACTGAACCTGGAAGGTGATGATATGGGGATCCTGATCGGCAAGAGAGGGCAGACCCTGGATTCACTCCAGTACCTGGTAAGCCTGATCGTCAATAAGGGAACGGAAGGATATCTGAGGGTTAAACTGGATACGGAGAATTACCGTGAAAGAAGAAAGGAAACCCTGGAAACCCTGGCAAAGAATATTGCCTATAAGGTGAAGAGGACAAAACGACCGGTTTCACTGGAGCCAATGAATCCTTATGAGAGAAGGATCATTCACGCAGCGCTTCAGAATGATAAGTATGTTACTACCAGAAGTGAAGGCGAAGAGCCCTTCCGCCACGTGGTGATCGCCCTTAAGAAGGAAGCTTCTTCAGGGGACAGAAGAGGGCGTTACGACAAGAGCAAGGGTGGCCGTTACGACCGTGACCGGTCAGACAGGTCCGGCGGATATAAGGGAAATAATAACCGCCGCAGCCATTATTCTTCCAATGGTTCATCCGAAGCGTCAGATGAGACAGCTGCTGGTGATGAGGTGTAATTTGTAAGGTTTCAGATAAAAGGCTGTTGCATTAGCAATGGCCTTTTGCGCTACTTACGCGTGGGTGCCCCTTAAAGCGGTATTTGAAAGGATAGAAGATGAAGACAGATACAATTGCAGCCATAGCCACCGGAATGAGCAATTCCGGGATCGGCATTGTGAGGATCAGCGGAGATGAGGCATTTTCAGTGATCGATAAACTTTACCGGAATAAGAATGGGGACCAGGTAAAGCTGAGCAATGCCAGATCTCATACGGTCCATTACGGGTTTATTTATGATGGGGATGAGAAGGTGGATGAAGCCCTTGTACTGGTCATGAAGGGGCCTCACAGTTATACGGCCGAGGACACGGTGGAGATAGACTGCCATGGAGGGATCCTCATGGTTAAAAAGATCCTGGAGGCAGTGATCCACGCCGGGGCAAGGACCGCACAGCCGGGTGAATTTACAAAGCGGGCATTTTTAAACGGCAGGATCGACCTGTCCCAGGCCGAGGCGGTGGCGGACGTGATTAATGCTACCAATGAATATGCATTAAAAAGTTCGGTCGGCCAGCTGAGCGGTTCGGTATCAAAACGGATCAGGGATCTAAGGGCTGGGATCTTATATCAGATTGCATTTATTGAGTCTGCTCTGGATGACCCTGAACACATTTCCCTGGACGGATACAGCGCAGGGCTTAAGGGAGAACTGGAGGTCATGATCTCGCAGGTGAGAGAGCTGGTGGAGTCCGCTGATGACGGCAGGGTTATGACAGAAGGGGTGAAAACGGTGATCCTGGGAAAACCCAATGCGGGAAAGTCTTCCCTTATGAATGTGCTCCTGGGAGAGGAGAGGGCCATTGTAACTGAGATTGCCGGAACTACCAGGGACACCTTGGAAGAACATATCTATCTACAGGGTATCAGCCTGAATGTGGTGGATACGGCAGGTATACGGGACACAGAAGACGTGGTGGAAAAGATTGGGGTGGACAGGGCGCGCAGGGCTGCCAGGGATGCGGACCTGATCATATTTGTGGTGGACGGTTCCAGGCCGTTGGATGAGAGCGACAGGGAAATCCTGGAGTTTATCCGTGGCAGGAAATCCATTATACTGCTGAATAAATCAGACCTTCAGATTGTGGTGGAAAAGGATGACCTGGAGAAAATGTGCGGGCAGAAGGTGATTCCCGTGTCCGCAAAGGAAGAACAGGGGATCGGGGAGTTGGAGCTGGAGATCAGACATCTGTTTTATCACGGCGAGCTTAAGTTTAATGATCAGGTTTATATAACAAATGTGCGCCATAAGGAAGCTTTGGAGGAGGCCCTTAAAAGCCTTGAGATGGTGAGGGGAAGCATTGAGGACCAGATGCCGGAGGATTTTTATTCCATTGATCTTATGGATGCCTATGAACAGCTGGGTTTGATCATTGGTGAGGCAGTGGATGATGATCTGGTGAATGAGATATTTGCCAGGTTCTGCATGGGAAAATAGTTTTTAAATGAAAGAGGATCATGGAATTATGCCATATTTGGAAGAAACATATGATATTGTAGTTGTGGGAGCCGGACATGCCGGCTGTGAAGCATCGCTGGCCTGTGCGCGTCTGGGGCTTGAAACTATCATGTTTACGGTGAGTGTGGACAGCATTGCGCTGATGCCGTGTAACCCCAATGTGGGTGGCAGTTCCAAGGGACATCTGGTACGGGAACTGGACGCTTTGGGCGGAGAGATGGGAAAGAATATTGACAAGTCTTTTATCCAGTCGAAAATGCTCAATGAATCCAAGGGACCGGCTGTCCATTCCCTGCGGGCTCAAGCCGATAAACAGGATTACAGCAGACAGATGAGAAAGACCCTGGAACAGACGGATCATCTTACCATACGTCAGGCTGAGGTGTCTGAAATAGTGGTGGAGGATGGAAAGATACAGGGAGTACGTACATTTTCCGGCGCTCTGTACAGGGCGAAATGCGTGATCCTCTGTACGGGAACCTATCTGAAGGCAAGATGTATCTATGGGGATGTGAGCAATCCTACAGGTCCCAATGGGCTGCAGGCAGCTAACCATCTTACAGATTCCCTGAAGGCTAATGGTATTGAGATGTTCCGGTTTAAGACAGGGACTCCTGCCAGGGTAGATAAAAAGAGCATTGACTTCTCAAAGATGGAGGAGCAGTTTGGGGATGAGAGAGTGGTGCCGTTTTCATTTTCCACGGATCCGGAAAGTGTCCAAAAGGAGCAGGTATCCTGCTGGCTGACTTATACAAATCAAGAGACTCACAGGATCATCAGAGATAATCTGGACCGTTCCCCCCTGTTTTCAGGAGCCATTGAGGGAACCGGACCAAGGTACTGTCCTTCCATTGAGGATAAGGTGGTAAAGTTTCCGGACAAGGACCGCCATCAGGTGTTTGTGGAGCCGGAAGGCCTTTATACCAGTGAAATGTACCTGGGTGGAATGAGCAGTTCCCTGCCTGAAGATGTACAGTATGCAATGTACAGAACTGTGCCGGGACTGGAGCGTGTTCAGATTGTAAGGAATGCCTATGCCATTGAATATGACTGTATTAATGCCCTTCAGCTTAAACCAACACTGGAGTTTAAGAAGATATCCGGCCTTTACGCAGGCGGGCAGTTTAATGGATCCTCCGGTTATGAGGAGGCGGCTGTTCAGGGATTTATGGCTGGTGTAAATGCCGCCATGAAGATCACGGGAAGGGACCAGGTTGTTCTCAGCCGTTCCCAGGCGTATATAGGCGTGCTGATCGATGATTTGGTAACCAAGGAAAACCATGAGCCTTATAGGATGATGACATCCAGAGCTGAATACAGGCTTCTTCTCAGACAGGATAATGCTGATATAAGGCTTAGAAAAATAGGACATGACATAGGACTTGTAAGTGATAAGGAGTATGAACAGCTGATCCATAAGATGGAGGCCATTGATCTTGAAATTAAAAGGCTTGGCCGCACGGTGGTTGGATTAAATCCAAAAACCCGGGCATGTATGGAAAAATATGGAAGTACTCAGCTGAAGTCAGGAATCACACTGGCAGAGCTGATCAAAAGGCCTGAGCTTGATTATGATAAGCTGGAGGAACTGGATGAGGAAAGACCTGAACTTGCTGCTGACGTAAGGGAGCAGGTGAATATTGAGATTAAATATGAGGGTTATATTAAACGCCAGCTTCAACAGGTAGAACAGTTCGGAAAGTTGGAAAATAAGAAACTGCCTGAGAATTTTGATTATTCTGAGGTAAACAGCCTGCGCAGGGAGGCGGTCCAGAAGCTGAATAAGGTGCAGCCCGCCACCATTGGACAGGCCTCCCGGATATCCGGTGTTTCACCGGCAGATATTTCCGTATTGCTGGTGCATTTCACGAGAAAACAGTGAGAAACAGTGAGGAGCTATATGACAGAAACATTTTTAGATCAGATGAAAAGGGAATTGGATCAGCTGGGCATCAGACTAAGTGAACATCAGATGGATCAGTTTTTCACCTATTATGAAATGCTGGTGGAGAAGAACAAGGTAATGAACCTCACTGCCATTACTGAGGAACATGAGGTTGTGACAAAACATTTTAGTGACAGCTTGTCACTTTTTGCTGTAATTCAGAAAATGGAAAAAACAGGAAAACAGGGGGTGGGCTGGTTTGAGAACAGCCGGATCATTGATGTTGGTACAGGGGCCGGTTTCCCGGGTATTCCATTAAAAATTGTTTTTCCAGGAATTCGTGTAACTCTTCTGGATTCCTTGAATAAACGAATAAAATTTCTTGAAGAAGTATGTGATGCTCTTAATTTGGAGAATGTCACATTTGTTCATGGCAGAGCCGAGGATGCGGGACGGTTGGCGGAACACCGGGAGACCTATGATCTATGTGTGTCCAGGGCAGTTGCCAATTTGGCATCTCTTTCTGAGTATTGTATGCCATTTGTTAAGGTTGGCGGATATTTTGTACCTTATAAGTCCGGGGAGATTGACGAGGAGTTGGTTCAGGCGCAAAGAGCGATTGGACTGCTGGGAGGAGAGCAAAAGATGGTTAAAAAGTTTTTGCTTCCAGGCACAGATGCTGCCAGATCCCTTGTGGTAATTGAGAAAATTAAGGCAATCTCAAAAAAGTATCCACGTAAGGCGGGAATGCCTACCAGAGAACCGTTAAAATAATTGATATAAGAAAAGAGGAAATGTTTCACGTGAAACATTTCCTCTTTTCTTATTTGTAGTAAAAACCTATTTCTAATATTTAATTATAAATCAGCAGCTTCCCGCATCATGTGAATTTCTCTCCTATAGCCATCTAAATCATTCGGAGTTTCTAAATAGAATGGAAGCTTGCTTAAAATGGGATGAGTCACAATTTTATAAAAAGTATCAATTCCTATGTGACCTTCGCCAAGTCTGGCGTGTCTGTCCTTATGTGCGCCCAATGGGTTTTGGCTGTCATTTAAGTGAATTGCTTTTAGACGATTTAGCCCAATCACCTGATCAAACTCGTCCAGTACTTCTTCTAAATGATTGGCGATATCATATCCTCCGTCCCACACATGACAGGTATCCAGACATACTCCCATATGGTCTGATAAATCTACTAAATCAAGAATTTGTTTTAACTCTTGAAATGTCGCACCGATCTCACTGCCTTTGCCTGCCATGGTTTCCAGCAGGACAGTAGTGGTCTGATCGGAAGTGAGAATTTCATTGAGCATTTCAGCTATATATGAAACACCAACATCCACCCCCTGTTTGACATGGCATCCCGGATGAAAGTTATACATATTCCCCGGTGTATACTCCATTCTTACAAGATCGTCTGCCATGGTACGTTTGGCGAAATCCCGTAACTTTGGATCTGCGGAACAAGCATTTAAAGTGTAAGGGGCGTGCGCCAGGATAGGAGAGATGTCTTCCTCCTCTGTTTTAAGTAAAAAAGCTTTTACATCTTTTTCGTCAATTGCTTTAGCATTTCCACCTCTTGGATTCCGAGTAAAGAACTGGAAAGTATTGGCATCAATTTTGACTGCATCTTTTGCCATTGCTTGGTACCCTTTTGATGAGGATAAATGGCATCCTATTCGTATCATATGAATTATTTCCTTTCCTTGAGATAATAAATAAAACGGTTCGGATCAATGGTATCCGAACCGGATGTTTCACGTGAAACATATTTAAAGCTATGATAGGAAGGTTTGAATTAACTGGTAAACCTCAGAGGGCTTTTCTAAATGAGGAGTGAGCTTTGTGTTGGGAATAGAAGCTGTCTCCACGGCCGGATTATAGTCCTTATATTCCGACATCAGTTCTTCCATTTCATCAAGAGCAGCGCCACCTATCAAATAAATGCTGTTATCTATCTTTTTTAAAGCATTTACAATATTACATTTCACATAATTGCACTCGAGACTGGCATATACAGATTTTGGTGATTCTCCCAAATGTGCTGCTTCATGATATGCATCTATCATGCCCGCCCTTACAGAATAAGGATTATAGTAATAGTTTGTCATAAATTCTTTGGTAAGTGCCTGTTTACTGCATGATATGTGATAGATTAAAGTTCCTACAATTGGAAGATCCAACATAAATTTGTATAGTTTTACGTTCTTTCCGGGCAACTGGCTGGAAGATAAAATGCTTTCAGGGTTGATAAACATAAGCTGGTCAAACAGTTCCGGGGAATTGGAACATGCCATAATTCCCAGAGTGGACGAGGAACCGGAAGAAAGCATATCAGTCCGGTGACCGATCTCAGACTTGATGAAGTCGCAGAGCAGCTGTACATACAGATAATTGGTATAAGTCAAATTAGGCTTTTCTGAACGTCCAAAACCTAACAGATCAATGGTATAGACGGTATGATTTTCTGCAAGCTTACCAACCAGATTCTTCCACTCGTATCCGCTGGAAGCAGGTGTAAGGTCATGGACCAGGAGAAGTGGTTTTCCACTGCCGGTCCTGGTGTAATAAATATTACCCAGCCGCCACTTGTAACAGAGAGCTTCCGGCTCACCTAATACATTACGGGATGTAGCTGATAGTTTGATTGCTTTATTAATAAGAGCAGTGGTAGTGGCTGCTCCAGCTGACAGTATGAGTAATGTTAATAATTTATTTCTTGTTTTCATTCAATTATACTCTCCTGGTTTTGGTTGTTTTATCTATTATAATACAAGCTGGGGGCTATTACAACGGGTAGAGGATTAAATTATTCTTAAGAGTTTTATGACATAAAAATGTTTCACGTGAAACATTTTTTGTATAAAACGGTAAAATTATGAGTTTCTAAGAATTATGCATAGGAAAAGAATTAGAGTTGTGATATAATCGTAAAAGTAATCGAAGAAGGCTTATTTTTTCGAGAAAGGAATCAATACAAATGGGACGAATAATAACTATAACCAATCAGAAGGGCGGGGTTGGGAAAACGACCACGGCCATTAATCTTGCCGCCTGTCTGGCTGAGGCCGGTCAAAAGGTAATGCTGGTGGATTTTGATCCCCAGGGAAATGCCAGTAGTGGTCTGGGATTGGAACGGGAGGATTTTGATAAAACAGTATATGACATGCTGATCGAAGAGGAGCCTGTTGAGGAGTGTATTATAAATGAGATACAGCCGAATCTTGATATTCTGCCTTCGGACATGAACCTGGCAGGTGCGGAAATCGAGTTTCAGGAAGTGGAAGATAAAGAAAAACTTCTCAGTAATTGTCTGAATCAGGTACGTGATACATATGATTTTATTCTGATTGACTGTCCCCCATCTTTAAATATATTGACAATCAATGCACTGACAGCAGCGGATACGGTGCTGGTTCCCATACAATGTGAGTATTATGCTCTGGAGGGACTGAATCAGGTACTAAAAACAGTAGATCTTGTGAAGCGGAAGCTGAACCCGGGTTTGGAACTGGAGGGTGTGGTATTCACCATGTATGATGCAAGGACTAACCTTTCCTTGGAGGTTGTGGAAAGTGTTAAAAGCAGTTTAAACCGAACAATTTATAAAACCATTATTCCAAGAAATGTCCGTTTGGCCGAAGCTCCCAGCCATGGTATGTCAATTAATTTCTATGATTCCAGATCAACGGGGGCTGAAAGCTATAGAATGCTTGCGGCAGAAGTAATGAGCAGAGGAGAAGAGTTGTAATGGCAAAGAAGGGTTTAGGAAAAGGATTGGGTGCCATTTTTGGTGAGGATGTTATAAAAGAAAGCGAAGAAGATATTGCGAAAGCCAAGGCGGCGGCAACTGATAAAGGGGAAGAAAAGGGCAGCGAGTTGATGATCAAGCTGGCTTTGATTGAACCAAACAAAGAACAGCCGAGAAAGGATTTCAACGAGGAACAGCTTTGTGAACTGGCTGAATCCATTAAACGGTACGGTGTTCTTCAGCCGCTTTTAGTACAGAAAAAAGGGACCTTTTATGAGATCATAGCCGGAGAACGCAGATGGCGGGCCGCGAAAATCGCGGGCTTAAAGGAAATTCCAGTTGTACTAAGAGAGTATAGCAAACAGGAAAGTATGGAGATCGCACTGATAGAGAATGTGCAGAGGGCTGACTTAAATCCAATTGAGGAAGCCTTGGCTTACCAGCAGCTGGTAAAAGAATTCCATTTAACTCAGGAAGAGATTGCAGTCAGGGTTGCAAAAAATAGGGCCACCATAACAAACTCCATGAGACTTTTGAAACTGGATGAACAAATACAGGAAATGCTCATACAGAACCTTATATCCAGTGGACATGCCCGGGCATTACTGTCATTAGATGACAAAGTGCTTCAGTTAAAAGCAGCAAAGATTATTTTAGATGGAGCTTTGAGTGTCAGGGAGACAGAGCGTCTGGTAAAACGTTTAGCTAAGGATGCGGCTGATGGTCATGAGGAAAAGAAGGAAAAGTCCAAGGATGAAACCCTTGCTATCATATACCAGAATCTGGAAGATAGAATGAAAACCATTATGGGTACAAAGGTAAGTATCCATAATAAGGACAAGAATAAGGGCCGGATAGAGATTGAATATTATTCGGAAGCAGAATTAGAGCGGATTGTGGAAATGATTGAATCTATTCGTTAGACACAAAGGAGAGAAGATATACAATGGAGAACAGCATTTTAAATCAATGTCCATTTGATCCCGCATATATTATTTTGGGACTTATGATAATAGTGGTCTTGCTGCTGATACTGGTCATTGTGACAATGGCAAAGCTGAGAAAACTGGACCGCAAATACGATTATTTCATGCGGGGCAAGGATGCGGAAACTCTGGAAGACATGATTATGGACGAGTTGGATGAACTTCGTGATTTGAGGGCAGAAGACAGGTCAAATAAGGATTCCATCCGGACTCTGAACCGCAACTTCAGGGCTTCTTTCCAAAAGTATGGTATTGTAAAATATAATGCGTTTAAAGGCATGGGAGGAAATCTCAGTTTTGCATTATCTGTGCTGGACTATACCAACAGTGGGTTTGTTATGAATTGTGTCCATAGCAGGGAAGGCTGTTATCTCTATATTAAGGAAGTAGATATGGGCCAGACAGACATTGTTCTTGGAAATGAAGAACAGGAAGCTCTGGAACAGGCATTGGGATATGTGAAAAAGAATTGATCAAGGATTCTACAAGAATTTACATAAATTTACAGAAACCGGAGTTTCCGCCGTAGATATGGAAACTCCGGTTTTATATTATTTTTGAAGAAAAAACAAAAGAAAGGGGCAGAGTGAGAAGAACGTGCATATGATATTGGTAAGAGAAACTTGGTAAAGGAAGAGTAAATGCAGGATATAGAGTATCTGAAAAGTATGTATCCGTCAGGAATTAAAATACTTCAGGGATATGTATCAGAAGCATGTGACAGACTGGATTATAAAAACAGTCCCATGTATGATGAGTATCCGGATCATCTGATGATAAACCGGCTATGTGATTCCATCTATAATACAGTCATTTCATCCGAAGGGCCGGAGCGCGTGCAAAGCATGTGGAACATAACGGAAGCAGATAAAAGCGCTTTGGAGATGGCGGAACTGAAAAAGGATATGCAGCGTCTGGACATAATCCCGGATTATTCAGATCAGGGACCAGATAACAACATGGTAAAGGCACAGGATCATAATTCAGAACATATAGCGGAGTCAACTTCCATACGTGCGGTTAACACGGGTGGGAATGGAAGTCGTTCTAGCCTTTTAAAAAATAGTAATGAATTTGATAATGGGTTTAATGTACATTCCCTGGAAGAAAAAATGGAAATCCAGGAGATGAGAGGAAAGGAAATGGCTAGGACGCAAGGCGGAAGACCGCCCATGGGACCAGGCCAGGGTCAGGAAAGACCGCCCATGGGACCGGGCCAGGGTCAGGAAAGGCCGCCCATGGGACCAGGGCCGGAGAGACCGCCTATGGGACCAGGCCAGGGCCAGGGAAGACCGCCCATGGGACCGGGTCAGGGCCAGGGAAGACCGCCCATGGGACCAGGGCCGGAGAGACCGCCTATGGGACCAGGTCAAGGCCAGGGAAGACCGCCTATGGGACCAGGTCAAGGCCAGGGAAGACCGCCTATGGGACCGGGTCAAGGCCAGGGAAGACCGCCCATGGGACCAGGACCGGAGAGACCGCCCATGGGACCAGGACCAGGAAGACCGCCTATGGGACCGGGTCAAGGCCAGGGAAGACCGCCCATGGGACTAA
>NZ_JYHN01000013.1:0-49833 GCF_000954015.1 Clostridium sp. FS41
GATAAAGCAGACCGCAAACAGTAATATTGTCAGGATCCCCTGCACGCCATATGCAGTAAAATATTGAATAATTTCCTGTCCTGTGGCAAATCCTGAGCCGATGGTAAATGCTATCACCGCCCCCGCAAGTATCAGCACCCGGCTCCAGTTAACTTTCTGATCATTTTCCATATGTCTTCTCCTCTTAGCAGACCTGGCTGCCGCAGGGGCACAGCAGCGTCCGGGAAACGGCTGTTTAGGCCGGATCCCGGAGCGTGTCTGAAAATTGCTTTCTGCCACGCCACAGCAGCCTTCAGCAATTATTTTTCAAACACTGTCTGTCCTTCCACCGGTGTTTCCAGGGCTTTAAGCGCCCTTCTCACCATGGATAAGCGGAGTTTGTAGCTGTCAGTCTCACCCTGCGGCGGGTCGCCCAGTGGGTAGGGGATACCTATGCCGGGGATGATACGATTGGCACCGATCGTCAGGGAGATAGGAACAACGGTTGCCATATGAACTACAGGAAGACCATACTTCTCAATACCTTTCACCATCGTTGCACCGCAACGAGTACAGGTCCCTCAGGTGGAGACGAGGATGACCCCGTCCACATGTTCATCAACAAACATTTTTCCAATCTCGGTCCCGAACCTGGCCGCTGACGCGGTGGCTGTTCCGGTACCGGTAGTAGCACAGAAATAGTTGACAAGTTCTCCGAACTCACCTTCTCTTTCCAGCTCTCTGAGCGCATCTAAGGGGACCACCACATTGGGGTCCGCGATGGCAAACTGGCGGTCATATCCGCCGTGGATGGATGTGAAATCATCCGGTGACAGCCGGTCCATTCCGGTCATGTCATATTTGCCCCACTTGGTGGCATTGGATGACTCGATGTGGTCCGGGTTGCCTGTGGGCACGATCCCTCCGGAGGTGACAACCGCGATCCTGGCTTTCTTTATATCCTTAATAGGAGCTGCAGGCTCAACCCGGTCAAACTTGGGCATGGGCAGGTCTGTCTCAAAGGCCTCGCCCTTTAACTTTTTCACCAGCATCTCAACCGCCCGCTCAGAACCTCTCTTTTCCGCAAAATAGTTCACCCGGATCCCTCTTTCAAGATATCCTTCCTCTGAGGGTCCCAGGATCTCCTGCCCCTGGGCCAGCTTCTTGACCAGGGCTGATATAACGGGAAGCACCTTGGGCATACCGGCCGCGGAATTTGGAGTGCTCACGATCAAAAGATCCTTGCGGAACATATCCACACCGGGATTCTCCTCGTACATTCCGGTGATGACCGGTATCATAAGGCGTTCTTCCACCGCTTTGCAGATCGTGCCGCAGGCCACGCCGTAACGTCCGGCGTTAAATGCAGGCCCTGCCACGAACACATCCGGTCCGTATTTCTTTACCATCTCAATAACGGTATCCGTAGCTGCATCCAGGTTTTCCCCAAAATAGTTATCGCCGCAGATAACAGTAGCCGCGATCTCATAGTCACTTCCCAGCGCGGCCTGAAGCCCTCTGCCCGGTCCTACAGCGCCCTGGCGGACTTCAGGCATATGGTCGGCCTTTTCTTCCCCGCCGATACCGGCAAAGAACTGGTTAATATAATGTACTACTTTATATTTAGCCATGTTTCCATCTCCTTTGATTGATTTAATATCCTCTTGCTGCCAGCTTGTTAAAACCATTGGCAATGGTGGAGGCGATGATGATCTGAAGCTCCGCCTCAAAGCTGCCGTCAGGGTTCTTGCACCCGTCCCAGCCCCCGATCTGCATCTCGATAAATTCCTGGGTGCCGATGACCTTATCCATGGCAGGGAATATAAGTGTGGCATTGCCCTGACCGCAGGATGCCAGCGCATCCGCTTCCCGGCACACATCCGCCAGTGACTGGGACTTGCCGTCCTTGCCCGGGAACTCATCTGTGATCAGAACCACCTTGGTCCCCGCATTCTCCACCTTGCGGCAGTTCATCATCAGGTCTGTATCCGGATTTCCATATCCCTCCTCGGTGATCAGGACACCGTCCAGGCCCATCCAACTGCACAGCTTTGCAACCATGTCGGAATGGCGCTCCTTATCTGCCAGGAATACATTCTCATTGGTGAGGATCACTCCCATGAAGTTGATGTCTTTGCCGTGATGTTTGAAGCAGTCCTCGATCACCGGATTGTGGAAATGATGGTATGTGGTAACCTTGTCACAGGGAGCCACACAGTTGCCTGAGACAATGGCTCCGTCCATGATCTCCGTGGGATACATAAAGGTGGGAACAAACTGCTTGGCATCCACTCCGTAATAATATGTATCATGGAGAAGTCCCTGGGACTGCAGCATGTGGATGTAACCTACCTTTGGAAGGTCCGGATACATGGCCGCCTGCTCAAAGATCGGTTTTGTCTCATAGGTGACGATCTCATCCGGCTCCAGGTCCCTTGCTGCCTCGCCAAGGTAGGCGGCTACCTTTAATCCTGCCATGCGTGCCGCCTTCTCGTACACATGGGTCTCCAGGCCATCGGCCGGTTCCACCACCAGGCAGAGATTATTGGTCTTGGAGAAGGGGCAGTAATCCGCGGCAGGGCCGCTCATATCAATCACGCCTTCCTGGAATCCCACGATCCTGCCTGCTGTTATGACGCAGCATCCTTCCAGGGCATGGGTCCTTCCGGCGCCCACCTGAGGGCTTACCTTGCCCACCACACCCGGGAAAATCTCTCCGCCTCCGCTGACCTTGACCCTTGGTTCGATCACATCCTTTACAGGGGTGATCCTTACCGACTCACCCGGCCTCGCAATGTCAACATGGCAGCCTGCCAGCTTGTCGTCTTCCAGGACAAGGGTTTCAACTTCCTTTTTGCTGACATGGAGGACGCCGTCCTTCACGTGAGTCTTGTCATCGAATCGGATATCTTTTATAAAGATTTTTCCCAATTCAAGCTTCATATAAAATACCTCCCACTTCTTTATGATTTACTGTCCTTTTCCCGGCATTCTTTCACCCACTCCGGCAAAATTACAGCATTTTTACAATTGACAAAATTTGTTATTGTGTAAAAATCATAGTTTTAAAATAGTAATCGCGATAACTTATGTATAGAATATAACATATGTTATCGCGATTATCAATGGATTTAATGAAGTCTTTTGTTACTTTTTGTAGGAAACCTGTTTTTCGTCATTTTGTTATATTTTTGACATTGTTTTTGTACATTTTTACCACTAAAACTATTGGGGAACAAAGTCACTGGCATAAAGCCTGGTGATCTCCTTGCTCTCTGAGATAAACCGTTCCACCAGTTCAGGTATCTCTTCCAGCTCCACGCCGTGTTCCTGGACAAACTTAAAATATCCCAGAAACAGTGTACAAAGGATGTGGTTCAGCTTTCCGGCGTTTTCCTCCGTGATCTTGCCTTCCGCCACAAGATGTTTGCAGATAAAATAATCCCGGTCATAATATCCGGGGATCTCCAGCATCTCCTTGACCAGAGGGCTGACCCGTATGATGGCATCCGGGAACATCTCATAATATTCCTTCAGCGCCTCCCCCAGGTCCCTGTTGATATTCTGATAGAACACGGACTCAAATGCCTCCGGATTGCGGAAGGCCTCCGTTGCGTAGGAACGCCATATGCCAAAATGCACATCCCACATATCCTTCCATTCCTTTTCCCGAATGGAAAGGTCCAGGATATATTCATTGAGGGCATCCAGCTGGGCATAGAACAAAAGCTCGTCCAGATTGTCAAAGTACCGGTACATGCTGGCAGAAGAGCATCCCAGTTCCGATGCCATGCGGCGTATGCTGACCGCCCCGACTCCCTCCTCCTTAATAATCCTGCTTGCCAATTCCACGTAATCTTTTCTGCTCAGATCCTTAAAATAGGACGTTCCTGATCGTTTCTTCATGGTTTCTCACACTCCGCTCCCCGTCAATCACTGCAGTCTGTCCCCTACAGCCTTGGAATCACATTTTCAATCATCGACAGATCAATGGTCTTATAGTCATAAGCCGTCTTCTCATCATACTCCGGGATTCTTTTTATGGAATTCCATTTCTCATAAGTCTCCAGGGCTTTTTCTATGAGGCACACATCCTCCGCCTCACTGCTTCCCTGTACGCCGTATAACAGTATGGTCCTGTAGGGCGTCTGATTGGGTTTTAAGCTGGATGCCTGAGGATGGGTCAGAAGCTTGTGCCCGGTATGGATCAGATCCCTGGCTTTCTTAAGCACCTCCTCGTAGGTATCCATCATAAATACATGATTCACGCTGTCCCCCCACTTCCCGGCCGCCCGGTCATTGTTGGTGACCAGGATACACTTTCCCAGTTCAAACATTGAGTCCACCTCCTTTCATTTCTAAGATTTTGATGCTTTTATTATCTTACATCATATTTATTATTCAGTCAATTTGTGGTAGAGTTAATTCTAATAGTGTACGCTCGGAATCTCCCGGTACTCAGATTTGTGAGATGATTTTTAATCAGTTGTGCACCAATTTATGAGGCGTACACGGTGTGTACGTTGATTAAATAAGCAAAAGGAGGGTCTTAGGTATGTGGAGTTTATATTGGGTTATATTGATCGTCCTGGTGCTGTTCGCCCTGTATCAGATTGCGGTCTCAAGGGCCGTGCAGATGGCTGATGAAATGATCGGGGCGGCACCGGAAGATGAGATTCCAAAGCTGGTCCAGATACGGAACCTGAAGGAGGCCGGCATCACATTTCGCACCGAGGCCCTGGAACAGGAATTTATATTTGACCATTCAGGCAATGAGTACTATGCAGCCCATCCTTATTATGCACTGCTGACCGATGCCGGGGCCAGGGGGATCCTTGCCAATGTTTACGGCATCATCGACAGGGAATGTATCTATGACGATGAATACGGAAAGATCCTGAAAGGGCTGGCAGATATCTCCGGCCTGGATATCACCCATATCACCTGCCCTGGACGGCATACGGTTTCCTGGCAGCTGAAGGGAAGGACCTTTTACTGGAGAGGAAAAAGGCAGAGGGATTGGGCCGACCACCGGATCGGGACTGCCCTGAACCGCTTCTGCAAGGGGGAACAGCGCATTTTTACAGACAATTCCCACCTGGGGATCATTTTCTTTTATGGAACCGTGGCTCAGGCCGAAAACCTGAACCGGGAGTTCGGCCTCCGGTTCCGGTAAGTCATCCTTCCTTTTTCTCAAATTCCTTTTGAAACGCGGTCAGATCCTGCCCTTCCAGCTGCTTATTCAGCTTTTTTATCCGGGCAGTCCTGTTGACCTTTTTTGTCTCCCTACCCCGGACGGCTCCATCCCCAAACGATTCTTCCCCATGTTCTTCCTTTTTGGCTTCCCTGGCTTCCTTCTTTGCCCGTTTGGACAGAATATCCTCAGGTATCTCACACAATTCCCACTGGCGGTCCTGGGTCATTTCCATAAGGAGCGCCAGCCCGTGCTTGCAGGGAAACTGGCGGCTGGGGCAGCTGCACCGGCACAGGGGTGCCGACCCATCTATAAAGTCCGCGGACACGGTGTACACTGAACTGCCGCTGCCCTTACACTGGCCCGCGTAATATGTATCATCCGCCGAACGTTCCCATTTGATAAATCCATTGCCCCGGGATATCTTCCTGGCATTATTCACCGCATTGGCATTGGGCGCCATGGCCGTGATCCGCTGTTCGTCTATTTGTCTCATGAGTAATTCCCTCCTTCTCCCATATGTGTACTTTTAAAATCTCCTGGTGCTCAGATCTTCCTCTTTCTTGTCCTGATCCATTCCTTCCATCTGCAGCAGTCATTCAGATGGAGGATCACATGACGGGTGGGAGGCATTAACAAAAGGCCTGCCACATCCTTTTGGCCCCAGTAATCCAAAAGCCAGAGGGATTCCTCCTGCTTTGTCACCCCACCCTCCTTAAGAATCTGTTCCAATTGCACAGGAGATACCCTGCGCTTCATATCATCCGGCGTAAGATTGGTAACGATCTCCCTAGTCCGTCTTCCCACACAGTTGCGGTATTGGAGCAGTTCCTCCATATCCAGTTCCCTGCTTAAGCCTATGATCTCACTGTCGGTAAGGGCATTTCCTGTATCTGTAATAGAGGCCCTCATCCTCTCTTTCCACTCCTGGTCAAACAGCTGTCCCTGTTCCGCCACCAGCATCCCCATGGTCAGATCTTCGATCCTTGCAATATGCCAGAGCGCCCAGGCAATGGTTTCGTCCTTTGCAGTGGGCATGACCGCATATTCATCTGTGGACAGGTCATTAAACAGCTTGTCTACCTCATTGGGGACCTGGCACCTTTGATCCCCGTCAGCCTTGTCAGTTCCAGGCATACCTGTAAGATGCAGCGCTCCGTGGAGCTCCATAAACAGCTGTTTTGCTTCCTCCAGGCGATCTGTTTTCCGTATCATACGGCTCAGTTCCTTATGTATTTCACTTAAACCACTTCCAAAATATTTCATCTGTCCCTCCCGTTGAGTCTCACTCATTGACCGCGTACAGCACGGCCAGCCGTATCTGGGCAAACAGTTCATCCGTCATTCTCCCCTGTTTTTAAATAACTGTATTTTCTCTATTTTACCACTATGCCGCTTCTATTTCCACTTAATTACAGATATCTTACCCTGCGATTATTTTCCGGGTTTTTCTGGCTATTTATGTTTTTTCCCTGTAAAATAAAGGGGGCAACTAAAAGTAGCGTCAAAAATGTAAAAGGAAACATGAAGTTGGTGGCAGTGGCTTCAGGGCAACTGTAGAATAAACCTATCAAGTTCAGTGTACAGGAGGAATAATAAATGAGTTTTTCAGAAAATATGCAGTATTTGAGAAAAAAAGAAAACCTGACCCAGGAACAGCTGGCGGAACGCCTGAATGTTTCCAGGCAGGCCGTGTCCAAGTGGGAGTCCGGGCAGTCCTATCCGGAAATGGAGAAGATACTCCAGCTCTGTGAAATGTTCTGCTGTAACCTGGATACCCTGATCAAGGGGAATGTGACCAGGGAAGAAAAGGAAGATCTGTACGGTTATGACCAGCAGATGAACCGTTTCTCCCTGCTCACTGCCAGTTCTGTTGCCATGATCATTGCGTCCGTGGGGCTGATGGTGATCCTGGAAGTCCTGCTCCAGGGGATCGTACACGAGGATGTGATGGCCATAGGGATGTTTGCTATGGTGGGGATAGCAGTCTCCATCTTGATCGTGTCCGGTATCAACCATAAATATTTTAAGAAACGATACTCAACCGTCCAGGATTTCTATACGGAAGAAGAGCGCTACCGATTTAACAGGAAGTTTGCAGTGGCCATTGCTGCCGGTGTATGCCTGATCCTCTTTGGACTCTGCTTAAATATGGGGCTGGAGCTTTTGGAAGATCCTGTGCTTGAAGAGGCGGGCGGCGGGATCCAACTGTTCTTTGTAGCAGCCGCCGTGTGGATCTTTATCTATTTTGGGGTACAGAGAGCAAAATATGAAGTAGGGGAATACAATAAAAAAAACCGCGGCGAGCAGGACAGCGGTGCGAAACTGACCGGAAAGATCTCCGGTGTGATCATGCTGTTAGCCACGGCAATTTTCTTTTATTTTGGACTGGTCTTGGATATGTTCCGTATTGCATGGGTAGTTTTCCCCATTGGCGGCCTTCTGTGCGCTGCCGCCAACGTGATATGGGGTGACAAAAAATAGTATCTTTTCCGGTCAAGATGATGAGCCGCCCTGAACAGTTACGTATTTTCTATTGGTCCCGCTTTCTCACAACCGGATACTGTTCCACGATCTCCCGATAGCGGAAGCACTCCTTCCTGTGGTCGTTAATGATCCCGCAGGCCTGAAGGTGGGAATATACGGTGACCGACCCCAGATACTTAAAACCCCGATGTTTCAGATCCTTGCTCACTTCATCGGACAGACTGTTTTTGGCAGGTATCTTTCCCTTCTGATGGCCTGAATACAGAAGGGTCTTTCCTTTGGAGAACCCCCACAGATACCTGCTGAAGGAGCCAAATTCCTCTCTCACCGCCCGGAAACACCGGGCATTGTGGATCACTGCCTCCACCTTTCTGCGTGATCGTATCATGCCCTCGGACGCCAGGATACGCTCCACATCCGCCTCAGCGTACAGGGCGATCTTTTCATAGTCAAACCCGTCAAAGCATTGGCAGAATATCTCCCGCTTCTGGATCATCATATTCCAGTTCAGGCCGCACTGCATCACCTCCATCATGAGAAACTCAAACTGCTTTTGGTCGTCATGAAGGGGCGTGCCCCACTCCTCGTCATGGTATCTCATCATCTTCTCATTGCATAAACACCAGCTGCACCGCTCCATCTTACCTCCCCCTTCTTTATGTGTACGCTCGGAATCCGTGGGCGTACACCTATGATTCGTTGGAAAGGGACATGCAGAACTTGTAATGGTCGTTCTTCATCCCCTGCGCCTCATAGAACCCATGGCTGGGTTTTCGTTTTTTATTGCAGCACACCTCCAGTTGGATGCAGCCGTGATCCAGGGCAGCTTCCTTTGCTGCCTGAAACAGCTGACTGCCAATGCCGGCTCCCCTTCTGTCCCGGTCCACCACCAATTCCTGTATCTCAGCCACATAGGCGGTGTGATGAAGCAGTCTCTGCACGTACAGGCTGGCAAATCCGGCAACCCGGCCCTCCTCCTCATAGACAAAATAATGTATGGCCGGATCTGTCCTGTTTGCCTCAAAGATTTCAAAAAAAGCTGACCTGTCTATCTCTGTTTCCTCCAGGGCAGTGATCAGGACACAGATCTGCTCCCTGTCCTCAGATTTGGCTGCTCTTACACCTTTCATGGATCCCACCTCCAGAATTTATTCCTGTTCTTTGTCCTTCAGCTTCTCAAGCTCCCTGGCCGCCTTTTCCGGCAGCACCTCCAGCAAACTGTTGCGCTTCAGCCGCGGCTTTTCCAAATACTCTTCCCTGAGCATTCCCTTGACCCGCTCCAGGTCCTCCCAAAGCTCCCTGGCAGAGACACGGCGGCAGCCCTGTCCTAGGATAATGACCTGTTCCAGACCGTCTGAGGTTGCCACTGATATGTCAAATCTGCGGGCATTTTCGTGGGCAAACTTCTCAATGTACTGGTCCGCTGTCTCGGCCTCCTTTGTGTAGACCACATGGATGTTATGGTAATCCAGGATCTCGGTTGCATGGCCCTTGACCCTGTAGGCATCAAACACAAGGATCAGATTGCATCTGCGCACTGCCTGGTAATTACACAGCAGGTCCATCAGCCGCCCTCTGGCCCCCTCCATATTGTCCTCCGCAAGGCTGTTTAACTCATCCCAGGCGTAGATGATGTTATATCCGTCCACCAGCAGATATTCCTCTGCAGGCTGGGGACGGACTGCTGCCGGGCGATAGGTGCGGGTCTCAGGCGGGCTGTAGGTCCTGCGGCCCGCGCCCTTTCCGGGTATCCCGTTCTTCTGCCTGGCCTTGCCGCGGCTGTTGGAATAAAATGTCCGCTCCAGTATGGCATCGATCTCATCCGTGCCCAGCCATATTTCTTCCTTCCCGGAACCCTCAGGCGCGTTTTTGGCCGGCCCTTTAAATACTTCCGGGCCGGTTCCCTGGTTCTCCTTAAAAATCCCGCTGTCCATATGCATGTACTCCTTCACATGGTCCCAGCTTACCACGAACCCGGCCCCGTGGGCACAGAACACAGACCCGGACGGATTGTCCTCATCCCGTTCCGGGTCATAACCGGACGCTTCCACCACTTCCTCCTGATCATGGCATGGTTCATATCCCCTGAAGGTACAGGTCAGATGGCCGCATCCCTTTGTGTAAGCAGTCACCTCAGTCTGGTAATCTCCCATGGCCGACACGGGAGCGCTTCCTGTCAAACGGGCCTGACCGCCCTCCGTATGGGCGATGACACAGCTCCCCTTTCGTTTTTCGATATCCGTCATGGCCCGGCCAATGGCTGTTTCAGGTATCTCCAGGCAAAAATCATACCAGGGTTCCAAAAGCAGGCTGTCAGCCTCCATAAGGCCCTGGCGGAGAGCCCTGTAAGTAGCCTGCCGGAAATCACCGCCCTCCGTATGTTTGATATGGGCCCTTCCCGCCACCAGCGTGATCCTCATATCCGTAACAGGAGCGCCTATAAGGACTCCCCTGTGCACCTTTTCCTCCAGATGGGTCATCACCAGCCTCTGCCAGTTCCGGTCCAGGATATCTTCGCTGCACCCCGTGGCAAACTGCAGTCCGCTGCCCCGCTCCCCCGGCTCCAGAAGCAGGTGCACCTCTGCATAATGGCGCAGGGGTTCAAAATGTCCCACTCCCTCCACCGGTCCCGTTATTGTCTCCTTATAAACAATATTGGGACGGCCAAATTCCACCTCTGCGCCAAACCGCTCAGAAATCAGGTTCTTTAATACCTCAATCTGCACCTCGCCCATGAGCTGCACCTGGATTTCCTGAAGGTGCTCGTCCCAGGCCACGTGAAGCTGCGGGTCCTCCTCCTCCAGCTCCCTGAGTTTGGGAAGCATCACGGCCTTGTCACAGCCCTGGGGCAGCTTTACCTCATAGGTGAGCACAGGTTCCAAAAGAGGTTCCATGGATGCCTGTTCCATCCCCAGTCCCTGCCCCGGAAACGTCCGGAGAAGTCCGGTTACCGCACAGATACATCCTGCTTCCGCCTCCGGTACCGGCTCATATTTTTCACCGGAATACAGACGGATCTGGTTCACCTTTTCCTGCCACTCCTCCCCCTTCTCCCTCCCGCCGGACAACAGGCTTTTCACCTTCAGGCTTCCGCCGGTGATCTTCATATGGGTCAGGCGGCCGCCCTGGTCATCCCTTGTGATCTTAAACACCTTTGCGCCGAACTGGTCCGGATAAGCCGGCATCTTTCCATAGGCCCTGATGCCCTCCAAAAGCTCCTCCACTCCCTTAAGCCTTAAGGCCGAGCCGAAATAACAGGGAAACAGCTTCCGCTCACATATCAGGCGGCCAATCTCCCCCTCCTCCACGTTCCCTGTTTCCAGGAAATGCTCCAGCACCGTTTCGTCACACATGGCCACCTGCTCCAGACATTCCATGGTGCCCGCCTGTGTAAAATCCACACAGCCGTCATCCAGCCTGTCCCGTACCTCCAGGAGAAGGGAATCCCGGTCGGTTCCCGGCTGATCCATCTTATTGACAAAAACAAAGGTTGGCACCCTGTACTTTGAAAGAAGGCGCCACAATGTGGCTGTATGCCCCTGGACCCCATCGCTGCCGCTGATCACCAGAACCGCATAGTCCAGGACCTGCAGGGTGCGCTCCATCTCAGCTGAAAAATCCACATGTCCCGGCGTATCCAACAGTGTAATAGACATACCTTTCCACTCTATTCCGGCTTGTTTGGAAAAAATTGTAATTCCTCTGGCCCGTTCCAGGGCATATGTGTCCAGAAACGCGTCCTGGTTATCCACCCGTCCCATTTTCCGTATGCTGCCGGTGAGATACAGCAGCGCCTCTGACAGAGTTGTCTTTCCCGCATCCACATGAGCCAGCAGGCCAACACATATTCTTTCCCTTGTTTTATCCTCCGCCTGTCCGCCCATAAAAAATGCCTCCTTGTAAAATATACGTTGTATCCCTGGTCGGATAAGGGAACACGCCCTTATCCACTGAGGGTAGTATATCACAAGAGGAGGCATCAGTCGAGACATCACCGTAACGCAGATCGTCACTTACCGGATTCGCAGTCCGTTTGGATCAGATCCAAAAAAAGCTGTATTGCAGGATTGGTATTATCAGGATTGGTTACACAAACATAGGAGTCGGCATATTCAGAATCAAATTTTACAGCATGGTAATGGGGGCTGTCCAACAGCACCGGATCATATGGATTTGAGATCGTGAGTCCATTATCGGATAATACCTTAAAATAGGCATTTTCTGATGAGGACACTTCCACCTGATGAACATCATCCAGGCAAAAACGGTGTTTGAAGATTTTATCCACCTGATATCCGTTGGGCGCGGTGAGAAAAAATGTTTCCCCGCAAAGGTCGTTATATTCAAGGGTTTCTTTTTTTGCCAATCTATGATTGGTAGACATCACAATAAGGGTTTCTACTTTTTTCAACTTTCTGACCGTAAAGCCCAATTCGTTCCAGTGAGGGAATTCAAGGCCAACGGCAACATCTATGCTCTCATTTTTAAGACCCTTGATCTGGTCCCATGAAAACAATTTATTACTTCGTATCTGTAATGCAGGGCTGGTTTCACGCAGTTTGTTGATGGTGGAGAAAAACATATATTCCGAAAAATAACCGGATTGAAAGGAGATGGATAATACCCCCTCTTTTCCCTCCGAAACAATTCTGGCCTTTTCAAGGGTATCATTGATCCGGGAAATGGCTTCTTTCATCCCTTCATACAATATCTGTCCGGGTTCGGTAAGACGGAGCGGTTTACTGTTCCGATTAAAAAGAGAATACCCTAATTCCTCCTCCAGCATCTGTATCTGACGGCTTATGGTGGGCTGGGATGTATAGGCTTGTCTGGCCGCATGGGTGAAATTCCCTGTCTCAACAACAGTAATAAAATATTGGAGCTGTAACAATGTCATAGTAACCTCCCCATTGGTCATGATTGTATATGAGCCGCCAAAATATTTTATACTATATCATATAAATGGGGAATTTTCAATATGATGCAAGCAAGGTCCAGAAAGGTCAGGGGACGGTCCCCTGGTACTCATCCCCGCTATTTTAACGTTTCTCCATCCACCACATACTTCTTACACCTTAGCAGCTTTCCGCCGATTTTAGGCAGGCTTACAAACAGCCATACAGTGGGGACCGTCATCAGAAGGCCGCCTGCGTTTAAAAGACCCTTAACTGCATTCACCCCACCTGAGACAACCAGCAGATAGGCCACCACAGAAACTGCTATGCCTATTATGATCTTAATGTTTTTAGGAGGCTCTTCATCGATCTGCTGTCCATGTACGCACAGGGTTGCCATTGCAGAAGTATTGGGATCCGCCAATGTTACAAAGGATAAACAGACGGTGATCAGGAACACGAATTGAACGATCCTGCCTCCCGGCATTGCCCCCAGCACCTGATACAAAGCCGTCTGCATGCCAAGTTCCTGAACATTGGCCCATATATCAATTGCTCCGCTGACCTGCATCTGCATTGTGGTGCTTGCAAAGATGGCGATGAACAGACAGCAGAATAAGGACGGCACAAGGATCTCCACCAGCAGGAACTCTCGCACGGTTCTTCCTTTTCCCATTCTTGCCAGGAACATTCCCATAATGGGAGCATAAATAAAGAAGGAATTCCAAAAGGTAATGGGCCATTCATTTGCCCATTGGTCATGTTCAGACAATGCATTGTTATAGGTGATCTTGCTGAAAAAATTGTCCAGCATATTGCCAAAGGACTCCATTCCAAGTTTTCCGATGAACTGCCCGTCTCCGGCAATCACAACATAGATCATCAAACCCAGAAAACAAATCATACATGCCATTGAGACGTAGGTGAGCCCTTTATTGATCCCGGTCAGACAAGACAGGATAAAAAACGCACCTACAAAAACAGCGATCAAAAGATATATCTTCTCATCCTGGGGAAGTCCGAAAACAGAGTTGAGTCCCCCGCTGATCTGCATCATTCCCGCTGCCATTGAATTAGATACCCCGCTTGCCACTGCATAGCCGCAAAAAATGTGCAGCAGTATTGTCAGCCATATCCTGTCTTTTCCCGTTACCTCCGTGACAAGACCGGAAGGAAAGAGGTCTTTTGCAATTATAGGCAAGAAGCGCAAACACCACTGCCGGAATCGCATAAATAAAATATTGGACAAACGACCAGTGGAACATGGTCTGCCCTACTGCAAAAACTGCAGCCGCTTTGCTCTCAGCTTCGATCCCCGCGGTCACCGGAGGATGCATAAAATGATAGATTGGTTCCCCCATGGCCCAGAATAAAAGACCGCACCCGATCCCGCCGCAGATAGAAATAGAAAACCACTGCCATGTAGAATATTCCGGAACCGCATCTTCCCCGCCGATCCGTATATCCCCATAACGGAAGATTATATAACAAAGCCCCAGAATAACCGCCAATACCACACACAGATCGATCCACCAGCCGAAATTGTCCCCGATCAGGTAGGTCATCTGTGACATGACAGCGCCAAAGGCATCTGTAAAAAACACCCCCAATATAAGCTCAATCATGAATAAAATACCTACTGCGCCCAGAACCTCCTTATGTATGCTTCCCTTTACATAATGTTTTGTCTTCATTTGCTTCATCTGCCCCTCTCCCTACACATCCCATGATCCTCACCCGCATCATCCGCCCATACGACAACATGACCAGATATACGACTTTTCATCGATCACCCGGTCATGTCTCACAGCTCCCTTTCACTCACATTGATATTTCATCGGATCATTTATTTAAAAAGTAATTACTGGGGCCATAGATCTTTGCAGGATTGCGGCCGATCCCCAACTCTTTATACATGTATTCAACAGACTCACGCAAGCCCTTTAATTCCATCTCACGGCCTTCTTCAATCGAATAACCGGAAAGAGGCAATTCAATTTCAAGGTCAATGGTATCCAGACCATCAGGAGCCTCCTCCCTCAGAATATCCATGATCGCCCTGCAGTCAACATTACCTGCCCCAATGGCTGTACCAAGTGAATGTGTTCCATCAGGATCGGCAAATACCCTGTTATCACAGAAATGTACGCAGTAGCAGTACGGCGCCATTTTGCGGACGCACTCCGCAATTCCTTCCATCACCATTAAAGAATTGATCGTATCACAGCATGCGCCGACCAACGGATGGTTTAACTGTTTCACCAGCCAGATCACTTCATCTGCGAACAGGTCACAGTGGTTCTCAATGGCGATCTTCATGCCGTATTTTTCGATCAGTGGAAGATTTTTCTCAAACTGACCGTAGATTTCAACCAATTGCTTCATGACAGAAGGCGCTAAGCATGAGTGGGACGATTTCTCCGGATGCTCCACGTCTGTGCTGTATTTTACAAGATTGCATCCCAGCTTACGGGCAATATGTAAAGAGTTTTCAACATCACAGTTTACACGGGGATCTGAAGGCGCATTAAACGAAACATTCAGTTCCAGTTCAATACCTGCTTCTTCCGCAATTTTACGGCACTCTGCCAGATGGGCATCGGATGTATCATTCTGGATATCCACCAATGTGATATGAAGAACATCAAGTCCAACTTCTACCGCAATGTCTACCAGGTCCTTAAATGTTGCCACCTGCTCAAATGCATGGTGCTCGCCGTATTCCTGAAATCCCCAGCTCTCGCCAAACCCTGAAAGGTGTAATGTGTAACTATGCATTCCGATTTTAAATTTTCTGTCGTGATTCCTGATCATATTGATCCTCCTCTTTTCTTCATCCTATTTTAGATCACTATTGTCTGCCAAGTTCCTTACAACGTTCCACTGAAACTCTTACAAATTCATCGTACATTGCGTCAAATCCCATGGATTCTATTTTTTCCAAAGCCGTTACAGTTGCTCCGCCCGGCAGTCTGAGTGCGGCTTCAAGCTCCTGTAAGCTGATATTGGAAGAGAGGATCATTTCCGCGCTTCCCTTCATGGTCTGGGCAAATAAACGGATCGCCGTGTCAGGATCCAGTCCATATTTTTCCGCTTCCTTTACCATTAAATTGGAAATATGATAAAAGAATCCAGGCGCCGAACCATTAAACGGAAGGATTTCCGCCATCATTCCATCCGGGATCTCCTCCACAAGACCGCATGATCTGAGGATCGCTGTGACACGCTCCACATCCTCATCTGTACAGTTTGTATTGCGTGATACCGCAAATGCGCCTTCCCCTACCTGTGAGCTCATGTTCGGCATACAGATCACAACCTTACAGTCCTCCCCGAGATGTTCCGTATACCAGGGCTGTTCAACACCCGTTACCACGGTTAACATCAGCTGTCCCGGCCGGTAGCATGCTTTCAGTTCATCAATGATCAATCCAACGACCTTGGGCGTTACCCCAAGAACGATCATCTCTGAATTATTAACCAATTCCGTCATATTGTCAAATGTTTTATAACCTCTGGACGCGTAATCCTTACGCACATTCTCATTAATATCAAAAATTCCAATTTCCGAGGGATTGTAATCCGCATGAAGCTCCCCTCCCCTGTGCATTGCACGGATAATATTTCCTGCTGCAATAAATCCATATCGTAACACGATTGTTTCCACCTTTCTTTTAAAGTGTACTCCCCCAAATCCGGATACCGGTGAGACTCCGGGGGGACACTAAATAATCGTTTTGACATATTTACCTGTAATGCGCGCGCACCGCTCCATGTACTCCTGTGAAGGGGTCCTGGCATCAGGAAGCTGATATGTAAGTCCCAACTTGCGGTAGGTATCTGTTCCAAGACGGTGATAAGGCAATAGCTGCAGATGATCCACGCCCGGCAGTTTTGCAAGGAATCCGCCAAGAAGCTTAAGATCCGTCTCAGAATCATTGACTCCCGGGATCAGCGGGCTGCGGATGATCAGCTTCGTGCCGCCTTTTCTGGCCCCGGCTCTGCGGATATTACTGAGGATCACCTCATTATCCACCCCCACATATTGTTTATGGGCTTTGGGATCCATTACTTTTATATCCACAAACGCGGTATCGGTGCTGCTTAAAATAGGCTCGATCTTATCCCACCCTCCATAAAAGGAGGTTTCAATGCAGGTGTTGATGCCTTCCCAGCTTGCACGATGCAGCAAATGATACACAAACTCCGGCTGTGTAAGAATCTCTCCCCCTGATATAGTCATTCCGCCCCCTGAGTGGAAATAAAAGGGAATATCTTTCCGGACTTCCACCAGAACCTCTTCAACCGTCATTATGCGGCCATAGGTGATCTTTTTGTCCAGGGTTGTCTGGATCTCCTTATGATGACTCTCCGGCGTTGAGCACCACCAGCACCGCAGGGGGCATCCTTTCATAAATACAACGGTACGAAGTCCATCTCCATCGAAAATGGAACTTTTTTCAATTCTGAGTACGGAACCCGGCATATCCATGTTTTCGTAAATCAGATCTTCCATTCGACTGCCCTTTCCATCAACCCCAGTTTTCAATTTCCGTTCGCTGGATGATATCATCCTGAATGTCCTTGCCAAGTTCTACAAAGAATGCCGTATATCCCGCAACCCGGACCAACAGATCTTTGTGGTCCCCTGGATTTTTCTGCGCATCCATAAGGATCTCCGGATTGATGACATTGTACTGGGTGTGATAGATATCCAGTGTGCACTGAGTCTTAAGCAGGACCATCATGCTGTTCAGCCCGCGCTCCCCCTCAAGAAGCTTGGGATCGATCTTCAGGTTCATCTGTGTTCCCTGCGTAAAACGCGCATGGGGCAGATTACTGATGGATTTTAAAAGGGCTGTGGCTCCATTGATATCAGTGCCGCCAGTGGCCCCGATGCCGTCAGCGAGAGGCGTCCACGCTTTCCGTCCTGAAGGAAGCGCACCCACGCTCTGTCCAATGGGCACATTGCCGGATACGGGAAGCATACCTGCCGTCAGCTTGCCGAATGGTGAATCGTATTGCTCAATCTGATCCACAAGGTAGTTATAGATCTCTCCCACACAGAAGTCGGCCTTCGGATCATCATTGCCGTATTTTGGCGCATCCATGCACATTTTATGGATGTGCTCATATCCCTCAAAGTCCGCATCCAATGCCCTGCAAAGCTCATCCATGGATATTTTCTTTTCATCAAAAACAAGATATTTAATATCTGCCACGGAATTGATAATGTCCGCCTGTCCGATGATATTGATCCCATTCCCCACATTAAACTCAGCGCCGCCGTTTGCGTAATCTTTTCCAACCGCCATACAGTTGGGATATGTCAAAGAAAGGGCCGGCACCGGACGGTAATTCTCGCTCAGATAATCCAGATACGAGTTCATGGTTGCCATTGTATGTACAAAATGATCAATCTGCTTTTTGACCGCTGCCATAAAGTCATCAAACGTTTTGAAATCACGCGGATCACCGGTCCGAATGGAGATCTGTTCTCCTGTCTTACGGCTCCTTCCGTTATTCATAACCATATCCACCACGCCGCCCATGCTGATCTCGCCGATGTCGGTATAGGATTTAAGGCGGCCTTCCAGGTTCGTCTCCACGCAGCCGCATGGAGTCCAGTCCCATGCCTGTGACATTGGGATTCCTTTATTGAGAAGCATCTTGATTCCTGCATCGTCATGGTAGACGGCCGGCATTGTACGTCCCATGCGGATACACTCTGCGGCTTTTCGCAAAAAGGAATCCGGATTTTTGGAAATGCTGTAGCGGACCGTCATGTTGGGTTCCTTAAGAGCAGTGTCTTGTGTGGCCTGGATCGTCATATAGGACAGGTCGTTGACGGCGTCATTTCCATATTGGTCAATACCGCCGGCGCAAACCTGAACCGTCATATTATAACCCGCAGAAAAGGCAGCGCTCTCACCGTCCTGGAACAATCCCATTTCCGAGATTTTGATCCAGAAGCAGTCCATAAGCTCCTGGGCTTCGTCCTGTGTCATGGTGCCGTCCGCCAAATCTTTTTCGTAATATTGAATCAGATATTGATCCATACGGCCCAGGTTGTAAGAAGACGCATTCTGTTCCATAAAAATACAGAACTCATAGGTAAGCATACTCTGCAGCGCTTCATAGAAGTTACGGGGCGGATTGGCAGGAACATTGCGGTTAACTTCCGCGATCTTCAGCAATTCTGCCCTGCGCTTCTCATCCGCCTCTTTTTCAGCCATCTTCTCAGCCAGATCAGCGTGGCGGTTCGCAAGCGCAATGATGCCTTCGGCTGAAATAATAAGGGACTTGTAGAAAATGATCTGTTTCAGCACATCCTCTCCATGTGCATCATCGAGAGCGGCAAGCTTTTCTTCCGCCTCTTTTTTGATGCCGGTGATCCCCTTTGCAAGAAGGGTTCTCCAGCCGGGTGTGTTCTCACCGTATCCGCGGACAAACTTCTTATCAACATATAACATGCCGCCATCGCGCATTGTCCTTACATCTTCCGGCATCATTGCGTTCCATCGGTCCAGAACGCATTTGCCTCTCCAGTAAGGAGCCACTTCTTCCATAAACAGTTTCTTGTTCTCTTCAGAAAGGTAGAATGGATCGTATTTGCGGGTACTGATCGTATCTAACTCTTTCTCGATCACAGAGCATGCGGAATCCGGGTTGAGAATACCTGCACGCGGCTTGAATGCCACGCCGCCGACTAAAAGCTCATGGTCCTGGATAAAGATGGGCTTATTCTCATAAACAGTTTTCATAGCAACTGCTTTCTGGATCTGCCACGGCTGGCCTTCCGTGGCTTTAAAGCCCTGTGTTACATAGTAAGCATCCAGAATATCCATCTCAACACGGCGAGACATATAGTTCTCTCTCAGCGCCTGGATCCTTTTCATATAATCTTTTGACATGATACGCTCTCCTTTATGATCTTTATATTAATTTGCCGCTAAATTTTCATTCATTTCCGCGGTATGGACTTCCTTTATAAACGTTTCAGGCGCAAACAGCTGGCATACCACCCCGCCAATCAGCAGGATAACAAGGCACACGCCTAAGGTGCCGTAGACTCCAATGCGTTCCACTAAAATGGGCAGTAAGAAGGTTCCAGCAGCTGCCCCGATCCGGCTAAAGGCGATCACGATGCCAACCCCGGTGCCTCTTACGCGGGTATCAAACAGCTCCGGCGGGTATGGATTTTCCATTACGACCGCAATTGACATGGACAATGCATACACACAGAATGAAACCACGGTAACTACCATGGATCCGCCATGGCCCACGATCATTACCCCCAGTGCAATGGCTGAAATATAAAAGGTTGAACAAAGAAAACGTCTCCGCGATATTCTGTTGCACAAATATGTTCCAATGAACGCTCCGGCCATACAGAAGACATCGTATAAAATACTGGATGTATTTGCGTCCCCCATGTTCAGACTGGCGATCAGGATCGGAAGGAAGATACCCACTCCAAAGTAAGGGAACACCTGACATGCATAGAAAACACCGCCTACCAGCGTGTTTCTGCGGTACTTTGGGCTGAAGAGTTCTATTACGGATACTTTTTCATTGGATGCATTGTTGTCCTCCGCCACAACGCAGTATCCGTCTCCCAGTTTTTTCGCGATCAACTTGTCAGCCTCATCCGAACGGCCAATTGCAGCCAGCCATGTAGGCGATTCCGGCACTCCTATCACAATTCTCGCAATGGCGGCGATCACACCCGGAATAACAGAGGTTACAAAAATGATATGGTAATCCATGGACAGATTCCCCATGATCAGCCCTGCAAAAAAGGAAGCCACATAGCCGAAGGTCCAGAAAATAATAAACCGGCTCAGGTAGACAGGTCCGTCTTTGGGCGGAAACCATTCTGAAATAATGGTAGTTCCCACTGTGTAATCAACTGCAATACAAAGGCCGATACAGATGCGCAGGAACATTAATACCCCCACGCTGGATGTAAAAAGCTGAAGGACCGAACATACGGAAAATAGCGCCATATCCGCCAGCATCAATTTGCTCCTGCCGATTTTGTCGGCAATGTTGCCTACAACAAGGCTTCCGGCAAGTCCGATCAGTGTTCCGGCTCCCAGCAGGCCCACCCAGAAGGTGCTTAACCCCAGCTTATCCTGTGCCTGTGTGACTGCAGTCCCCGCAATTCCCAGGGCATATCCGCATGCAATCTGGCCTAAAACCGTACAGACATACAGCATCATATGGAATTTTGTAAAGGGGGCTTTTTTGTAATCTTTTTTCATGATTCTCCTTTCCTGTTATCTTGTTAAAATGTAATATGTCGGCGCAGAGATCGTAACCGCATCTGTCCGCGCCTCTCTTGTTAAAATAATAACATTAAATCCCTTGAATTTGAAATATCTATATTAAATACTGCTATTCAGAAATTAAATGGTCTGTTTTTGGGGATTATTTTTGCACAAAAAACATTTGAATTTTTCAAAAATACCTGCTATAATATGGATGCAATGAGTAGCTGACTGCGTAAATCCGGTTGTCAGCTGCTCTTTTTTATTTTAATCGTAACAGTTCAGGACATTGTGAACAGTTATTTTAATCCTATATTTATGCATCACCCATGCATCAAAGCGTGTCGCCCACAGCGTAAATCCAGCTTTCAGGCCCCACGCTTTATTTTTTTGCAATAAAGGAGGAAACATTTTATGGAACAACGATCAAATTCATTTCTGGAGACAGAAAAAATCAGCAGCCTGATGGGGAAATATGCGGTTCCCTGCATCATTTCCCTGTTGGTGGCCGCCCTGTACAACATTGTGGACCAGATTTTTATCGCCAATGCGGATTACCTGGGTTCCTACGGAAATGCAGCCAATACGGTGGTATTTCCCCTAACCGTGGTGGCCCTGGCCATCGCGGTAATGATCGGGGATGGCTGCTGTGCCTTTGTAAGCCTGTGCCTGGGGGCCAATGAAAAGGAAAATGCCCACCGCAGCATCGGCAATGCCATTGTCCTTTGCATTGCGGCCGGTCTGGTCCTCACCGCTCTCTATTTCCTGTTTCAGGATCCCATCCTTACCCTGTTTGGGGGACGGATCAATGAGGAAACCTTTTTACATTCCAAGGAGTACTTTACCTATATCACCATGGGCATCCCCTTTTACATGTTTGGCCAGGCGCTAAACCCCATTATCCGTTCTGACGGCAGCCCCGGCTTTGCCATGGTCTCCACCCTGGCAGGCGCGGTGGCAAACATCATCCTGGATCCTGTGTTCATTTTTATTTTCCGATGGGGGATGATGGGAGCCGCTGTGGCCACTGTTATCGGCCAGGTCCTCACCGCGGTGCTGGCCGTATGGTATCTCTGTCACATGAAGGCAGTGACCCTGCACAGGCAGAGTTTTGGCCTGCATGGAGGGTTGATGAAGCGTTTCCTGCCCCTTGGCATATGCAGCTTTTTGTCCCAGATCTCCCTGGTGGCTTCCATGGCTGCCATTAACAACATGATCCGCACCTATGGAGCCCTGGACCCGGTGTTCAGCCAGCCCGTATACGCCCAGATTCCCATGGCCGTGGTGGGCATTGTGATGAAGTTCTTTCAGATCGTCATATCCATCTCCGTGGGCATGGCCGCAGGGTGCATTCCCATTGTGGGCTATAATATGGGTGCCGGGCGCAGGGACCGGGCCAAAAGCCTGTTCACCCTCTTGCTGGCCCTGGAAGCCGCAGTGGGCGCAGCGGCACTGGGGATCGTGGAACTCTTTCCCGGCCGGCTCATTGCCCTGTTCGGCGCATCCAATGAGAGCATATATTATACGGAGTTCGCGGTAAGGGCATTCCGCATTTACCTCTGTATGCTCATCCTGGCATGTGTCAACAAAGCCACCTTCATTTACCTCCAGTCCCTTGGAAAGGCTCTGGTATCCACCCTTCTCTCCATGGTCCGTGAGGTGGTGTTCGGCGTTGGCTTTGCCCTTTTGCTGCCCGTGTTCTTTGAACTGGACGGCGTGCTCTATTCCATGCCAGTATCGGATGTGCTCACATTTATCATCTCTGCCATTGTAATAGGCAGGACATATAAAACATTAAAATAGCCAGGAGGAAGGACAATGAAAAACAGGATCATAACCATCAGCAGGGAATTTGGAAGCGGGGGACGCACCATAGGGAAAATGACAGCAGAAACATTGGGAATCCCCTGTTATGACCAGGAGCTGATCGAAAAGCTGTCTGAGGACAGCGGTTTTACAGAGGATTATATCCGGGAGCAGGATGAATCCAGCGCCCATAAGGGATGGTTTGCCAATGCATTTTCCGGCCGCTCACTAAACGGGGTTTCCAACCAGGACTATCTCTGGATCATCCAGAGGAGCATCATCCTGGAGCTGGCAGCCAGGGAATCCTGTGTAATCGTGGGGCGGTGCGCAGACTATATCTTAAAGGATGCGGCCGACTGTCTGAAGGTGTTTATCCATGCCGGCTTTGATAAGCGCGCCCAGCGGATCGTAAGCCTTTACGGAGAAACGGATGTGCCCACACAAAAGAGACTGGCTGACAAGGACAAACGCCGGGCCGCCTACTACCAGTTTTATACCGACACCCAGTGGGGGCTTGCCCGTAACTACCATGTCACACTGGACAGCGGGGTTTTGGGCATTGAGCAATGCAGCAGTCTCATATCAGGGCTGTATTGAGATCTTTCATGGGAACGACCCTCAGTGGACAAGGGGCGTGTGTCCCCTTGTCCACTGAGGGTACGTTCAATTTATGAAGATTTACTCACGTATTTCTATCGAATTTCTTAAGAAAATAATCCTTGGACTTTTCATCCTATCTAATGTACAATAGTTATAAGCACATTAAGAGGAGGTACATGCCATGTCAAAAAAGACATTTTTACTGGTTTTTTTGATATCGCTCCTGTCTTTAGGCATCCTGGTACCCGCTTATGGTGAAGAGAGTCTCATCGATTCCGTCCCCCTGTCCATTTCGTGGGACCGAGCACCAAAAGCCGGAGACCTGGTTGGTGAAGTATATGCCACTTCCAGCAATAAGCATTTTGTTGTGGAGGGCGCTTCCTATGTTAAACGAGATGATACATGGGTTTTCGGCGAAAGGCCTGTGGTAGAAATAGAGTTATCCGCCAAAAGCGGGTACAGCTTTACCAGCACTGGCAGAACATACTTTTCCTTATTCGGATGCGGGGCACAGTACAAAAAAGCCACCATGGACGGGGATGGGAATTCCCTGATCCTGCAGGTAACCCTTCCTACCATTGACAGCATCCTTCCTGCTTCCACAGCAGTGAGCTGGAACAATAATACAGCTGTGTGGGATGAGGTGGAAGGTTCCAAGAGTTATGAGATCCAGCTTTATAAGGATAACCGCCTGATGGCCACGGTAACAGCCAAGCATGACCGCTATGATTTCAAGTCATATATCAATGTGGAAGGTGTGTACACATTCCGCGTAAGGGCCTTCGGAACCTATAAATCACAGGCAAGTCCCTGGTCTGAACTCTCGGAGGAGAATAAGATCCGGCCTGAAGATGCCTGGTATATTGACAACGGCAGCTGGGAGCGGAACAGGCTGGGCAGGCGGTACGTTTACAAGAACAAGGCATATCCCACCAACACCTGGAGATGCATCAACAACAAGTGGTATTATTTTAATTACGAAGGCTATATGCTGACCAACTGCTATATCAAGTCAGGAGAGATGAATTTCTACTATTGGCTGGGTGCCAACGGCGCCTGGGATTCGGATAAGGATACTTTTAATCCGGACCTGTCAAAGTATACCATTGTAAAGCAGTGATAATAGAAATCCCGGTTTTTCCGGAACCCTGAACCGGGTCCGGAAACCGGGATTTTTTGTATGCCTAAACCTACGAATGCCTGAATCTACGAATGTCTGAATCTATTTATATCTGTATCACGACAGGTATGGTATGCACATCTTAACCTCTGTCCCTTTTCCCAGGACACTGCGCATCCTGAGCCCGTGAAATTCCCCGTAGCGGATCTTAAGTCTCCTGTTTACGTTTTTAAGGCCAATGGATTCCCTGACTTCCAGAGGAATGCCGTTGTCATCATTGAGTATGGCGTCTATCTTTTCCTGGCTCATCCCCACCCCGTTATCAATAACAGAGATGTAAAGGTTTTGCCGGTCTAAGTCTGCCTTTAAGGTCACAACCCCGTCCGCTTCCAGGTTCTCCACCCCATGTACCACTGCATTCTCGATCAAAGGCTGGATCAGCAGTTTGGGGATCTGGATGTCCAGAACCTCCCGGGGAACATCAATGTTAAAATGGATCCGGTCTCCATACCTACAGTGCTGTATCATAAAGTAATTCCTGATATGTTCCAGTTCTTCCCCAATGGTGGCAAAGTCAGACCCGTTGATCGTATACCGTAGGATATTACCCAGCGAAACCGCCACCTCCCCCACCTCCGGAACACCTCTGTTCCGGGAGATCCAGCTCATCATGTCCAGGGTATTGTAAAGGAAATGAGGATTGATCTGCATCCTCAGTGACTTGAGTTCCGCTTCCTGACGCAGCATAGTCTCATTATAGACCCTGTCAATGAGATCATTGATATTGTACACCATCATGTTAAAATGCTGGGACAGCTGCCCCACCTCGTCATCGGAGTGGACCGCGCAAATGACGTTAAAGTCCCCTTCCCCAAACCGTTCCATAGCTCCCTGGAGCTCCTTGATGTTTTTCGTAAACCGCTCCGCCAGGATCAGTATAATGATAAAGGAGACAAACAGAACCACCATGACTACTGCAAAAATATAAAATCTCAGTTCATATAAAACCTCACTGTAATTCATCTTTGGTATCAGCGTGATCAGCCTCCAGTCATTGTACCTCAGATCTGATATCACCGCATAATACTTCTCTCCCCCAAAGTCAACGGAATACACATCCTCCCTGACATGGCCGGACATAAACCGCCGGCCCAATGTGTCAAGTCCGTCAGCGGACAACGCCGGATCCGTGGTCACGATCACCCCCTCCGACCGGCTGATGATCATGGTCAGCCCATTCCGTATAAAGGAATACTTGTTGATCTGGTTCTCAAAGTCCTCCACGGGCATCTGTATCATTACAAAACCCAGGGGCTTTAAATTTTTTGTGCTGTTGATCTGGGCCCCGGCCTGCATGAACTTACCGGATTCATCCACCCCCAGCCATACGGTCCTGCCCTTTCCCCCATAGATCTGTTCCTTTTTCTGCTTATTCCATATGACGCCGCCCCCTGACTTTTCCCACACTTCAGAATATCCCTGGTCTGATTCCAGATAAACATTGACCACGGAATCCTCCCACATGATATCCGCATAGATTCCCTGGCGTACCTTTTCCCTGGCCAGATATTCCTCATAAGCCCCATATGTCCCTTTGTCTATCTTTGTCAGGAACTCCTGGACCATGGTCTCGCTCTGGATGCTGAGGATCACACTGTCGATCTGGCGCATGGTAAGTTCAAGGCTGTCCTTTGACTGTTCCGCCATATTAAATACATAATCCTGGGTCTGGGTCACAAACAGCTTGTTAAAATATCCGTAATAACTGCCTGTCAGTATGAGGACCAGGAACAGGCTTATACCGATGCACGCGGCCATATACTTATACTTCAGTTTTCGCTGGAACCGCCTCCGCCTGTGTTTTTTCATATGCCCTTCCGTTTCATGTTCTGTTTATATTGCTTGGGGGAACAGCCATAATATTTTTTAAACATGGTGCTGAAATAACGCTGGTCCGGAATCCCCACCTGTTCCGCTATCCGGCTCACCTTCAGGTCCGTCTCCTCCAAAAGCCTCAGTGACACGGCCATTCTCTTATTGTTAAGGATCTCAAGGAACGTATAGCCCGTGTCCTTTTTCAGTATCCTGTTAATGTAGATGGAATTAAAATGAAACAACTCCGACAAGTCGTTTAAAGATAGATCTTTCCCATAATTGTTCTCAATATAAAACCGTATCTCCTTACTGTTTATCCTGCTCTCCCTTAAATCCCCATGATGTTCCCGGGTCTCCTTACCTTCTTCCCTGCCGTCCTCATTCCGGGCCACCATGGACCTTAAGTCCTGATATGCCTGTATATGCTCCCGTTTGTCCCTGAGCTGCTTAAGCGCCTCCCTGCAGCAGTTAAGTATCTCTCCGGGCGCCGCTGGCTTTAGGATATAATCACATGCCCCCATTTTCAGGGCCCGCTTTACATACTCAAAATCCTCATAACCGCTGAGAAAAATGATCATACAATCACTGTTGCGGGCCAGGATCTGCTCCGCCATTTCCAGTCCGTCCGTTATGGGCATCCTTATATCAGTGAGAATGATATCCGGCATGCACAAAGAAGCCATGTCAATGGCTTCCTTTCCGTTATTGGCGATTCCGCAGACCCGGACACCGATACTCTCCCAGTCCAGGGCACTGATCCCCGCCCGTATATGGGGCTCATCATCTGCAATTAAAAGCTTATATGGATCCATAGTCTAATTCCGTCACCCTTTCACTGCTCCGGCTGTCATACCCTCAATGATCTTATCATGTAAAACGATGTAGACTGCAATGGTTGGAATTACCGTCATGACAACAGCTGCCAGCATACCTGAATAGTCCACGGAATCAAGATCCGCAAACTGGGTCAATATGACGGGCAAAGGCATCTTTGACATGGTTGTCAGGAAAATCTGCGGGAACAAAAGATCATTCCAGACCGTGATAAAGTTGATGACAGACACCGTTGCAATGGAGGGTTTTGCAATGGGTAATATTATTTTATAATATCCTTTCAGGATTGTACACCCATCCATGATAAAAGCCTCCTCCAATTCACTGGGAATGGTCATAAAAAAACCTGTAAGGATATAGATCGTAATGGGAAAAGCAAATACAACATGGGCAATGATAACGGATGTAAAGGAATCCAACAGCTTCATCTGGTTAAACATTGCAAACATAGGGATGATGACCGCATAGGCCGGGATACTCATTCCCATGGAAAACAGGCCCCTCACCATATCAACGCCTGGAAACCGCAGCCTGGTGATTCCATAGGAAACCATGGCTCCAAAGAACACGGTAAGAAATACTGATGCGGATGTGATCAGCACGGAACTTATATAGCTGCTTCCAATATTTCCTTTGGAAATAGCCCTTGCATAGTTATCCAGCTGCATGGTTTCCGGCAGGCCCCATGTATTATAAAACAGCTCCTTATTTGTCTTAAAGGAATTGATCATCAGCCAGATGATGGGATACAGGCAGCACACTGCAAATATTGCCATGACCAGGAATGCGGCCAGACGAAATATGTTTCTCTTCATAGTCGGTCTCCTCTCTAATATTCCAGCTTCTCAGTCCGGATCAGACGGTTGACGCCCCATATCACCAGCATGCACAGCACCAGGAGCACCAGGCCGATGGCGCTGGCATAACCGAATTTCATGGTCCTAAATCCCTGATAATACATATAGGTTGCCATCACCTCACTGGCATGGTTGGGTCCCCCCTTTGTCATGGTCCACACCAGATCAAAGTATTTCAGGGAGCCTGTGATGATCAGCACCACATCGATCTTGATCACATGCTTGATCAGTGGATATGTGATCTTGGTAAACTGCTGCCAGGTGGTGGCCCCGTCAATCCTGGCAGCCTCAAACAGACTGTCGGGTATGGATTTCATGGCCGCCAGCTGTATGACCATATGGTATCCCACATACTTCCACATCACCACAATAATGAGGGCAAGCATTACCGTCTTCTCCTCGCTGAGCCATGCGTGTTTAAGACCGCTTAGGCGGATCAGATCCAGGAATGTGTTGAGGAGGCCGAATTCCGAATTATATATCATATTAAACAGAAGTCCCACACCGGCTCCGCAGATAACAGAGGGAAGAAAGAATACAGACTGAAAAAACCGGCTTCCCCTGATCTTAATAAAGATAAAATTTCCGAACAGCAGCGCCAGGGGCAAATGGGCAAGGAGTGAACCAACCACAAGCATTCCGTTATTTTTTAGGGCTTTCAGGAATATCTTGTCATTTAAAAGATTCATGTAATTGCGGAAAAGCACAAAATTCTTTTTTCCCATCAGATCCGTCTGAAACATGCTCAGATATATGTTATAGATGATGGGTATCAGGACAAATACCCCATAAAGCAGAAATGCCGGCAATATAAATATTGCAATTGTTTTCTTATTACTCAATACCTTATTCATACACACCCTCCTTGTATAAACAGGGAGTGCCGCAAAAGCAGCACTCCTGTGGGCTCATTAATTATTTGCATTATCAATGGCAAACTGCTGTAAATTGTCCATTGCCTCCTGTGGATCTGTGCCGCCTAAAATAGAAACCGATGCATTATTAAACTCCACGCCCTCACCTGCCCCGTAAATCCTGTCCAGCCAGGGCGTATAAACCTTCATCTGGTCAAACATTTTCCTGGACCGGACCGTCATCTCGCTGAGATTATCCAGGTTTACCTGTACATTGGTTGCTGTTATCTGGGCATTGTCCGTCAGTACCTGCTGGTAATCCCCCAGTGTCATCTGCTTTAAAAACGCTGCCGCTGCCCCGGGGTTCTCCGCCTGGCTGCTGATGGCGTAGGTCTGTCCGATGGAACCTACATTCACACCGTTGTAATCCGGGTTATCGGAAGGCAGGAGAAAGAAATCAATATCATTGTAGTAGGGGTTCTCCGGGACATCCAGCTTGTTAACCCCTGATGTGATGCACATGAACATGGCCACATCACCGTTGTTAAATAATTCAAACCCTTCACTTGGGGACATTCCTAAAAATCCGTCCACCAGATATCCCTGGTCCATTATCTGTTTCAGAAGCGTTCCCGCTTCCACAAACGTCTTGTGGTTCCACTGCACCTCATCGCTGATGGTGTAATTGTAAAACTCCTCGCCCCCCAGTACATTACACAGCTGCTGAAGCATCTGTCCTCCGTACCACGCTTCCCCGCAGGGGATGGCTAACGGGCTGATCCCGGCCTGTTTCAGCGCTTCACACGTTTCCAGGAATTCGCTGTATGTGGCGGGGACTTTGGTACCCGCATCCTGAAACAGCTTATTGTTATAAGCCACTACCACGACCTGCTTGGAATTCGGCACCGCCCATATCTCATCCCCGAATGTAAGGGGACCAAACACGCTTTTGTCCGGATACGCCCCATACCACTCCTCATCATTTACAAGGATGTCCCCTACGGGATATACCTTGTCACCGTCCACAAAGGGCTGAAGGAATCCGGACTCCCATGTAAAAAAGATATCCGGCTGGGCATTGGACGCCATCAAGGTGGTGAGCTTTGTCTTATAATTGTCATTGGAGTAACACTCCAGCTTGATCCTTACATTATACTCATTGCTTTCATTAAACTTATCCACTTCTCTCTGGATGGCCTCTGCAAACACATCATTGGTGCCCCCGTTTAGTGTGGTCATGGTCATCTCCACCACATCCTCTGTTTTTGTCTTGGCCTTGCTGACCGCCCCGCTGTCTCCATCGGCCGCCGCTGAACTGCCGCAGCCCGCCAAAATACCCATTGCCATAAGAACTGATAACCCTATACCTAATCTTCGTTTCATAGTTCCCCATCCTCCCTTATATCTCATATACAAGAACCCCAAAGGGCTCCAGTTTGATCGTCCCGCTTTCTTCATTTCCGGTCAGCACATTTTTCATTGTCCTTCTCAGCTGGATCTCCGTCCACTTATCTTCATAATTCAGTATGAACAGGCAGGCTCCCCGGTCCCCTTCCCTGACAGCGGTCTCACACCATTCCGGCACGCTGGCCCAACAGCTCAGGCCGCTGCTGACCCCGGCTGACCGAAGCAGGGTTTTTACAGTCTTGCAGTCAAAGGCAGCCCCAAAGTAATATGCTTCACCTGCGCCGGTACGTTTCCTGACAATGGCCGGACTTCCCTGGTAATAACCGGAACAGTAGGTTGCAACTATTTCACATGCCTCATCCACAGGTGTCAGTATATCATGAAACAGCGGCATGTAAATCTTCTGCCCGTCCATCTGGGCATACTGGTCCGTGGAATCCGGCATAACAGCTGTAAAATCCAGGATATGGATCCCAAACAGATCCGTCATCCGGATGGGCATGATCTCCATGGGACACCTTCCGTTCATATCCTTATATCCCGTCCTGGCGCCAGTAATGAACTTGCCCCCGCCTTCCACATATTCCCTGATCACCTGTACCAGGGCTGGATTTACTATGGTCATGTGGGGTGCAAATACCACTTCATACTGCTGCAGGGTGTGTACATCCATTTCCGGGGTGACGGTGACATAATCAAAGGGGATATGTTCCTCCTGAAGCGCCTGGAAAAGTCCAAGGTGGGAGTATCTTCTTAAGGGTCCATGCCACACATCCGTTTCCCCATCCCATTCATTATCATAATCATACAGGATAGCTGCCTTTGCCTGATATCTGCTTCCCGCCATGCCGCTTATTTTCTTTATATCCTTGGACAGGTTCCTGATCTCCTCCAGCCTCCGGTTGTCCAGATTGTCATAGCCCAGGATCCCATGCCAGTATATCTCCGTCCCAAAGGAACAGGTCCTCCAGCGGAAGTAACTTACAAAATCAGCGCCGTTGGCAATGGACTGGAAGGTCCACAGCCGGATCTGGCCGGGCTTTGCCGAGGGCGCCACCCTGAAATTATACCATCCTCCGGGGCCTGACTGCTGTTCCATGATACCGAATCCCTTTCCGGTCCCCCGTGCCCTGGCCAAGTTCATGCTCCACTTTCTGTCCTTCAGATGATCGGCTCCCTCCATTAACCCGAACTCAGGATAGCTGTCATATGTAATGAAATCCAGCGCCTCATTGACCATCCTGTTATAATCCACGTGTCCGAACAATCCGTTGGTTGTGACAAACACATGGTCCGGCAGGTATTGTTTCAGGATCTCATACTGTAATCTGCAATAGGAGATACAGCTTTCCGAGAAAAACCGGACGGCATCCAGCCTGAGATGGGGATTACAGGTATCCCTCTGTGTGTGGCGCGGCAGGTACACCTGCTCCCATTCCGTATAAGTCTGGTTCCAAAACACGGTTCCCCACGCGCTGTTCAGCTGCTCCAGGGTGCCGTACCGTTCCTGTAAAAATGTGCGGAAGGCTTCATGGTCGGATTCGGAATAAAACTCATTGGTGACACAGTTTAATTCATTATCAATCTGCCATCCGATGATGCATTTGTGTTCCCCATAGTGTCTGGCCAGCTGTTCCGTGATGATCCTGGTCTTCTCCCTGTATATGGGGGAATTATAATTGTAATGTCTTCTTGCCCCATGATACTGTTTCCTGCCATCCAGGTCCACGGCCAGCACCTCAGGATATTTTAGCGTAAGCCATGCCGGCGGGGTCGCCGTGGGGGTACAGAAGATAACCTTGATATCCGTTGCCCGGACCACATCCAGGAAACGGTCAAAAAAGCTGAAATCAAATACCCCTTCCTGGTTCTCAAATTTGTTCCAGGCAAACTCCCCGATCCGGATCATTGTTATCCCGGCATCCCTCATACGCCTTAGATCCTCCGGCCATAATTCCTCTTTCCAGTGTTCCGGATAATAACACACCCCTAATGTTATCTCGTTAAAATATGACACTTTATTACCTCCCTTCTGCTGTTGTGTACGCTCGGAGTCTCAGAGAGTACACCTGTTGATGTCATTATAGTAAAAACAGGGCCGGGCTGAAACACAGAATACAAACCTAAAATGTTGAAAAAACAAACCACAAAAAGCAGTCCGGAAGCCGGAGTGCCCGGAGGCGGGTCTGGCGGCTGGACTGCCGCCAGCATACAGGGAATTCGCCGGAATACAAGAGTGCGGTCACCATACGAAAATGCCGCCGGCACACAATGGTACCGGCGGCATCCTGCAGTTCCCTGTGAACCGCATTTCCCCGTGATCAAGATTCATCCATTATAAAAAACTCTGTTACAAAGAACCTCCGCTATAAATATCCTTCGTTTTTCCGCAGAAATTCTTCCATCCCCTGCTGTGACAATGGTTTTGAGTAATAATACCCCTGTATCTGCTCCACCCCAAAATCGATCACCAGCTGCCTCTGCTCCTCGGTCTCCACCCCCTCCGCCACCACGGCCATCCCAAGGTCCTTAAAGGTTTCCACCAGATGCTTTACCGCCAGGGCCGATGTCTGATTGTCCATGGATGCCCACACAAGGCTTTTATCCAGCTTTATGGTTCCAAAGGGAATGCTGATAACAGTGGCAATATTGGAGTATCCTGTCCCAAAATCATCCAGACCCATTATGATGCCGTGGCGTTTCATCTCAATGGCAAAATCCGTCACCACCTGGGGGTTCTCCGCCAGGGTGCTCTCTGTAAATTCCAGCTTGACCATGGACATAGGGGTCCCGTTGCGCTGTATGATATCCAGTACCTTTGCGGTCAGGTCCGGCTGTGAAAACTGGATGGCCGAGAAATTCACATGGATGGCTTCAATGGGAAGCCCCTGTGCCCGGAGGCGGTTGATGTATTTACATACCTTGTCCAGGATCAGATAGGTCAGTTCAATGATAAGGCCTGTCTCCTCAGCAATGGGGATAAATTCCGAGGGATACACCGGGCCGATGGGAGTGTTGTTCATCCTCATAAGGGATTCTGCATACATGAATTTCCCTGAATCCACACAATAGATGGGCTGATAGTACATCTCCACATCCCCGCCGGCCAGCTGATCCTTCAAGATCTGGATGATCTGTTTTCTCCGCTCCAGTTTTCCCAGCATACTGCGGTCGCAGTATAGGACCTCCCCATATTTTCCGGTTTTGGCCTGGTAAACAGCATACTCAATGGCGCTCACCGCTTTCTCCAGCGTGTTCACATACTCGGACCGCCTGACAATGCCTATGGCCACCGGCAGGATAAACTGATAATCCCGGTTTTGCCATGGCTTAGCCATGCGTTCCTGTATCTCACCCACGCACCGGCGGATGCGCTCCCCATCCCCGTCCGTGAACAGCAGGGCAAACTCATCCCCGCTGTACCGGTAGACATTTTCCCGGGGACCGATCTCACACAGGAACCGGCACACCGATTTAAGAAACTCGTCCCCGCTGTGCTGCCCGCATATGTTATTGACCTGACGGAAATCCCGGATCGACACCACCATCAGGGTAAATTCCTTGTCCGGATATTTCTTAAACATCAGGTCCAGCATATTCAAAAGCTCCTGGCGGTTGGGTACACCGGTCAGGTAATCCATGGATATCTGTTTGTTCTGCAAATGTAGGTAGATGATCAGAAGCGCACATGTGGCGGCGGAGCCTGACAGGATGATATCAGGATACAGCTGCTGGAACAGGATGACCAGCACGGCCAGCACCGGAAAAGCCGCCAGGATATGGAAGATCTGCCGGTCAATCTTATGCCGGTTCCTGACCGCCACCACAATACATGCAATACAGTATGCGTAAAAAATCAGATAGGTCAGGAAAATGCAGCCGCCTCTCACATATCCCTGGTCGCTGTTTATGGCAAACATACATCCTGTAAACGAATTGGACAATACCAGCATGGTATAAAGGACTGCGGGAATACTTCCGGCCAGGATCATCTGCCTTAACCTGGGGCGCTCCTCATATATGATGGAGACCACATAAAGATAATAGATCAGGCCCATTAAAGGAGTCAGTATAAAATAGACCGTGGTAACCGCCCAGGTCAGCCACAGGGGTGAGGGGATGTAACGGTACAGCATAAAGGTGGACAGGATGTTGCTTGTCATGGCCGCAAAGGTGATGGTCAGGCATCCCTGGAACATCCTGTTCTTCAGGCTCGGAATATGGCTGCCTTTTCGGGAATATACCCATATGATTCCCAGGATAACCAATGATATTGTTTCCGGAGCAATATTCCACTTCACCGTTTCCACCTGCCGTTTCCCACATGTTCGTGTTCTTATCTCTTAATCATATACTAAAATCCCATTTACAGCAATATCCATTTTGTGAACAGTCCTTCCTGTACTTAAAAATGTGCAAAATCTTTTAGTTATTCTAAAAATTTTTGTTGATAAACTCCTGGAAGTTTGTTACAATCCATTTAGGAGGGATTTATTTTAACCAAAAAATAGGAGGGTATTATGAATCAAATGTTACTTATAGTCCCCATCATAGGACTGCTGGGGCTTCTGTTTGCCATCATGTTAAGGCTGCATGTTATCAAGCAGGATCCCGGAAACCAGAAAATGAGGGAGATCGCTGACGCCATTGCAGAAGGCGCAAGGGCTTTTCTCACCTCAGAGTACCGTATACTTATTGTCTTTGTTGCATTGTTGTTTATTGTCATCGGCTTTGGAACAGGCAGCTGGGTCACTGCAGGATGCTTCCTGGTGGGAAGTTTCTTTTCCACAGCAGCCGGCTATCTTGGAATGAGCGCTGCCATCCGCGCCAACTGCCGTACCGCCAATGCGGCCCGCACCTCAGGCATGCGCAGCGCCCTGGCACTTGCATTTTCAGGCGGCAGTGTCATGGGAATGGCTGTGGTCGGCCTTGGACTGATGGGGGTTGGAGCCCTCTATATGATCACACGGGACGTGTCCGTCCTCTCCGGCTTCAGCCTGGGAGCATCCTCCATCGCCCTTTTTGCCCGTGTGGGAGGAGGCATCTATACCAAAGCCGCGGATGTGGGCGCTGACCTGGTGGGAAAAGTGGAAGCAGGCATCCCAGAGGATGATCCCCGCAACCCGGCCGTGATCGCCGACAACGTGGGCGACAATGTTGGTGATGTGGCAGGAATGGGCGCTGACCTGTTTGAATCCTATGTGGGTTCCCTGATCTCCGCACTGACCCTGGGCCTTGTATTCTATCAGGAATCCGGCATCATTTTCCCACTGCTGCTCTCCGCATGCGGCATTGCGGCTTCTATCATAGGAACCCTGCTTGTCAAGGCCATCGGGGGCACGGATCCCCACAAGGCACTAAAGACAGGGGAATACAGCGCTACCGCACTGGTTGTTATCGCTGCACTGGCGCTGAGCCGCACCTTTTTCGGCAATTACCTGGCTGCCCTGACCGTGATCACCGGCCTGTTTGTGGGTGTGCTCATTGGATTTGTCACTGAGATCTATACGTCAGGGGATTACCGGTTTGTAAAAAAAGTGGCCGGCCAGTCTGAGACAGGTTCCGCCACCACCATTATCAGCGGCCTGGCAGTGGGTATGCAGTCCACCGCTGTTCCCATCCTTCTGGTATGTATCGGCATCCTGATCTCCAACCGCCTTATGGGACTTTACGGAATTGCCCTGGCCGCAGTGGGTATGCTGTCAACCACCGGAATAACAGTTGCCATCGATGCTTACGGACCCATTGCAGACAATGCGGGAGGTATAGCGGAAATGGCCGGACTGGACAAATCCGTCCGTGAGATCACCGATAAGCTTGACTCCGTGGGAAACACCACGGCTGCCATCGGCAAGGGCTTTGCCATTGGCTCCGCTGCCCTCACCGCACTGGCCCTGTTCGTATCCTATGCCGAGGCAGTTAAGCTCACCACCATTGATATCCTCAATGCCCATGTCATTGTGGGCCTTTTCATCGGCGGGATGCTCACCTTCCTCTTCTCTGCCATGACCATGGAATCCGTATCCAAGGCAGCTCACCAGATGATCGAGGAGGTGCGCCGCCAGTTCCGTGAGAATCCGCAGATCCTTCAGGGAAATGCCCGCCCCGACTACGCTTCCTGCGTGTCCATCTCCACCACGGCTGCCCTCAGGGAAATGTTCCTGCCGGGACTTATGGCAGTGCTGGCGCCCCTGGCCACCGGAATTATCCTGGGACCGGATGCCCTGGGCGGTCTTCTCACCGGTTCCCTTGTCACCGGCGTCCTCATGGCAATCTTTATGTCCAACTCCGGCGGAGCCTGGGACAATGCAAAGAAATACATAGAGGAGGGCAACCACGGCGGAAAGGGAAGCACGGCCCACAAGGCAGCTGTAGTAGGTGACACGGTAGGCGATCCATTTAAGGATACCTCAGGACCTTCCATCAATATCCTGATCAAACTGATGACCATTGTGTCCCTTGTTTTCGCCCCTCTGTTCCTGCAATACGGAGGATTGATTTAAGTGAATGATACACATACTGAATGATACACACAACAAGGAAAGGGTTCCGGCAATTTTGTCCGGAACCCTTTTTGCGATATTCTTTCCACTATAATTTTTCTATCCGGACTTATTCCTGTCCCAATTCTTCCCCATTGGTCTCAATCACATGACGGAACCAGTCAAATGATTTCTTCTTATACCGCTCCCCGGTACCGCTTCCGTCATCCTCCTGATCCACGTAGATAAAACCATACCGCTTTTTCATCTCCCCTGTGGTGGCGGAAACCAAATCAATAGGCCCCCACATAAGGTATCCGAAGCATTCCACATCATCCTCCTCAACCGCCAGTTTCAGCTGCTCCAGGTGAAGCCTCAGGTACTCAATGCGGTAGCTGTCATCCACGGTCTTGTCCTCACTCAGGATATCCACCGCGCCCAGACCGTTCTCCGTAACGATCAGGGGTTTCCCGTACTTTTTGTACACTGCGTTCAGCAGATAGCGCAGTCCCTTGGGATCAATGGACCACCCCCACCTGCTCTGCTCCAGGTATGGGTTCTGCACACCCCCAAACAGGGTCTCCTCCCCCTCTTCCCCATCATGATGGCCCACGCTGGAGGAGTAGTAATTGACGCCGATAAAGTCAATGACGCCCTGTTTAAATGCTTCCTCATCCTCCTCTACACCCTCCGGTACAATGCCCATTTTTTCGTATTCCTTCAGCTTATACCTGGGGAAATATCCGTTGCACATGGCGTCCACCTGATAAAAATCCCGGTACATTTCCTTAAATGCCTGGAACGCATTCTCCGGTTTACAGTTATAGGCGTACACGGGTTGAAGGCCGAACACACATCCGATCTGGTTATCCGGGTCCACCCTGTGGCCCAGTTCCACTGCCTTCACCCCTGCCGCTGTCATATTATATCCCACCGCGGCCAAGGTCCTGGCAGGTTCTTCCATCTGTGAAAACTTAAGGCCCGCAATGATATAAGTGAAAATATCCGATGCCTCTGTGGCCGGATCAATATGGTTCATCTCATTAAACGTGACCCAGTACCTGACCTTTCCCTTCAGTGCACGGAACATGGTCTCACAGTACTTCAGATAAAAGTCAATCACTTTCCTGTTGGTCCAGGAACCATATTCCGTCACCAGATGATAAGGCATTTCAAAGTGATACAGGGTAACCATGGGTTCGATCCCCTGCGCGCGCAGTTCATCCACCACGGACCTGTAGTACCGGATCCCCTCCTCATTGGGCTGTTCCTCGTCACCCATGGGATAGATCCTGGACCAGTCCACAGAGATCCGCAGTGTCTTAAACCCCATCTGGGCAAAGAGACCAATGTCCTCCCTGTACCGATGGTAAAAATCAATTCCCCTGTGGGAGGGATAATACTTTCCCTCCTCTATCTCCGTACAGATTTCCCTTGGAACTTCATGGGAGCCGCTGGTCACCAGATCCATAATAGCGGTTCCCTTTCCGCCCTCCTGCCAAGCGCCCTCACACTGATGGGCCGCTATACTGCCTCCCCATAAAAAGTCTTTTCTCATCCTTATCAGCTCCTTTACGTTCTAAAACACAACACTGAGGCACTCTTCATCCAGATGGATATTCTCAGCCGTAGTGGGGATCACATCCAGGAACTGGGCCGTGTTGGTGATAATGACCATGACAGTGGTATCATACCCTTCTGCCTCAATGGCCTTCATGTCCGCTTCCACCAGAAGCTGTCCCCGCTCCACACGCTGCCCCTGCTCCACATGGGCGGTAAAATATTTACCGTCCAGCTGGACCGTATCGATCCCGATATGGACCAGCAGCTCCACGCCGGAATCGCTTTTGATCCCAATAGCGTGTTTGGTGGGGAACAGGCATACCACCTGTCCGCTTACAGGAGCGTAGACCTGATCGGCTGCCGGCTTGATTCCGATCCCCTTTCCCATGGCGCCGCTGGAAAATGCCTTGTCATTTACCTGTGAAAGCAGAACCACGGTTCCTTCCGCCACAGTGCTCAGAAGTTCCTTCTGAAGCCCGCTGGTATCCGCCGGTACAGGAGCTGCATCCGGGCTGACTGTACGCTCTTTCTCCGTCTCCCCCCCGGGCGCGCACAGAACAAATCCCGCAATGGCCGCTGCCACGAATCCGATGAGCACGGCCGCTATCATGTAATAGAAATTGTTAAAATCATTTACCCCGATATAGGAGGGAAGTCCGGCCAGTCCCCATGCCATGGTATATGTTTTTACCTGCATAAGGCCTGCAAACAGTCCTCCCAGACCTCCGCCGAATATAACGGCCAGGAACGGACGGCGGTATTTTACAAACACACCGAACACGGCCGGCTCTGTGCAGCCTAAGATCGCGGAAAAGCTGACCGTACCAAACAGTTCTTTCTGTTTTGGATCCTTTGCCCGGAGGAAGTATCCGAACATGGCGCCGCCCACAGCAATATCGGAAATGGTGCAGGCTGCCAGGAACAGGGGGTCATAACCCATTTCAGCCAGGAATGCCATGACCACGGGCATGATAAAGTTTCCGGCTCCCATCATGATCAGGAACGGCTGGATGGCCGCATAGAAGGCCACCACACTCCAGTTGCCCAGCGTATTGGCCAGGAAGGTGCATACAAAGCTGATCCCCTCCCCGATCCAGGTCCCGATAGGGCCAAAAAACATTAGGGTAACAGGGAGGGTGATCACCAGGGTCAGTACCGGGATCAGAAAATACTGCAGCAGATTAGGGATGACCTTTTTCAGAAACGCCTGCACATATCCCATAAACCATACGGCCAGCAGGATGGGAATAAAGGAACTGGAATAGGTAATGGCAGGAAGGGGGATTCCAAACACACCGAGCCCTTCCACCCCGTTAATGGAGGAGGACAGCAGGGTTGCCGCCAATGCCACGGCCAGATACGGGCTGGCGTTCAGACGCTTGGCACATGCCATGGCCATAAAAATGGGGAGGAAAAAGAACACGGCTCCCCTGATGGAATCCAGCACAATATAGGTTGGACTGTCCGCTGATACCAGCCCTGTCAGGGCTACCAGGGACAGCAGTCCTGCCAGCATGCCCGCTGCGATAATGGGCTCCAGCAAAGGTGTCATGGATTCCGACACCAGGTCCAGGGCCGCCTTAAAGGGATTCTTCTTTCCTTTGGGCTGCGGATCCCCGGTCTCACTGCCAAGTCCCAGCATGGCGGTCAGCTCCTCGTGTACCTCCGATACCTGGGTTCCGATGATGATCTGATATGCCACATCATTGGATACCACGTCAATCACCCCATCCAAAGCCTTGATCTCATCTGTTTTCGCCAGGCTCCGGTCCTTCAGTGTAAAACGAAGCCTTGTCATGCAGTGCACCACTGCGCTGATATTATTTTTTCCGCCCACTAAGCGGATGATCGATTCATTTAATGCCTGATATTTCATGGCTTTTACTCCTTTTTTTCATTTCTGTCCGCGACCCTGTGTATATGCAGGATCAGATATGTTTCCTCATCAATTGTAAGTTCCATTTTAAAACTGTCTTTAATGTACGCCCTGATCTTCACCGCACACTCATAGGCTCTTGGGTACAGGACCCTCACCTGGGAATTCAACGCCTTGTCATTGTCCTCAAATACCTGTCCGGTCTGAAGCCGCTGGATAAAATACTGCAGATGGGTAATGAGCCGCATATAATTCACTGACGACTCGTCCAGGCGCAGGCTGTAATGGTATTGTATGATGGACAGGATATCTTTTAACACCTGCATGGCCTCTATGGTCTCCTTCAGATCGTGTCCCTCTGACTGGAGATTGACAAAATGAAGGGCAATGGAAACCGCCTCATCCTCAGGAAATCCCACGTCAAAGCGCTGGTTCATCAGATTCAGGGCATGCAGGCCGATCTGGAAATGTTTCGGGTAGAATTTCTTCACCTCCCATGTCAGGGGGCTGCGGATAAACTGCCCTTTTCCCGCCCTTTTCAGGGCAAAGTCAATATGGTCCAATAAAGTCAGATATAAATAATCATTTGCCTTCTGCCCCAGCAGGATCTCGCCAAAAGCAATGACATTGTTGGCAATGTTCAGATACTCTTCATCTGTATTGGCAAGCAGGTAACTGAAATGCTCCAGCATATCATTGGAATCCAAAACATATGTTTTTTCGATTTCCTCTTCCCCTATCGACTGGCCAGCCTTTTTTCTGAATGATATGCCCTTGGAGTAGACGATCAGCTCACTGCCCCCTTTTTTTACCACTGCAACATTGTTATTTAAAATCTGACTTATCTTCACAATAGATCCTCCTTTCCAGAAAAAAAAACTCAAACTACACGGAAAATAAAAATTTTCAGTGTAATCTGAGTTCTGCCTGCATACCAGTAACATACTCACTTCGTGACTCCCTAGTCACATAAGTTTTCTTTTCTAAGTTTTTCTCTGGTTTTAATTCTATATAATAATTCCTGCAATGTCAAGTCCTTTTTCTTATGTAAAATGATCATCATTCATCAAATATACTGACAATCTCACCATTGAGTATCCGGTTCATATTTTTAACCGCGCAAAAATTGCCGCACATGGAGCATGTATCTTCCTTTTCCGGTTTTGCGGATTCCCTGTAGCTCCTGGCCTTTTCAGGATCCAGGGACAATTCAAACATCCGCTCCCAGTCCAGATTCTTGCGGGCAGTGCTCATCTCATGATCCCACTGGGCAGCCCCCTTGATCCCCTTTGCAATATCCGCCGCATGGGCCGCGATCCTGGATGCAATGATTCCCTCCTTTACATCATTTACATCCGGCAGCCTCAAGTGCTCTGCCGGAGTCACATAGCAGAGAAAGGATGCGCCGCTGGCCGCTGCCAGGGCTCCCCCAATGGCTGCTGTTATATGGTCATATCCAGGGGCAATATCTGTTACCAGGGGGCCCAGTACATAGAACGGCGCTCCCTTGCAGATGGTCTGCTGTATCTTCATATTGGCCTCGATCTGGTTTAACGGCATATGTCCCGGTCCTTCGATTATAATCTGAACATTCTTATCCCACGCCCTCTGTGTAAGCTCACCCAGCGTTACCAGTTCCTCTATCTGTGAAATGTCCGAGGCATCAGCGATACATCCCGGACGACAGGCGTCTCCCAGGCTCAGGGTCACATCATATTCCTGGCAGATATCCAGTATCTCGTCAAAATGCTCATAAAAGGGATTCTCCTGTCCGGTCATCTCCATCCATGCAAAGATGATGGAACCTCCCCTGGACACGATATTAGTCAGACGCTTCGCCTTCTTAAACCGATCTGCCGTTCTCCTGTTGATCCCAATATGGATGGTCTGGAAATCCACGCCGTCCTCCGCATGCATTTTTACAATATCGATCCATTCCCGGGATGTGATATCCTTTAAGGGCTTATGGTAATATACCACCGCATCATAGATGGGGACCGTGCCGATCATGGCCGGGCATTCCCTGGTCAGTTTCTTCCTGAAGGTACGGGTATCCCCAAAGGAACTGAGATCCATAATAGACTCTGCCCCCATCCGCACTGCGTCATTTACCTTTTCCAGTTCCATGTTGAGATCCATGCAGTCCCTGGATGTGCCCAGATTTACATTGATCTTTGTTTTCAGCATGGAGCCGATCCCATTTGCCTCCAGGCATTGGTGGCGTTTATTGGCGGGAATGGCCACTTTGCCTTCCGCCACCAGCTTCATCAGCTCTGCAATATCAAACTTCTCCTTTTCAGCCACCTTTTTTAATTCCTTTGTCTGGATGCCCCTTCTGGCTGCATCCATCTGCGTTGTGTAGTTCATGATTCTCCTCCTTATTTTCTTTTGTGGAAAATAAAAATGGCCCGCTCCGTTAAGGAATGGGCCATGAATCACTCATGCTGTACAGCAACCTCGCATATTCCGCGCGATTCCTGTATGTTCCATATTTCCCTACGTTGGCATTATCCAAATCAGGTATAATAGGTCGAAGTTCGATTACTTCCTCTCAGCCTGCGCTACAAGCTCCCTGTTGTAATTGTATCGGACGTGTACATTGGATACCGGGTCCAAATTTATATATCCTTTACCAGTTTATTCGGTAATTCCCTATCTGTCAACCCCTTTTTTCACATCTCAGGCTTCAGATTCACCCGTTCTCCGGGAGGGCAGACGGTGCTTATCCCCCCATGCACACATCATATCCAGAATGGGGATCAGTGACCTTCCCCGCTCTGTCAGGCTGTATTCCACTTTCGGCGGGATCTGGGGATACTCCTCCCTGTGTACCAGCTGGTCGCTCTCCAGTTCCTTCAGGGTGACGCTCAGTGTCTTATATGATATCTCACCAATATACTTTTTCATCTCATTAAAGCGCACCACACCAAATTCCATTAAAGTGTAGAGGATCGTCATCTTATATTTTCCATTGATCAGAGACAGGGTATAGCTGAAACCAGTGTCTCCCAGACATGCCTGGGATATACGGCATTTTTCCATTTCACACTCTCCTCTAGGTAAGTATATAACTTTTAGTTTAGTATCTAACTTTAAAGTTAGTATCTCACCTGAATGTTCGTACTTGCTTTTTATAATGGTACTGTTAAAATTATAATATGTTGTAATGGAAAAGTCAATGGACCATAAAGCAGACGATTCCAGTATTAACACTAAAAAGGAGATTTATGAATACAGTACAATCTAAAAAGCACACCACGACACAGGCGGACATGCACGACACACAAAGCAGACAATACACGGTTTCAGGAAATACGGCTCTTTCTAAGGAATGGGAACTGAATATTCCCAGCATCATCCATACCAGTCCTTTGGAATTCAGGAAACTGACCATACATGACCGCACCTGGGCTGCTCCCATTCTGGCAGCGGAAGACAGTCTGGCATCCGATGGATGCTTTGGGACCTTCTTTCTTTGGGGCAGCGCATATGGAATGACGGCAGCCAGGATCGACAACAGGATGATCCCAAAGTATAGCACAAAGGAGGGGCTGTTCTTTTCCTTTCCATCGGGCAGCGGTCCCCTCAAACCGGCAATCCTTCAGATGAAACGGTTGTCAGAACAGCAGGGACAGCCCCTTTTGATCAGGGGCATGACCGAAGAGCAGAAAAACCGCCTGGAAAAAGAGTTCCCGGCCCAGTTCACCTTTGAGGAGGTTCGCAGCAGTGCGGATTATATTTACGAAGCAGAAGTCCTTGCAGGGCTGGGCGGCAAAAAACTGCACAATAAGCGCAACCACTGCAACCGGTTTGAACAGGAGTGCCCGGACTGGCGCTTTGAACAGCTCGGCAAAGAACATGCCAAATCCTGCCTTGATCTGCTAAACAGCTGGGAAGAAGATCACAGTGGGCAGGAAGGCGGTATGGCCGAGGCGGAAAAAGAAGCCATTCTGACAGCCTTTAAGCATTACGACCAGCTGGGGCTGGAAGGCGGCGTCATCTATGGCGGGGACCGTCTGCTGGCATTTACACTGGGGGAGCCTGTTGGCAGGAACGGGTTTGATGTAAGGTTTGAAAAAGCCGACATCTCAGTCCACGGCACATACCAGATGATCAACCGGGAATTTGTCCGCCATCTTCTTAAGACCCATCCGGGGCTTCGCTATATCAACCGGGAAGAAGATATGGGCATGGAAAACCTGAGAAAGGCAAAGGAGTCCTATTATCCGGCCTTTATGCTGAATAAATATGCGGCCCGCTGGTAATCAGCGGACCGCCCTCCGGGGCCCATTGAACCAACTGCGCCTTTGCCAGCCCGTTTGATCATCATTGGCAGAACGCCGTTTGAAATCATGTGTATAAGATCCCCTTGTCCACTGAGGGTAGCATCTGAATATAGATACGTCAAGATTAAAATTCCTGTCTTATAAAAAGGGACTTATAAAAAAGGGACATCAGACATGATATCCCTTTTTTGCCGCCCACCGAAACATTCCCTGGGGCAGTTCAAACACAAATACAATCCCCAGCACAATGGCAACCGCCACCTTCACCGCCTCATATCCCGTATATACGGCCAGGCGGAGCTGTTCTGTCACCAGATAGTACGCGGTCCAGTAAATACCTGCCCCGGGCACCAGAGGGAAGATGCCTGATACAAGGAAAATGGTAACCGGACACCTGTTTCGCACAGCGGCGGACCTGGACAGGAAAATCACCACCACCGTGGCAATAAAGGATGCCCCCGCCGGTCCGCAGCCGCCGGATGTTGTCAGCACATATACGGCCCATCCGGCTCCTCCAATGGCCCCGCACCATGGGTAGAATACCCTTGGGACTCCAAACAGAAGAGAAAACGACACCGTCCCCACCATGGCAACACAAATCTGCAGTATCATAGCAGCGTACCCCCCTTCAGCCATCCGATCACGGTGAATCCCACGCCCACACCTATGGCAATGCAGAAAAACACCAAAAGGGCGTCCAGCATACGGACCGATCCTGATATATAATCACCATTGGCAATATCCCTGATGGCATTGGTAAAGGGCACTCCGGGTATCAGCGGCATGATGGAGCCGATCACCATATAGTTGAGATGCTGCCCCACCCCCAGAAGATACATGGCGCTGCACAGGATGGTGACCAGTGCCCCGCCGCTGATATTTGCCACGATCTTGGACAGATGAGGGCCGCTGACATACAGCACATACAGATACAGGGCCAGCCCTGCTAAAAGTGCAACAGTGCTGTCCCAGGGACTCCCTCCAAACAGATAGCAGAATGCGGCACTTCCGCAGCCGGATGCCATCACCTGCATAAGCCGGGTCTTACCCGGCATTCTTTTTATATCCTCCAGCCTTTCCCCCACTTCTTTTATGGTATATCTTCCTTCCTCTATCTCTCTGGAAAGCTGGTTTACAGCCGCCACACGGTCCAGATGGGTTCCGCTGACCGGAATGTGCTCCACCTTTGCAAAAAACGACTCGTTCCTGTCCCCTACCGTTGTAAATATACCATTGGAAAGCACAAATGCATTTCCGGAACGGACACCATAATAGTTGCAGATCCGGTCCATGGTTTCTTCCACCCGGGAGATCTCGGCTCCATTTTCCAGCAGCAGATGACCTGCCTGAAGCGACACCTCCATGACTTCCTTTTCCCTGTTCTCCTCCACTTCCCCACTTTCCTCCTAATAATCCCACCGGTGAAAATCCTGAATCAGGATGCCGGACGTTCCTATCTGTTCTTTTGTGTATTCCGAAAGATCCATATGCTCTGCAAGCCTTCGGTCCACAATGGCAAAGGGTATGGTCTTAGGGACCTTCCCCTGCTCTATGGCTGTAAGCCCCACACTGGCATCATCTGCTTCAAGGCCTGTCTGAATAGCCTTTACCGGATCAAATTTCCAGATTTCCCCTGCACATTCGACCACATCCTGTACCCTGTCACCTATAAAGGAACAGGGTCCTTCCGCTTTCAGCACTTCACTTTCAGGGATGATGATTTCAAAACTGAACTGTCCGTCTTCCGGATAACGGTTCATCCAAAATCCCCTGACATGGGAAAATCCCCTGTAATCAAACAAGATCTGCTTGTAATTATGAAGATATGTTTCCGTGAACCCCAGTTTAAAATCCTGCTCCAACAGCCTCTGGTTAAAGGCGGCTATCTCCGCAAAGCTGTTATCCTCCGAATTCCAGTAACCGCTTTTAAATATAAGGCCGGCCTTTTCCAAAGCCGTATGAAAATCCGTTACAAACAAGGGATAGAGGTCCTCTCTCTGAAACTGGATACTCAAATTAAAATATGCCGGCATGACCATACACCTCCCCGCTTAGCCAGCTGTATTATTCATGTCTCTTCAGTTCAAGCACGTCAGGTCTTGCATAATGCCCCCAGACATCAAATTCCATAGGGATGCACAACACAGCTTCCGTCCCGGCATACGGTTGGGGGAAGCTTTTGAATCTCATCCGGGTATGCAGCCGGCCAAAAATCAGCCGCAGCCATGGGTGTGGAGGAGAATCCGAACGTACGCTCTTAGCTTACCACATTTTTATCCCATATTCTACATTGCCTGTATGGAATCGGGAAATATATATGACAGAAAGCAGGACGTACAGACAGATTGTTTTACTTCTGCCTGTACGTCCTGCCTGTTAATTCTACGGATCCTGCCTTCCGTCCCTCAACTATTATGTCTCTCAAACCCCAGATACCTGGTCCCCTGAAACTTCAATGTCCCGGTATCTCCCTCTGCCAGCATCCCATATTCCGAACCGCTCACGGACAGTTCCATCCGGTCACCGCTTTCCACCTCAAATGTAACATAATAACTGGTGGATGAGGAGGAATGGAATCCGTGGGCTCCTGTCATATCCCCTGCATTGGCATGCTGGCGGCGGACCACGTTGGTGCGTTTTGCCGTTACCCGGGCTGTCACGGATAATCTGGGAGAATGGTTGTTTTTATTCCACTGCCCGATCCCCCGAACGGCTCCAACCACAAACATTACAATAATAATGGTGAATATAAGGAAAAACAGAATATCAAACCCGCCTCCCCAAAAGAACGAATCCATATACATGATCCATCCACCTCCTGCTGCAAAATTAATGATCCCGCATATGGTTAAATATTACCATATGGCTGCTTCCACAATATTACTATTTATTTACGTTATTCTAAATTTTTCCTGTAACATTGCGTCATCTGGCTTGTATTGTGCGCAGGTTTGTGATAAAATTAATTAAACTATTAGTTTAATTAATTAACTGTATGGAAAATCCCCGCCGGGAGGAAAAGATGGGACGAAGAAAAAAAGAACCGGAGCATGTGCACCGTGAGGCCATTGCCTCTGCCGCCGAAGACTTGTTCGTGCACAAAGGGATACAGGCTGCCACCATGGATGACATTGCTAAAAAATCCGGCTACAGCAAGGCAACCCTGTATGTGTATTTTGCAAACAAGGAGGAAATCGTGGGATATCTTGCCCTAAAAAGCATGAAACTTCTCTGTCAAAGCCTTTCCGACAGCGCTTTAGGGCAGGGAACCATAAGGGATAGGTACAACAGCATATGTACCGCACTGTGGAAGTACCATGAACAGTATCCTCTGTATTTTTCCTTTACCCTGAGCGAGATCAATGTGGATTTTGATCACGGTGACTTTCTTCCGGTGGAAAAGGAGATTTACCAGGCCGGGGAACAGATCATCGAAATCATTGCCTCATTTATACGTGAAGGGATGGAGACCGGGGACTTTCTGCCCGATCTGCCGGTTCCGGAAACTGTTTTTTTATTCTGGTCAGCGCTGTCAGGCCTGGTCCAGGTTGCCTCAAACAAACAGTTTTATCTTGAGAAAGCCATGCAATTGTCAAAGCAGCAGTTTTTGGATTTTGGATTTGATAAGTTGTACCGGATGATTGAAAGGAATGGTGTGATATGAAAAAAAGAATGGTCGCGCTTTTGGGAAGCCCCCATAAAACCGGCTCAACCGCATCCATGTTAGACTGTGCCGTAAAAGAAGCAATGGGAAATGGATGGGAGGTCACGGTAATCCATCTGTATGAGAAGCAGATCGGGTACTGTCAGGGCTGCCGGGCGTGTATGGGTACCGGGATCTGTGTACATCATGATGACCTGCAGGAAATCGCCGGACTTATCAAATCCTGCGACCGTGTTGTACTGGCTGCCCCGACTTACTGGGCCAATGTACCAGCGGTTGTCAAGAACCTGTTTGACCGTCTCCTTGGAACCGCCATGGAAGAAACCGCTGCATTTCCCCGCCCCCGGCTTTCCCCCGGCCAGGGCTATCTGCTTTTGACAGCCTGTAACACTCCCTATCCTTTTTCATGGATCTTTGGCCAGAGCAGGGGGGCCATCCGGGCTATGAATGAATTTTTTAAGACTTCCGGCATGAAAAAACTGGGAACGGTTGCATTTGCGGGGGCAAAAGGAAGATCCCACCTGCCTGCCGGCATACAAAAGAGGATCATCCATGCCCTAAAGTAATTGCAGCACCTGATTTAACCGGATACCAGTTTTGCGATCTCCTCCGCACTTTTTCCGCAGCAGAGGCATCCGTCCACCATCACATTGGGAGCCGTACGGCAATGCTTTAAGCAGGACCTGGTTTTCAGATACACGGTCCCATCCCTGGATATCCCATCCCCGTTGATTCCCAGCTTTTGTTTTAGCTTCTGCAGGACATCCAGACTGCCCTTTGCTGCACAGTTTTTTCCGATGCAGAAGACGATCTCATGCCTATAAGCGGATTCCTTTAAACTGGGAATCCGCTTTATGATGGCCTGTATGGTGGATACCTTTACATCTGCTGCCTGCGCCGCCATTTCCCGGAGTCCGGGACCGATACAACCGTTCACTTCCTGGAGTTCCCGCAGCATTTCCACGATCATTTCCTGGGAGGAACGGTTTTGCAGACCTGCATAGTAGTCCAGGATCTCATTTGTTTGGATCTCATTTTCCGTGTTGCTGTTTGACTGCATTTTCTGTCTCCTTATTTCCCTTATATCTTCTGCCACTCCCCATGGATTTATTCATTTCATTCTCCCGCCGTCTGAACAGTTACATTTTCATTATATTTCATCCCTTGTACTGTTCTAAATCAAAATGCCGGTGCATACAGGTTATCCCTGTCCGCCACACACCAATCTCATTCTGCCGCATAAGATATGGCAAAGAATACTTTGAAAGGTAACCTTATGTACAACAACACTTACAACCCTTCGCTGACGGAAGATCCTTACTACTATCCCACTGCCTATTCTGAATCTCATCCCCAGGCAGAAGACTCCGTTGAGTGGGTGTATTCACAGGAATTAGAACCTATCATACCTTACCCTGATGATGTCTTTGATGAGGTTGACGATATCCTGGAAGAGGCTGAGGACACCATATTAGAAGATTTTGACGATACCGTCTTTGATGATTCTGAGGATACCATGGAATTCACTGCCCAGGAAGGAATGGGACGCCCTGCGCCTCCGTTTATGCCTGACAGGCCAGGCCGGCCTCAGCCGCCAAGACCCCAGCCACCACGGCCCGAACCTCCAAGGCCCCAGCCTCCAAGGCCCGAACCTCCAAGGCCCCAGCCTCCACGGCCCGAACCTCCAAGGCCCCAGCCTCCCAGACCTCAGCCTCCAAGGCCCCAGCCGCCCAGGCCCGAACCTCCACGGCCCCAGCCTCCCAGACCTCAGCCTCCTGCAC
>NZ_JYHN01000014.1:0-1541 GCF_000954015.1 Clostridium sp. FS41
AATGCAAGAGTAAATTCTATATTTCTGGAAATTAATTTTGCACAGATATTCGCCCTATTGCCCTGATACTCATACCTCCATATAATGTACTTGCAGCTGATTGCCTGCCTGTGCAGATCGGAGATCATTATGAATAATAAAGGCAATCAGAAACATTTAACATTTGAACAGCGTGTTGATATTGAGAAAGGACTTACCGAGAATAAAAACTTCGCAGAAATCGGAAGAATGATCGGAAAAGATCCTTCCACTGTATCAAAAGAGGTACGACTTCACGCACACACAAAAGAACGTCCTGATGCAGGATATACAAATTCACCATGCATTCATCGTAAAACTTGTAAAATCGTTTGCCTTTGTAGTGAACAGTGTGGAACTCTTTGCAGGCTCTGCAGGAAACCTGATATGCGATGTATCAATGTATGTCCAGGCTACGAAACTGCTGAATGTGAAAAACTCAAGAAACCGCCGTATGTCTGCAATGGTTGTGGTAAAAAGACACATTGTCTTATGCCAAGGAAGTTTTATTCATCCAAGTATGCTCATGATGAGTATCGTAGTGTCCTGGTTGATTGCAGAGTTGGAATCAATCAGACACCTGAAAGCATTCAAGCTATGAATGATCTGCTGGTTCCATTGATCAAGGAAAAGCACCAGTCTATAGGGCATATCTATGCCACCCATGCTGAGGAATTAGGCTGTTCCAGGAGAACACTTTATTCGTACATCAATGATTGTGTCTTTGAGGTACGCAACGGCGATTTAAGGCGGGCTGTGCGTTATAAGAAACGCAGGAAACCTACTCAGGCCAGTGCGAAAGACCATTCTTACCGACAAGGTCATAACTACGAAGATTTCCAGAAATATATGAAGGAGCATCCGGATACCAATGTAGTGGAAATGGACTGTGTGGAAGGCAAGAAAGACGAAAGCCGGGCCATCTTGACGTTCACCTTTCGTAACTGCAATCTAATGCTTATGTTTCTCTTAGAATATCAGGATCAAGAGTGTGTGTTGGAAGTTTTCGTATGGCTCGAAACTGTACTTGGCAAGGATGCATTCAAAAAGCTTTTTCCGGTAATTCTCACAGATGGCGGTTCAGAATTCTCTGCTCGTGAGGAAATGGAAAAATTCTGTGATGGAAGCAAAAGCACAACTATTTTTTACTGTGATCCTTACTGCTTCTGGCAAAAAGGAGCCTGTGAAAAGAACCATGAATATATACGTTACATCCGTCCCAAAGGCAGTTCATTCGCTGATTTAGATGATGAAAAAATCAAACTTATGATGAATCACATAAATAACGAAAAAAGAGACAGTCTTAATGGGCATAGCCCCTATGAACTCTCTCTTTTACTCTTGGACAATAAGCTTCACAAAGCAATCGCATTAAAGGCAATCGCACCTGATGACGTAATGCTTAGTCCAAACTTATTAAAATAAAATAGTTTAAGCACAGGCAGATTTCACTGCACCAGAATTTAGTCTTGCACAAAGGCATGTGGAATTTAGTCTCGCACACTATTTTCAGATGCCCCGTT
>NZ_JYHN01000015.1:0-1628 GCF_000954015.1 Clostridium sp. FS41
CATGGGAACCCTACACTGGCGGCAAACCCAGCCCATCAGAGGAGTATCCGCAGCCACTGGATGTGACGGTGACGGGTGCTAATTTATTTGATGCAAGTCTGTTAAAATCAATGGCTGGGGGTACTTGGTCATTAAGCGATGGTGAACGTAAGATATCGGTAACTGGCATAAATCCATATGCGGCGTGTACAGCTGCCGTCCCAATCGATAGTATAAGAGGTAAAACGGTTACGTTATCGGGTAATGTTGAGAGCAGGACTAATGTGGATTGCCCAGTTGCTATCCAGGGAAGGCTGACGCTATCAGACGGAAGATTGGAATATTATGCTGCAACCTATAAAAAGATAGCGATCACAATACCAGAGGATGCGCAAGGTTTCAAAATTGAACTAATTACGAATAATCGCAATACAGCATTAGACATAGCAAATACAACCGTATTTACGGATGTCTTATTAAGCTTTGATGGGGAAGCTACATGGGAACTATTCGCCGGATACCAGACCGCAACTATCCAGCTGACAGCCCCACTATATGGTATCGGGGATGTACGGGACAGGATAATGTGTAAGGGTGGGGAGTGGGGGATAGAGCGGCAGTTTATAGCACTAACCTTTGATGGGAGTGAGGATGAAAAATGGGCAACCTCTGACACGAACGATACAGGCAAAAAAAGATATATTACTGCGGGTTATAATAATGTGATCAAGGCGGAGACAGAAGAAGCCACAACAAAAATATTATGTGATGTATTAAAAGCTGGAACGAACTTAGATACGTGGAGGAAAACTGAATGTATTTCATCAGGCCCCAAAAGTCAGGTATATATTTACTTGGAAAAGCTTAGTTCCGGCGATCTGGCTGCGTTCAAAGCGTATCTCGCGGCCCATCCCATATCAACCATCTTTGAACGTACCACCCCCACCTGGGAACCCCTCCCCGCCGCGACCCAATCCGCCCTAAACGCCCTTACCACCTTTACCGGCACCACCCACATCACCATTACCGCAGGAGGGCCGGAACCGGACGTGGCGGTGGAGTATGTGCAGGATACCAGGGCGGTGATCGCGGATATCATGGCACAGATTGACGAAATTAGAAATGGAGGTACGACATGACAGCATTATTAAGGAGACAGGCCGTGATCGACAAGTACGCAGAGATCATAGGCCGCAACATATACAGCCAGTCCCTGCGGGATTACTGCTATAAGGCATACAAGGACGGCAACTACTACAGTGATTGCTCATCATCCATCTGCTACGCTTATCAGCAGGCAGGGCAAGGCTTTGGGATCACCAACACTGCGGGCATGTACAACTCCCCAAAGCTGACCACGGTGGATGCAGACATAGCCCAGGGCTTCCCTGACACGTCCCGGTTACGACCAGGGGACATGCTGCTGTTTGCCGGTACGGATGCCAGCAGGCCAAAGCGGATCGGCCACGTGGAGATGTACTGCGGTAATGGTATTATCTGCGGACATGGCAGCGGAAGACCGTCCTACAAAGACCTGACCGCCTACTGCAAGAGCCGGTACAACTCCTGGGCGTCCGGGGGCTGGCGTAAGGGCCTGGTGGCTGTAAAACGATACATACAGGATGATGCAGTGATGGAGCCGGAGCGGC
>NZ_JYHN01000016.1:0-1897 GCF_000954015.1 Clostridium sp. FS41
ATTTATATGAGCGTATCAACATAGCTGGGGGTTTAAATAACAAGATTGTTTTTGGTGACACAGGTTGGGCAAGTCTACAGTCTGAAAACCCCGACAATGGGAACATGTACCGGCTGCAGCTGCAAGCGAATGGGACGATCACTGTCTATAGTTCAACGGACGGAGGGACGACTTTTAGTCCTCAGATTGCCATATTTAACAGCAGACTAAGGTTTAGCCAAACTCTTGAAGCATATGATGGAAAAAACAACCGTCCAGTCCTCAAGGTATACGATGATGGGGATGAATACAATTACGGTTCCGAGGTCATTTTGGAGGGGGGCGGCAACATGTATGTCGGCTCCGGTGAGAGTGCTACGAACCTGTATAATGCCCAGGGGATAAGCGCTGGTGAAACCATGTATCTTACATCGGATAACAGCATTGCGTTAGTGGCCAACTGCAATACAATAAGCAACCGCAAAACAGCCTACCTATCTGCATCTGCATTGTATCCGGTGGCAAACGGGACATTTACTCTGGGCACATCATCACTACGCTGGGGGCAGATATATTCCACGGCAGCCAGCATCTCCACGTCAGACCGTAACCAAAAACATGACGAGGCGGAACTGGATGAGGAGCGGGCAGCTGCGCTGATCATGGGCGCAAGGCCGGTGACCTACAAATACAATGATGGGACATCTGGACGTACCCATTGGGGCTTAATCGCGCAAGACATTGAGACACTGCTGGATGCTTTGGGGATAGATGCGGAAGACTTTGCTGGGTTTGTCAAAAGTCCAAAGGAACAGGCAGACGAACGGACCGGGGAGTTAAGCCCTGTGTTGGATAAGGATGGTAACCCTATCTATGAGTATGGGCTGCGTTATGAGGAGTTTGTGGCGCCGTTGATTAAGACGATACAGGCACAGCAACGTAAAATAGATAGCTTGGAGGAGCGGTTGTCAAGGCTTGAAAACATGATAGGAGGTGGTGCTGATGGCGTGGCAGACACCTAAGACCAACTGGAAACAGGGGGACAAGGTTAACATACAAGATTATAACCGTTGGAAAAACAATATCACTTACCTACGGGAACTGTCCCTGGAGGTATACAAGGCGTACACATTGACAGATATGGGGACGGACAAGGCCTATACAGACTATATCTATGCTGACGAAATCAATACCATAGAAGCCAATCTGGCTGCCCTGCCAGTCCATACATATCCGTTTGTGATCGGTGAGCAGCAGACGTATTATCCGAATCAGCCCACGCCAGATTATAAGGAGTTTAACCGGATTGAATCTGCTTGTCTTTTGATATACAACAACCTGACCGGGCAGATCCACGGGCGGCGCAGGCTGGCATTTACACTTGGAGGTGATAAGATTTGAAAACAGGATGGAAGGATGATGTGTTTTCGGGTGAACATAGGTTATATATCATCCATGACGCTGGAAACGGCAAGAGTTATTTAGAAGATGTGACAGAGTACACCCAGAGAGGGGATCCCCTGGGGGCATTGGAAATGGATGCAATTGGGGAGGAGGTCAATAAGATCCAATCCATGAAAAGCGTGACGATCACAGCGGCAGGATGGAGTGCTGCGGCTCCCTACACACAAACTATATCTGTAACAGGAATGACAGCCAATGACCTGCCGGTCCCGCTGCTTGATGTATCAGGGGCGACTAGCTGGGCCAATGAGAAACTGTTACGAAAGAACTATGGTTATATCTCGTTTTATGACACTGCCGCAGAGAAGATCACATTTACGTGCAAGCACATGAAACCAACACTTGATTTAGTAGTGGGTTTGAAGGGGGTGAGTTGACATGGCTAGAGGTTTTATGAGCGGAGGAGGAGCCGGTGGCGTTGACTGCGATAATGCAACGGCCACAGCAGTGGACA
>NZ_JYHN01000017.1:0-100455 GCF_000954015.1 Clostridium sp. FS41
CCCCCCCGGAACACAGGTCAATACAGGATTGTGAAAATTATAAAAAAGGCTCTCATCATACAAATAGGGGCAGGATTTTCTCAAATCCTGCCCCAACTGTCGACAAAGAGTCTAATGTCAATATGATAGCTGAAATTTATAACTGATTATAACTGAGGACCTGCGGATACTAATGCTTTTCCTGCTGCATTGCCCTCGTACTTAGCAAAGTTCTTCACAAAACGCTGTGCCAGATCCTGAGCCTTGGTCTCCCACTGGGAAACTTCGCTGTAGGTATCGCGTGGATCAAGGATTGCAGGATCTACGCCTGGAAGCTCGGTAGGAATCTCAAAATTAAAGTATGGAAGCTGCTTTGTAGGTGCCTTGGCAATGGAGCCGTCCAGGATCGCATCAATGATGCCGCGGGTGTCGCGGATGGAGATACGCTTTCCGGTGCCGTTCCAGCCGGTGTTCACAAGGTATGCCTTTGCGCCGCTCTTCTCCATTCTCTTAACAAGCTCCTCTGCATACTTGGTTGGATGCAGTTCCAGGAATGCCTGTCCGAAACAAGCTGAGAAGGTAGGAGTCGGCTCTGTGATCCCACGCTCTGTACCGGCAAGCTTTGCTGTAAAGCCGGACAGGAAGTAATACTGTGTCTGCTCCGGTGTCAGGATGGATACTGGAGGAAGCACGCCGAATGCATCTGCTGACAGGAAGATAACATCCTTTGCAGCAGGAGCAGCGGAAACCGGACGTACGATCTTCTCAATATGGTCGATCGGGTAAGATACACGTGTGTTCTCTGTCACGCTCTTATCATCAAAGTCGATCTTTCCGTCAGCATCAAGGGTAACGTTCTCTAAAAGAGCATTGCGCTTGATCGCATTGTAGATATCGGGCTCAGAATCTTTGTCAAGATTGATAACCTTGGCATAGCATCCGCCCTCAAAGTTAAACACGCCGTTGTCATCCCAGCCGTGCTCATCATCTCCGATGAGAAGACGCTTGGGATCTGTTGAAAGAGTGGTCTTGCCTGTTCCGGAAAGTCCGAAGAAAATAGCGGTATTCTCGCCGTTTAAGTCGGTATTGGCAGAACAGTGCATGGAAGCAATGCCCTTTAACGGCAGGAAGTAGTTCATCATGGAGAACATGCCCTTCTTCATCTCACCGCCGTACCATGTGTTGACAATAACCTGCTCGCGGCTGGTGATATTGAACATGGCGGCTGTCTCTGAATTCAGGCCCAGCTCCTTGTAGTTCTCTACTTTTGCCTTGGAAGCATTGTAAACAACGAAATCCGGCTTAAAGTTCTCCAGCTCCTCAGCGGTTGGCTGGATAAACATATTCTTAACGAAATGAGCCTGCCATGCAACCTCAACAATAAAACGGATTGCCATACGGGTGTCCTTGTTTGCTCCGCAGAATGCGTCTACAACAAACAGTCTTTTGTTGGAAAGTTCTTCCAGAGCGATCTTTTTTACCGTATCCCAGGCTTCCTGGCTGGCCGGATGGTTATCATTCTTATATTCATCAGATGTCCACCATACGGTGTCCTTGGAATTCTCGTCCATGACAATAAACTTGTCCTTAGGTGAACGTCCTGTGTAAATACCGGTCATAACGTTAACGGCACCGAGTTCACTTACCTGTCCCTTCTCATAGCCCTCCAGTTCGGGTTTTGTCTCTTCTTCAAACAACATTTCAAAAGAAGGATTGTAAACAATTTCTGTAGTTCCGGTAATTCCATACTGACTCAAATCAACATTTGCCATCTTTCATTATCCTCTCTTTCATTTTATCGAAATCCTTCTCATTATCTCATTTTGTTAATTAAAAGTCAATATTTAAAAGAGTAAAATCGAAGATAATGTTCGGATATTTATACAATCCCCTTTAACGCACGGCTGAGGACTGTTTTTAGTATCTCCATGTCAATGGGTTTCGCGATATGCGCATTCATCCCCGCATCCAGCGATTCCTGCACATCCTCGGAAAATGCATTGGCTGTCATGGCAATAATGGGTATCTGCCCGGCGTCCTCCCGTTTCATCCTGCGGATGGCCTGGGCGGCCTCATATCCGTTCATCTTGGGCATACGTATGTCCATCAGGACAGCGTCATAGGTGCCAGGGGCCGCGTCCATGAAGGCATTTAATGCCAAAGCCCCGTTCTCCGTCACATCCGAATGCGCCCCCTGCATCTTAAGCAGTTCGCAAAGTATCTCGGCATTGATATCATTGTCTTCAGCGATCAGGAACCTGCGGCCTGCAAATATCTGGTCCGGTGCAGCCACATCATGGCCCGCTCCTGAGGATTCCGTGCCGGCTTCATCCCCGTCCCCATACTCACATTCCAGTTCAACCCTGAATGTAGTGCCCATATGGACCTTGCTCTCAACGGAAATATCCCCTCCCATGAGATCTACCAGTCCCTTGGTAATGCTAAGTCCCAGTCCTGTACCTTCCACCCTCGCCGTATTGCGTGTAAAGGGTTCAAAAATATGGGATAAAAACTCTTCCTTCATACCGATCCCCGTGTCCGACACCGTAAAACGGTAGCGGGCATACCCCTGGGGCCTGACCGGTGTTACTTCCTCTGCCAGGAAATCCACCCTACCCCCTTCCGGAGTAAACTTGACCGCATTGCTGAGAAGGTTTATGAGTATCTGGTTCATACGCAAGCTGTCACCGTAATAATAAGCGTGCTCAATCCCCCTGCTTTGGATGGTAAATGTAAGTCCCGCCGCCTTTGCCTGAGGTTCCATGATGGCGGACAGCTTTTCCAGCAGACCGGACATGGATATCTTCATATGGTTCAGGCTGATCTTAGACTGCTCGATCTTGCTCATGTCAAGGATGTCGTTGATCAGGCTCAAAAGATGGCTGGATGAGACTGATATTTTCTGAAGGCAGTCCTCCACCCTCTCCCGCTCATCCAGATGGGCCTTGGCCAGCATCGTCATGCCCATGATGGCATTCATAGGGGTACGGATATCGTGGCTCATGGTGGAGAGGAAATCACTTTTAGCCTGGCTTGCCTCCCTGGCAACGGACAGAGCCTCCTCAAGGGCGTTCTTCCTTCTGCGCTCCTCTGCCAGCATATCCGTCACATCCGCCCTGACAAGGCACACGGTGCGGTGGTTCTCATCCCCCCACAGCACATTGATCTGCTTATAGCGGATCCCGTCCTCCCCATGGTATGGAAACACAAAATCATACCCACCCGGTTTTAATACGAGCGTCTGCAGAATATATTCCAGGTTAAACTGGTTCAATGCATGATCCCTATCCTCACCAGGATCATACTGCCTTACAAATTTCTCTGTCGCCTTGTCGTAATCGTCAATTTTAAAAGGCGGAAGGTTCTCCAACACGGTCTGGCGTGTATGCATGGTCAGTCGGCCGGTGTACACATCGATGATCCCCACCAGTTCAAAGGTGTATGCCATAATGTTCAGGAATCCCTGCTGCTCCCGCACCGAATCCGTTATATCCGTGCGCACAAGGCAGACTCTGCCCAGGCGAAGGTCTATCTCCGATACTGTCATATTCTTGGTACGGATATCCCGTTTCTCATCCATGATGGAATATGAAAATGTATACGGCCCATCTTTTTCCAGGCGCCTGCGGATCTCACCCGGATCCAGGGAATTAAAAAACTGTTCCCTGTCCTTGGGCACGATCACCTGCCCCAGCATATAGCTGAGATGCCCTGAATGGCATCCTGACCGGCTCGGAAGACAGCTGGAGTTCTCATTACAGGTCAGAACCTTATAGGTGTCCTGCTCCAGGTCCAGGTCTATGACAAAATCGTAGCTGGTCACGGAAAGCTGGTGCAGGATCCTGTCATTGATCACCTGTTCCGTAATGTCCGTCACTGTCAGGATTCCCGTCACATCGCCCGTGTCAGGCGCATCTACCAGATTCACCTTAAACTGTACGTACCGGCCGGTGGTTTCATTGGGCAGCCTGATAAAACACCGGAGTATCTTCTCCGTATCATTCTCCTGGAAGGCTTTCATGGCGGGCGCATTCAGATAAGTATCCAGAAAGAGACGGCGGTCTGCTTCATCTTCCACCAGACCGGCAAGGCCGGTGAAGAAGGTCTCACGGTCATATCCGAAGGATTCCAGAAGATGGGAGTCCGTATGGTCACTGATCTCAATGATCCTGTTACGGGTAATATTGCAGTGGCCCATGACCAGTGCATTGGGATCCGTGGTCCCGTAATGCTGCATCAGCCGTTCCTTAAACTGCGTGCGCAGCTGCTCCTGCTCTTCACGCTCCTTTGTCACATCATGGTAAACCGCATAGAACCGGTTTTCACCGCCCTCACTGCGGAGCATGCTGAGTGTGTTTTTGACCCAGACATAGGTGCCGTCCCCCCGCAGGAGACGGTATACCATCTCAAAGTTGCTTTCACCCTGTTTAATAAACCCTGCTATATCGTCACCCACCTGTTCCCTGTCATCGGGATGGACACCCGACAGGGCATCCTGGCTGTAGAGCGCCCAGGCCTGCTCCAGAGACATACAGGTCAGAGCGGCAAATCCGTCCGACATATATTCAGGAATCATTTTGCCGTCCTTCTCACACCTTACAACGGCAATCCCGCCGGGCAGGTTCTTGATCACGGTCTGGAAATACTCTTCCAGCCGCTCCTTCTCCCTGCGTGTTTTCACCTCCTGGGTCACATCCCGCACATACTTTATATACGCCGGGATCCCATTCCAGTCGCTCTCCTTAAAACGGGTCACGTAAAAGCGGTCTGAGCCCTCCACCCGCATCTCGTGTTCCCGGCCGTCCTCCATATCTGATCCTAAGGTGCAGAACCTGCAGGGACTGTCCTTTCCATGAAGGGCCGCATAACATTTCTGGCCCACACAGTTTTTTGAATCCGTAAAAAGGACTTCATTTTCATTCACATACAGAAGATCATAATTCTCCCTGTCGATCACATAGATGGAATCCGCCATCTCATTGGCAATTGTCTGGAACAGCCGTGTCTCCGCGGACATACCCGTGATCACAAGATAGATCCTTGGGTCTTCATCCAACGGTCCCATATGCCTTCCGCTCATATGGATCCAGACCAGCCGCCCGTCCTTGTGGAGGATGCGGTAAAACACATCCAGCACCATGCCGTTACTGATCGTGTGATCCACAGCGTTTCGGACCCTCTTCTGGTCCGCCTCATAGACAACATCCAGGGCATCTCTCCGGATCAGGGTTTCATACTCATCCCGTGTATAGCCGGCCAGGGCAATGACCCCATCGGAAAGAAAGGATGCTTCATAGACATCCTTTTCTTTCCGGAATATGGCAATGCCTCCGGGAATGGAGTTGATCAGATGGTTCATTTCCATCTGTGTGTTTTTAAGGTCGGAAATGTTGTGGAACACGCAGTGCAGCAAAGGGCATCCCTGGTCTTCGCCGATCCATTTGATCTGTACCCGCACCCATACAATATGCCCGTCCCGATGCTGTTTGCGGAACTCAAATTCATCCACGCCTTTGCTTTGGACCACCTGCAAAGCCCTGGATACCACCATGGCCGTATCCTCTTTATAGGTCATCTCAGCCGCATCCTGCCTGATCATTCCCTGGTATTCTTCCACCGTATAACCGGTTAGTGCCGGAACACCATCTGAAAAATAGACCGTATCAAAGATATCCGACACCCGGTAAATAGCTACACCGCCGGGAATCGCGTTGATGATATCCTCCATCTTCGCCTTGGCGCCGGCCAGTTCCTTTTCCATCCTCACCTGGCTGCTCACATCGTTTAACACCCCGTAGAGCATAAGTTCCCCGCTGTCCTTCTGTTTTGCGGAACCCTCCAGCCGGATCCACTGGTAATCATTTTCCCTGTGATGGAACAGACGGAAAGTATGGGTAAACCTGCCTTTGCTTTGGATCAGCTTGGCCAGCTTTTCCTTCAGGATGCCGGCATCCTCAGGATGGACCCTGTCCCAGTCCAGCATCCGTCCCGAATCCGGACGTTTTTTGCCGGAGCAGCCCAGGATCTCATAAAAAGCAGGGTTGCAGTATCCGGGCAGTATCTGCCCCTCCTTGATCTGACAGATACAAAGACCGCAGGGAAAGCTGTCAAACGCAGTTCCCATATAGCCTTCACAAAAAGAGGTGCCCTCCATTGTCATTACCGCCCTTCTTTTAATCTTGCCCTAAGCTCGTCCACCCGCAAAAACTCTGTTTGAACGATCTGATACAGTGCCCCATAATCCACAGACGCTGTTCCCGCACGCAGAGGCTCCACAACAGCGCAGACCGCGTGAAAAAGAGGTGTCAGCCCCATGTTTCCCACAACCCCTTTCAGCGTATGGGCAGCGGAAAAAGCCTCCTCATAGTCCTGCTTCTCAAGGGCTTCCCCCAGCTTCTCAAGGTTATCATCCTTAAACAGCATGTCCAGGAACTTCATATACATGGCCTCATTTCCCATAAACCTTGCCATGGTGGAGTGGTAATCCGCCCCGTAGGCCTCAAACATTTCCCTGAATCCCCCCATTGTCATGCCTCCTTTCCAAAAATAAAGTCGTACAGAGTCTGGAACAGCCGATCCGGCTCAATGGGTTTTGCCAGATGGGCATCCATGCCCGCCGCCTTACTCTTCTCTATATCATCATCAAACGCATTGGCTGTCATGGCAATAATGGGGATCTCCCCGGCATCCCCGTTGCTCAGATGGCGTATGTTCCTGGCCGTGGTCAGTCCATCCATCAGCGGCATTCTGATATCCATCAGTATGGCATCATAATACCCTTCCGGCGACTTGCTGAACAGCTCCAGGGCCCGCAATCCGTTCTCAGCCGTATCCACCTTAAATCCCTTATCCTCCAGCAGCATCACGGCCACTTCCGTGTTGATCATATTGTCCTCTGCCAGCAGCACGCGTTTGCCTGTAAAGTCGTACTCCGATGACTCAGGCTGGCGGTCCTGTTCTTCCTTTTCCCCCCAGGGCCCTGGTAAAGGCTGATATCAGCGATGACTTGAACATGGGCTTGCTCATCAGCAGGTTCACTCCTGCCAGCTTTGCCTCGTGTTCAATGGTGACCCAGTCATAAGCTGTCATGATGATAATGGTCACATCCGGTCCCACAATACCCCGTATGCGGCGTGCCGTCTCAATCCCATCCATCTCCGGCATTTTCCAGTCTATGAGAATCATGTCAAAATATTTCCCATCGGTCCACAGATCACTTACACGTTTCACCGCCTTGCGCCCGCTGTCCACCCACTCCGCCTTGACCCCCATCTCCTCCAGGGTTACAATGGCGCTCTCACACACAGCCACGTCATCATCCACCACCAGGGTTTTCAGATGGGAGAAGTTATAGGTGGTCTTCTTTTTATTGTGGCGCAGCTTTTCTTCCTCCGTAATGCCCAGTTTCACATCCACCGTAAACTCAGTGCCGATTCCTTTGATGGAGCGCACAGTGATCTTTCCGTCCATCATATCCACAATGTTTTTAGAGATAGCCAGCCCCAGCCCGGTACCTCCGTACGGCGCTGTGGTGCCTGTGGATTCCTGTGAAAAAGGCTCGAAGATATGGGGAAGGAACTCCTCGCTCATACCCACTCCTGTGTCGTTTACAATGAACCGCAAAACAGCGTCATTTTTCGTTCTTCTGTGCAGCGCGGCAGACAGCGTAACCTTTCCGCCTTCATTGGTAAACTTAATGGCGTTGCTCAGGATATTAATCAGCACCTGCTGCAGCTTCATGGCATCGCCAATATAGTAATCATCCAGCACCGGGTCCAGGATGCATTCATAGTCCACTCCCCTGGCAGCGGCCTGGGCATAGCAGATGGAATTGATGCCGTTAAGGAATTCATCCGTGGGGATCTTCTCGCTCTTTAACAGCATTTTCCCGCTCTCGATCCGGCTCATATCCAGGATATCATTGATCAGGGAAAGCAGGAATCTGGAAGATATTCCGATCTTGGAGATGCAGTCCTCCACCTGTTCATCATCCCCAATGGACCTGGCCGCTATGGTACTCATGCCGATAATGGCGTTCATAGGCGTCCTTATCTCATGGCTCATCCTGGACAGGAAATCAGATTTAGCTGCATTGGCCTGTTCCGCGGCAACCAGCGCCGCTGCCAGGTCCTCCTTCTGCCGCTGCTCCTTGCGGACCACGTCCGTCACATCTGTGCGCACTACCCCAACCCGCCCTAAGTCCTGGTTAATATAAAACACCTTAAACCGCTTGATCCTCTGGACTCCGTGTTCATCCCTCATCTCCACAATAAAATTGTACATATCATGAAGAGCCAGCTGCCTTTGCATATAACCGAAATCCATCTTTTCCAGGTATTCGTTCCCGGCCTCCTGGTCCATATACCGGCTGGCCACATTGCGGATCTCCTCCTGGAAATATCCCTGCCTCGCCACGGTTGCCTTCTGGCTGCCGCAAAAGGATATGGGGTGGTGTGTGCCTTTATGGATATCGATCTCAGTTATGATATCATAATCCAGCTCCGCAATCTTATAGAGGAGCTGCTCCTGAAGTTTTTTCTCAGTGATATCAAAGGTGTAGAAAAATGCAATGATATCCCCTGTTCCAGGATTCAGGCATACCCTGAAGCTGGTATTGCTCCAAAAGGCCCCGCCATCCCTGCCTCTGCGCAGGAAATCAAAATGATAATCTGTTTTGCCCGAAGCAAAATCCGACAGCACCTTTTCTCTGCGCATGGCGCGCAGGATATCCTGTCCGTACTTGGCATCCACAGCGGAGGCCGACAGATTCTCAATGGTCTGTTCATAGGTATCCCCCACCTTGGCAATGGATGCCTCGGCTGTGGACAGATAACTCTCCAGATAATTCCTGGTAATATTGATCCTTCCCTGGATCAGTCCACCCTCTGTGGACAGCTCCGCAAAATAAGTCAGTTCATTCTCATACAGTTCCCTGACCCGCTCCTGCACCTGCTTCTCATCCGTGATGTCCACAAACACACAGTAAAAATACTGTTCTCCGTCTTCCCCGGTGAACAGCTGCGCTTTGATCGATATCCATTTTACACCGCCGTCCTTGCACACCAGGCGGTTTTCGTTGCGGATGGTATTCCCGTGCTCCAGCTGGGAGCGCAGCTTTCCCTCCATCACCGCCAGATCCTCCGGCCAGATGACCGCAGACATGCGGTTTCCCATGGCTGCAAATTCCTGACGGGTGTATCCTATAAAGTCAAACAATCCATCATTGGCATCAATGACGGAAAAATCAGCATCAAACCGGCAGCGGAATACGGCTCCCGGAATATTATTATAGATGTGGAGTATCTCCTTCTGTGCCTGCTTCTGGGCTGTAATATCGCTGCATACCGATGTGATGGCAGGCCGGTCGTCCTCTGAAACAGTCTTATGCCCTACATCATGGACCCAGATATAGGATCCGTCCTTTTTGCACATCCTGTATTCCACCGCATACTCTTCCCCTATGTCCAGCTGCTCTGCCATCAGCTGCTCCACCATGGCCCGGTCCTCAGGATGGATACAGTTTGCAAACTGTCCGCGGATCGCGTCCGTAAATTCCTTCTCATCCCCGTATCCCAGATATTCCAGCATCCTGCGGTTAATGAAATAAAAGGGGAACCCGTCCCCCACATAATACCCCAGCATACCGCCTGCAAATGCCTCGTTAAGAAGTTCCTGCCGCTGTCTGGCAATATTTTCCATCACCAGGGTCTGGGGATAGTGTTCCCCTTTTCCCTGGCTGCTGCTGGGTTCTGAAAAGTTCAGATCACAGACCAGCCACCGGCCCTTTTGCTGTTTTAACACAAAAAAGCAGCGCAGATGCCAGGCATATACGGAGTTCTTCAGGCTGAAGGCTGCTGACATGACATATACGTTTTCCCCCAGCTGCTGCTCATTAAGAACCGAAAAATCCACCTGGAAGGGTTCCGGTATCTCCCTTATATCCTCCCTCAGGTATCGGGCCATATCCTCCCTGCCATCCGCATACTCCTGTTCGCCGGTTCCCACAAAGTGTATGTCATCTGCCAGGAACTCCTCGGCCAGCCCCGCATCCCTCAGTTCAAACCAGCAGCGGCAGAACTGCCGGATCGTCTGATTCCCACTGTTCGGATTACTCATACTGTTTCCTCTTTCCACAAGCCGCAGCTCTCCTTGTTTGTATTTTTCTCAGAAGCTTCCGGTTTCCTGCGTTTTGACTGTTCCTGCAGCCGCGTGCCGGGCTGTGTCAGCGCCACGCCGGCAGATGCATAAAACAATACGCTGCGCTGTATCCGTTTGGACAGGCTCTGCATCAGGTGGGGTTTGCATATAAAATCATCCGCCCCCAGTTCCAATGCCATGTTTTCCAGTTCCGGGTTGGACAGGGCCGTGGTTATGATGGGAAGGTTCCACAATTCCTTGTCCCGCTGGATGGTTTTCAGCACCTGAAAACCATCTGTATCCGGAAGTGTTATGCTTAAAACAATTGCCGCTATCCCCCTGTGGTTCTTTATGTATTCCAGGGTATCATCACAGGTGGCGGTCCCCACCACCTGGTAATGCCCCTTGAATGCCTGTTGCACAGACTCCCGATAAACCGGGTCCTCGTCCGCCACCAGCAGCACGGGCAGTTCCTCCCCGGAGCAAGTCTCCTCCTCCGGTATCTGAAGCCCGCTTTCCTTATGAGCGGCCAGAAGGGCCTCAAAATCCTTGCAGGGCATGGGCCTTGCAAAGTAATATCCCTGTACAAAATCACATCCCAGCTCACTGAGCCTGAGCAGCTGTTCCTTGGTCTCCACGCCTTCCGCCACCACTCCCAGGTCCATCCAGCGCGCCAGGTTGATGATAAACTGAAGGATTCCCTGGCTCTTGGGCTTGGCCATCTCGTTATGGATAAATTTGATGTCCAGCTTCAGGATATCGATGGGCATGTCATTGAGCATATTCAGGGAGGAGTATCCGCTTCCGAAATCATCCATCTCAATAACAAAGCCCTGTTCGCGCAAAAGGGTCACTGTATCGATGATCTGCTTTGGGTTTTCCGTATAAGCGCTCTCTGTGATCTCCAGATGAAGGCGGGAAGGGGAAAGTCCGTATCGTTCAACGATCTGGATCAGGGTGGACACAAGGTCCTCATTGTAAATATCCGCCCTGGAAACATTCACAGACACGGATATGGGATAATATCCCCGGTCATCCCAGGAACGGATGGCGGCACAGGCCTTATCCCACACAAACTGGTCCAGTTTTGTGATAAAACCATTCTTCTCAAACAGAGGGATAAACTCTGCCGGGGATAAAAAGCCCCACTCCGGGTGGATCCACCGGACCAGCGCCTCCGCTCCTATAAGGTTCTCATCCCTGATCCTGTACTTTGGCTGGAGATAGACCAGGAATTGGTTCCGGGCCAGGGCCGTCTCCATGCTGTCCGTAATGGCCTGTTCCCTCAGCAGCTGGTTGCGCAGGGTATCGTCATAGATCGCAAAAAACTTGCCGTACTGGCCTTTGACGCTCCTGGCAGCCAGAAGGGCCCTGTCGCACATCTGCTCCACGGAAACCATGCGGTCCTCCACATAGTAGATGCCCCATTTCATCACAATGTTGTGGACCTCCAGCAGCTCATTGGTCTGGATATTGGCTTCCATGAACATATCGTTGGTATACTCCCATTTGTGCTCTATCATGCAGGCAAACTGGTCTGAATTCAGGCGGCCGCAGATTCCCCTGCCGCCCAGATTCTCCTCGTATGCCTTTCCAATCCCGCACAGCAGGCGGTCGCCTGTCTTCACTCCAAACACATCATTAATCAGCTTGAAATTCTCAATATCGGAACAAACAATGTCATAGTGGGTATCAGGGTTTCGCAGCAGGACGTTTCTCACCTGCTCATAGAAAAACTCCTTGCTGTACAGTCCGGTCAGCCGGTCATACTGCATCAGGTTGATCATGGCGGCTGTTTCCCGCAGCCGGATAATACCTGCCACGCGGTGCAGGATGATCTGAGGCTTATAAGGTTTAGCCACAAAATCCGTTGCCCCATGGGACAAAGCGGCAACCTCATCCGACTCGGCGTCATTTTGTGTTGTTACAATAACGGGAATGGAGGAATAAGCGGGATCTGCTTTCATGATTGAGAGAAAGGTGTAGCCATCCATAACCGGCATGATAATATCCAATAAAATAAGGGAAATCCCTTCTCCGTACTGTTTTAATATATCAAGGGCCTCCTGGCCGTTTTCCGCCTCCACAACATCATAATCTTCGGACAGAATCTGGCACAACAGGCTTCGGTTGAGCATATTGTCTTCCACAACCAAAATCTTTTTTCGTGAAAACATAGCTTTACTCCTCTTCTTTAGGATGAAAATACTGGCAAATATACTATTTATTCTATCATAGCAGGCTGAAAAACTCAATGATTCCTTTTGTTTCCGATCAGGGACAATGCCTATCTGTAAAAAGTGCCTGCCCGGGAAGGAAACTCCGGGCAGGCACTGATTAAAAGATGGATGGAGCCATTCTGTTTTTTATTCTACCGGTTAGCCAGCTCCTCCGTTATCTCCTCCCAGGAGATTCCCCTGTCAGCCATAAGCACCATCATATGGTAGAGAAAATCCGATATCTCATACTTGATCTCCTCAGGGTTGGGATTCTTGGCCGCTATGATGATCTCAGTGGCCTCCTCCCCCAGTTTTTTGAGGATCTTGTCAATACCTTTGTCAAAGAGATAATTGGTGTAGGATCCCTCCTTCGGATGTTCCTTCCGGTCCAGGATCACACCGTACACATCCTCAAACACCTTTAAGGGGTTTGTCTCCTTGTATTCCTTTTCAGCCAGGGTGGTAAAGAAACAGGTCCTGCTTCCCGTGTGGCAGGCGCCGCCGATCTGCTTGACCGTGGCCAGGATCGTGTCATTGTCACAGTCCAGCTTCAGGGATTTCACATACTGGAAATGTCCGCTGGTCTCTCCCTTCAGCCACAGTTTCTGCCGGCTTCTGCTGAAATATGTCATCTTTCCCGTGGCAAGGGTGGCCTCATAGGATTCCTCGTTCATATACGCCATCATCAGCACTTCCGAGCTTTTATGATCCTGCACGATCACAGGAACCAGCCCATCGCTGTTCAGCTTAAAATCCTTCCACGCCACCGTGCTCTCAAAGGTATCTGTCTCAATACCGGCTCCCTTGAGCATCTGCTTCATCTCCATGCAGGTATCCATGGATTCCTCTTCCAGGGTGAGGATGGCCCCCTTGACCAGAGGGCAGCCAAAATGGATCTTAAGTTCCCCCGCCATGTCCTGGACAGACTGGTGGCCTCCGCAAAAGATCAGGGCTTCATGCCCGCTCTCCCCAATCTCCCCCAACTCCTGAAGGGAAGGTACCTGGGCCGAGGTTTTAAGGATCATCACCGAGGCGCCCAGCTGCGCATATTCCTCCGCCTGGGGAATATATGTAATATCCGGAAGGTATGCATAGATCTTCTCGCTGCCGAAACGGTCCGCAGCCTCCTTCATCATGTCCACATTGTCCTCCCGGCTCACATCCAGGAATACGGCGCTGGCTCCGGCGTAGAGATACTTCTTTACGTCCTCCAGCCTTCTCACACGGCCTCCTGCCAGGATCGGTTCATCCACGGTTCTGGCAGTCTCCTTTATCAGACCGATCACCGCCTCGTGATCCTCATCATTCTCAGAATGATCATAGAGCAGCACCTGGTCGGCCCCGTTGTCACAGCCGGTCCTTGCCAGGTCCGTAAGGGGTTTCCCATATTCCGCCTGTCCGTTCCAGGAATAAGCCTTTCCTTCCTTTATGCCAAATCCCAATATCAGCTTCTTATAATCTGTCATTTGAGTATCTCCTAGTTTTCGTAGAGTCTGACTGCTTCCTTCAGGTCGATTCTGTTTTCGTAAAGAGCTTTTCCAATAATGGCTCCCCTGATCCCTGCCTCATGCAGATCCTGAAGGTCCTTCATACAGGATACCCCGCCGGAGGCTATGATGTCAAGTCCCGTATCCTCTGTCAGCTGCCTGGTTGCCTCCACATTGGGACCTGACAGCATACCGTCCCTGGATATATCCGTATATACAATATGCCGGACTCCAAATTCCTTCATCTTTATGCAGAGATCCCGGGCGGTTACGGCGCTGACCTTTTCCCAGCCCTCCACCGCCACCATGCCGTCCCTGGCATCCACGCCAGCCACAATGGCATCCTCCCCGAACTTTTCCACCATGTCCTTTAGGAATTCCGGATGGGTAGCCGCCTTGGTTCCAATGATTACGCGCCTTACCCCCAGGTCCAGCATACTGCGCACCGCCTCCTCCGAACGGATGCCTCCTCCGATTTCAATAGGGATGGTTACGCTGTCCACGATCTTCTGAATGGCCTTTGCATTGACCGAGTGCCCTGCCAGCGCTCCGTCCAGGTCCACCAGATGCAAAAAGGTGCCTCCCTGAGCCTGCCACCAGGCGGCCACCTTCCATGGCGCATCGGAATACACGGTAATATCCTTAAACCCGCCCTGCCTTAAGCGTACACACTGTCCGTCCTTCATGTCAATTGCCGGATATAGCTGCATATGAATCTCCTCTTTCCTCTTCTTTTAAACGGATCTTAAGATCCTGATTCAACTTTTCCAAATATTGCCCAGTCCTTCTGCCGCCGGCCGCAATATGGGCGTAGCCATCCTCTGTGACAATAATCACAAGCCCTCCTGTATTCTCCACCCTGCTGATCCTGGTGTAAGGGATCACATCAAATGCATAAGCCGCAGTTATGACAAAATGCTCCGTCAGGTAAATGCCTGCTCCCTTTGCATATTCCTCTGTGCAGGCCAGTTCCCGGTCCGCTGCCAGAAGTTCACCGCCCCTTCCTGAAAGCCGCCTTCTCTGGGCGCCCAGACGCCTGAAATACAAGATCATGTAAATGCCCCCGGCAGCGGCCATAAGAAACGGCAATACATAAAACAGGATTGCACGGGGATACTGCTCCAAATACGTTCTTGGAACCGTGTCCAGGTAATATCCGCCCACAATTTCCGACAGGTCCTCCATTGTAATGGGAATCTGTGATTCCGACCACAGCCGGCTGTAGGATTCCCTGGCATATCCCAGAAGTTCCGGCACCACAGGCTCCCCATATCCGTACACGGCCACGGCCGGGGGCTGCTTGGCCCCGGCGTCCCCATATGTATACTCCATAAGGGCCATCAGTTCTTTTGGAAGTTCTCCCCTTACGGAAATGATGTAGGGGCGGAACATAAAATCAAAGCCGAAATAATAGTCATCCGCCTTCTTCACATGTTCCGCAAAGCTGTCTGTCAGGTACTGGAGTTTTACATAGCTGTATCCCGCCGGTTGGTCAGATTGAAAGGGTACCGGCTGGTTTAACTCTTCCCTGTACCTCTCCCTTAGATCCCCATCCAAAAGAAGGCAGGCCAGGGCAGAAGACAATCCCAGGATGAGGAGCACTGCGCCAGCCAAAAGTCTTATATCCCTGTATCTCAGATGATTCATTTTCCTGGATAGGGAAGGTATCCCCGTTCCCTGTTTTCCCAATTCCATCCCTCCCCCAAAGCCCATCCAAGCAGTACTCATATGCATGCGGACGGTACTCATATGTAAGCAAACGGTACTCTGGTGCGGGCGAACGCCCGGTCCCTCCTACAAGCTGCCCTTGGTGGACAGCACGCCTGTCAGTCTGGGTTCCGCCGCAACCGCCCCGTCCAGGGCCTTTGCAAAAGCCTTAAAGGCCGCTTCAATGATATGGTGGTTGTTCATCCCCGACAGCTGCTTAACATGCAGGTTCATCTCAGCCGCATAGGACACCGCATAAAAAAATTCCCGCACCATCTCTGTCTCCAGGTCCCCCACCTTTTCCCTGTCCAGGTTCAGGTCATAGACCAGATAAGGTCTTTTACACAGGTCCAGGGCGCACAGCACCAGGGATTCATCCATGGGAAGGATCTGGTAACCGTAGCGCACAATTCCTTTTTTGTCCCCCACCGCCTGCCGGATGGCCTGGCCCAGCACGATTCCGGTATCCTCTACGGTGTGGTGGGTGTCCACCTCCAGATCCCCCTCCACGGTCACGGACAGGTCAAAGAACCCGTGCCGCGCAAAACTGTTTAACATATGGTCAAAAAACCCGATCCCTGTGTGAATGTCCCCTGTTCCGCTTCCGTCCAGGTTCAGGGTCATATGGATCTTTGTCTCATTTGTATTCCTTACGATCTCAGCTATCCTATCCATGTCTTCTGTCTCCTCTTAAGGATATTTGCCCTCAGCGGACAAGGGGGGACACACGCCCCTTGTCCGCTGAGGGTATGGTCACTCAAAACGCACCCGTACGGAGTTGGCATGGGCCGTCAGATGTTCGGCCTCTGCAAAAAGTTCAATCTCCTTATGTGCTTTTTCCAGGGCTTCCCTGGAATAGTAGATGATGCTGGATTTCTTGATAAAATCATCCACTCCCAGGGGTGAAAAGAACTTGGCCGTACCATTGGTGGGCAGGATGTGGTTGGGACCTGCAAAATAATCCCCCAGCGGCTCGGAACTGTATTCACCGATAAAGATGGCGCCTGCATTCTGAATCTTTGTCATGACCTCAAACGGATTCCTGGTCACGATCTCCAGGTGCTCCGGCGCAATACTGTTGGATGCCTCCACTGCCTTTTCCATGGATTCCGCCACCAAAATATATCCGTAATTGTCCAGGGACTTGCTGATGATCTCACTTCTGGGAAGCACCTTTAAGAATCCCTCCACCTCCAGGGACACCTTCTTGGCCAGATCCATGCTGGTGGTCACCAGGATAGCGCTGGCCAGTTCATCGTGTTCTGCCTGGCTTAATAGGTCCGCTGCAACAAACCGCGGGTTGGCGCTGTCGTCCGCGATCACCAGGATCTCGCTGGGTCCCGCAATGCTATCAATGCTCACATGGCCGTATACCGCCTTTTTGGCCAGGGCAACGAAGATATTGCCCGGTCCAACGATCTTATTCACCCTTGGGATGGACTGGGTCCCGAAGGCCAGGGCTGCAACTGCCTGGGCGCCTCCCACCTTGTACACCTGGGTGGCACCGGCCAGATGGGCGGCTGTCAGGGTCACAGGGTTCACCTTTCCATCCTTACCCGGAGGTGTCACCATAACGATCTGTTTCACTCCCGCCACTTCCGCAGGAATGATGTTCATCAGCACGGAAGACGGATAGGCGGCTTTTCCGCCAGGCACATATACGCCCACGCTTTCCAGGGCGGTCACCTTCTGGCCCAGGATGGTCCCGTCAGGCTTTGCGTCAAACCAGCTGTTCCTTTTCTGCTTTTCATGATAACTGCGGATATTCTCCATGGACTGTTTCATCACGTCCAACAGCCCTGCATCCACCTGCTCCATGGCTTCCTGTATCTCCGCCTCCGTCACCCGGATACCGGAAGCGTCCAGATAAGCATGGTCAAACTTTGCCGTGTACTCAAACACGGCTTCGTCCCTGCGGTTTCTCACATCATTAACAATGGCTTCCACGGTTTGGGTATAGCTGTCATAATTGTTGGGATCCCTTTTTAACATATCCGCCAGGATATTTTCCATGGATCGATCATCTAAGGTTATGATTCTCATTCTGCTTTCTCCTCCTTATGAGCGCATGAATCCTTCAGTATGGCCTGGAAATCCTTGATTATCCTTGTAATGCGCTCATTCTCCGTCTTCATGCTCACCTGGTTCACCACCATGCGGGCGGACAGGCTGCACACTTCCTCCAACACTGCCAGGCCGTTTTCACGCAGGGTTGAGCCGGTCTCCACAATGTCCACGATCACCTCGGACAGCCCTACAATGGGGGCCAGTTCAATGGAGCCCCCCAGCTTGATGATCTCCACGGTCTGATACTTCTGGTTGTAGAAATAATCCTTTGCTATATTAGGGTACTTGGTGGCAACCCGGATCAGCTCGTGGTGCTTCAGGCTCTCCCTGGCCGACTCGGGACCGCATACGCACATCCTGCATTTCCCCACTCCCAGGTCCATGACCTCGTAGAGCTTGCGGCCCTCCTCCAGTATGGTGTCCTTTCCCACAATGCCGATATCGGCGGCTCCGTACTCCACATAGGTGGGCACGTCACTGGCCTTGGCCAGGAAAAACCGGATCCCCAGCTCTTCATTTACAAATATCAGCTTCCTGGAATCCTTATCCTTCATCTCATCACAGGAAATGCCGATCTCCTCAAATAATTCCATGGCCTTCCTGGCCAGTCTGCCTTTTGCTAACGCTACCGTTAAATATCTCATCTGTTCTCACCAGTCCTTACATTCATCAATCCCGTGTCACTCATACGCGGAAACAGGAATCTCATCCGCGCTGTGGTTCACCATGTCCATGGCCGTGACCACCAGGCCCTCCCCCTTTAAATACAGGAGGTTTCTCATATGCCGCTGTGCTGCCATGGCCTTATAATCCTCGATCTCCTTGTCCGGGCGCCGCTTCATGGACTGGACAGCCAGACCCTTGTCCTTAAAGTACCTGCCCAGCCGTATGGCATTGTCCCTGGCGGACGCCTCGTAGAGGATCACGGTATTCACCAGCGTCACCGGGGTGTCGATCTGCTGTCTGGACAGGGCTGCCATAAGCTGGTCCACCACAATGACAAATCCCACGGCCGGGGTATCCTTTCCAAACTGCACCAGCAGTTTGTCATAGCGCCCGCCTGTGACGATATAATCACCTGTCCCATATGTATATGCTTTGAAAATGATCCCCGTGTAGTAATGGTATTTGCTGAGCATACCCAGGTCATACGTCACATAACCGGCCAGCCCATAGCTTTCCAGAATGTGGTGCACCTGCTCCAGCCGTTCAATGGCGGCCAGGGCGCATGGGTTGGCTGTCAGTTTCTTTGCCTCCATGATCTGCTCCAGGGAGCCAAACAATTCCGGGAGTTTTAAGAACACCTGCTTTAATCCCGGGTCGATCCCCTGGTTCTTTAACAGCTCCTCCACCCCAAAATCGTTCTTGTTTTCAATGAGCTGATTCAGCTCCTCCTCCACATCCCCGTTTAACCCGGCTTCCTCCAGAAGGCTTCTGTAGAATGCCACCTGGCCCAGCTCCACCTGAAACTCCTTTAATCCGGCCGCTTTCAGGCTGTCTATGACCATGGCGATCATCTCCGCATCTCCGTCCGCGGAGTCATCTCCGATCAGCTCCACCCCGGTCTCCGCCCGCTCTTTCAGCCGTCCCTGGTAGCTGCTGTTGTTCTTAAAGGTCCGTTCCAGATAACAGAGCCGCAGGGGCATGGTATCATCCATAAAATATTTGGCCACACACCTTGCCACTGCCGGAGTCATATCCGGCCGCAGCACCAGGGTACTGTTGTCCCGGTCAAAAAACTTAAACATCTCACGGTCGGAAACACTTCCCCTGTCCTTGCTGAATATGTCAAAATATTCAAAACTCGGGGTCTGGATATGCTCATATCCATAGAGATAGAATGTATTCAATATCTTATCCTGTACTGCCAGCTTCTTTCTGCATTCCGCATTGTAGCTGTCCCTCACACCCTCCGGTGTGTGGATCAAACGGTTATTTCCTGCCATAATGATTCATCCTTTTTTATTGATATTGTGTTTTTACTTCTATGTAGTAAAGTGCTAATTCGGTAACGTGATTGTTCCATTATAGGGGATAATGGAGTGATTGTCAATATTTCATTTTTGTCTTCCGTAGAATATGATCATGCTCAGCTGTGCCTGGGAATCTCCCATGTTCCAGTAGCCATGGGGCACATCCGCCTTAAACCGTATGGAATCCCCCTCAGACAGCTCCCAGCGCCGACCATTGGCCTCAATCCCCACATTTCCCCGGAACACTGTGATAAATTCTTCCGTTCCCGCCAGATGGGGCTGGGCACAGAGCTTCCCCTCCGGCTCTATGACGATCCTGTACGTCTCAAACATTTTCCTGTCATCAAAGGGGAATATGGGATAATTCACATACCCTCCCCCGTCTTCCCGGATGGGGAGGATGTCCTGTTCCCGCACCACGGTCATCTCCTCCATACTGGTTTCAATGAGGGAGGAAAATGAAACCTTATAGCCATTGGCAATTTTCCAAAGCACGGAAATGGTAGGATTTACATCCCCCTTCTCAATTTGGGCCAGCATGCTTCTGGACACTCCGGTAACCCCGGCAGCCCCGTCCAGGGTCAGCTTTTTCTCCTCCCTCAGGCGCTTGATGTTCCGGCCTACTTCCAGATTAATATTAATATCCATAAACTCCTCCAAACAGTCTTTTTGCTTGACATTATGTTGGACTAATAGTACAATATAGTAGATTCCAATATATTGGACGGTATGTCTTATTATAGTATACTTTTATTTCCAATTCAGGTCAATCATTATGTAAAATGTATGTTCAAAATCTCCTGGTACTCAGATTTGCGAGATGATTTTCTGTCAGCCGCAGAGATGGGTGCAGGTGAGACTCCAAGCGTACACCAAATGGACAGGAGGAAAAACAGATGGAATTCAGATGTTCCCAAAGTACGGAGATCGATAGGTGCTGGGAGATCATACAGGAAGCGCGTCAATACCTGAAGGATCAGGGGATCGACCAGTGGCAGAACGAATATCCCGACAGGAATTCGGTGGCCGGGGATGTGATGAAAGGAAACGGATATGTCATAACGGAGAACGGCCGTATCATAGGTTACGCATGTATTTCCTTTGACAAGGAAGAATGTTATGAGACCCTGAGAGGAACCTGGAAAAGCATTCAGCCCTACGGTGTCATCCACAGGCTGGCCATTGGCAATTCACACAAGGGAAAGGGCCTGGGATCCCTTATGCTGCACCGGGCGGAAGAGCTGTGCAGGTCCAGGGGAATCCACAGCATCAAGATCGACACGGACCAGGACAATGGCGCCATGAGACATCTGCTGGAAAAGAACGGATATGAATACTGCGGCGTGGTCACCTTTGACAACAGTGATAAGATCGCCTTTGAAAAGCTGATCTGATCCATTAAACATGGCAAAGACCCGGTCCGGGAACATCAGTTTCTCCGGTCCAGGTCTTTTTGGATCTCCTCCAAATAGTGCACCAGCATATCCCTGTAGGTACGTATCCGCCACTGTTTGTCCACTTCATCATATGTAAAGCTTTTTCGCCCTCCCGCCTCCATCCGTTCCCAGAAAGCAAGCACCTGGTCAAAGGGAAGATAATACATCTCATTCATTCCCGTGTAGTACAGGATGATGAAGGAGATCCCTCCCTGTTCCTCAAACTCCTTCATGAACTGGATCTGGTGGGGGTGTATGTTCTGAAGGGGAAATGTCTTTGCCGCGCATTCCTTGGCGTCAAAACACACCGGGATCCCCTGCACGGTGCCGATATAGTCCACCGTACTCTTTTGGTCAAAGTACGCCAGGGTAATGTGCCTGCTCGCCTTGTCTATCTCAATGGGGGTAATGGGAGTGGGTATCTTCTGGATCAGCGCCAGATGCTTTTCCCTGTAGCTGTCATTGGTATGATTGATCAGATCCTCCAGGGTAGACCCCCTCAATCCCCTTGTATTCCATGTTCCCATGCTGCATGTTCCTTTCCGTCTGTTTCTGGAACAAGTATATCAGAACATCTGTTTTTTCACAAGTCCGGCACCATATAGTTTTCTTTCACCTTAACTCCCAGCCTTTGTTACAGGCTTACCCGTCTGCACAAACTGTTCCCACTGCTCTTTACTTCCCGCAAACACGTTCAGATCAATAAATTTCTCCTGACCGGAATATCCCTTAAGCCTTCCCCTATTTGCGTACTGCCAGAACGTCCACTCTCTGTCGGTCTTAGGTCTGCGGACCACATTGCGGATCCAGAGGGGATACGCTTCAAATCCGCCTTCCAGGTACATTTCATAGGTTTCCTCCGTAGCGTAGATGACCGGAGTCACTCCATAATGCTCCCCCAACATCTCCAGCATGAGTTCCAACTGTTCTGCCGCCTGGCTGACAGGGGGAGGATTGGATCTCTTATCCCCGTAAAACTCAAAATCCACCACAGGCGGAAGCATTCCTTCCCGCTTTCCCACGGTCTGGATAAAATTCTGTGCCTGACTCTCTGCCGGGCTGTCAAAACTGAAAAAATGGTAAGCGCCTGTATACAGACCTGTCCTGGCCGACTCCTCCCAGTTTTCCTCAAAGCGCGGATCCCTATGGCGGCTCCCCTCCGTGGCCTTTATATACGCAAAGGAAATGTCCTGGGCGCTGAGCACGGACCAGTCAATATCCCCCTGGTAGTGGGACACATCAACTCCGCGTACCGAATAAGTTCCGGCCCCGGGGCGGTTGAGGAGAAACCATCCGTTCATCACCCCATAATAAAAAATACCGCCGCACACCGACAGGACCACTGCCACGCAGAGAATAGACCGCAGGTATCCGGCCCCTTTCCCTGCCCATGTGCTATGGCTACCATTCTTTTGTTCCATCCTGTCTCTCCCCATACGATCTCTCCCCCTACTGCCCTTTTACATCCACGATCCTTACATACCGTCTTAATGGGTATTCTCCGTCATGGGCCTCTTCCATTGACACAGCCGACACACTGCCTGCCCCTGTAATACGAGTCACCCCGCATCCGGCCAATCCTGCCCAATAGGAGTGATATACTGCATGGCGATCCTGTTTTCCGGATGGACGTCACACAAATAGATGACGGCCAGGAACAGCCACTCCAGCGGCTTCATAAGTATATAAACACAGTCAGCTCCAAAGGATGTCCTGATATGGCGGGCCAGGGGAAATCCGTATCTGTCATAGACATGCCGGACCGCGCCGTGGAACCCGGGCGCACGTTCCATTATGATCTGCTCAAAGGCATTTGCAATACAGAGCTGTCTGTTGACAATAACACGATGGCCATGACGGACGCCCATGCGGACGGGATGGACCACCTTTGGATGGCCTCCTGCCGCCACCGTGCACAGATAGTGTTCGTCATACATCACATTGGGAGGGGAGACCTTCTGGGACAGATTCCACTGGCTGGTCTGTGTCCACGCCTGAATGACGCTGTCCGGCTTTTGTCCGAATAAAGTGAGGAGCATGATCAGGATCCCCAGCAGGGGCAGCATAAAAAGCAGGGCCAGCCATGGCCAGTTTCCGGAATTCTGCAGCACGGCCTCAAAGCGTCCCGCGACTTCCGGACTTCCTGCCGTTCCATTATTCGGCTTTCCTGCCATCTCTTCCCCTTTTCCCTTCTCTCCTCTCCCCTCCGTACGGCCCGGATTCAGTTCCTGCCACTGCAGCAGCAAACGCCGGATCACTTTTACGGCAATGAGGACACAGTTTACAGGAAACAGGTACAGGTAGATCCCTCCCCTGCCCGCCACGCAGGTCTGTATGGTCCACATCACACACATCAGGCATCCGATGTACATGGCTGACATGGAAAGTACGGTCACAAGGGGAGGCAGTTCCTTTAACGGGATCATGCGAAGGATCATATATCCAAGGATCCCCACTCCGGACAGCACTGCTATGGTTGGAAATGTCCAGGTGGCAATGGGTGTATGGAACTGGCCATTGTACAGCACCTCAGGCCAGTCCGCAAATACGATCTCCGTAACTTCCGAGATATACAGCCAGCTTAGCAGAAAACCGGCCAATATGGTGGCAATTTCCGTCAATGCACTGATGGACCGCTGAAAGGGACTCAGAGTCTTTTTGACCATAAAATATAGATTGCACACGGTTAACAGCAGGGGGTAGACTAAGGAAACCAGCAGGATCAGAACCATAAACAACGCCATATATCCTTCCGTCAGCCGGTTGGGCCCAAACGGCCCTCTTATAAACAGTAATGGGCATCCCAGTACCATCATGATGAGAAGCACCACCACAGGAGCCAGGACAATGCTTAACAGGGTATGCATTTTCACAAAAACCAATAAACGTTTCATACCAAAATCCTCCTCATATGGCTTCAGTATATTGTGACCCAGGTTTCAAGTCAATGGAAGATCTGGCAAATTAAGGATATATTCAGAAAATTGAAAATATTGCACACAAACGATCTGCTATAAACCAGGAGCCGGCTTCCGTTTGGAAGCCGGCTCCTCTGGATATACTTATGATCACTTCTTAACAGGAAAGAATATCTCCGTCTCCCACTCCTCAGGCGGCAGGTTATGGAAATGATTTTTGACATAGATCTCGTAGGGCATTCCATCCGGCCGGTATCCGTTGGCGTTGATCCATGATACAATGGCGCCGTAAGCATCGGGAAGCCCTGAATATGCTCCTTTGTGAACGGTGGCGGCACAGAAACGCTTTGGCATGATGCAGTCCGCCTTATCCCTTTCCGTGATACCCACGGCAAGCTCTATATCGCTGTAGGCCGGATCAAACTCCTGGTCATGGTAGATTGCCATTGTTATGCCGTTGGCGGTGAGATGTTCCCTGGCGATCTTTTCATACAGTTTCCCGTAATAGTTTCCGAATTCCTCCACCGACATATTCTGCCTGCTGGTTACCAGCACCTGTTCCTCTGTTTCTTTGACCTGGATTTCATAGTTATTCTGATAGCTCATAATGTCACCTGTCCTTTCAAACTCTTCCAGATGGATTCCCATTTCCCTGACCGTAACGGAAAGATAGTTCATCTGCTGCTCCAGCCGGAATTTCTGTTTCCTCAGCTGCCCCAAAAGACTCCCGGCATCCTTTGTGTCCAGCAAGCCCTGAATGTCGGTAAGGGAAAATCCGTACCGCTTCAGCCGTCCGATCAAAAGCATGGTACTGATCTGACTGTCCTCATAATACCGGTATCCATTGGCCTCATCTGTTTTCCTTGGCCTTAAAAGACCGATCTTTTCATAATGGCGCAGCGTTTTTACACTTACCCCGCATATCTTTGACATCTGTCCTATGGTCAGCATTTCCCTGTTCCTCCATCTGTTTTTATTCATCTGATCCGGATCTGAACCAAGTATAATCCCATCCCTAAGGGCAGGGTCAAGAGGTTTTTTTAATCCATAAACGTCAGCTTCAGAATGCACCCTTGTCAAAGCAGAACACCGCAATATTATACCACATAACAGAAAAAGGACTTCCGCTTTCCGCGAAAATCCTAATGATTTCTGTTGTTTTTACGCTTATTCCTCGGACTGGAATCTGAGAGCCTGCTCTGCGATCAGGTCCTTATCCTCAAAATAGTTGATCTTCATGGCCCTCTTCATCTCCGCCAGTGTCCCGGCTGCCTTTGCCTGGGCTTTCCTGCTCCCCTCTTCCAGGATACGGTATACGGCAGGAATATCCTTTGCAAACTCCTTACGGCGTTCACGGATGGGGCGCAGCTCGTCCTGAAGCACGTTGTTTAAAAACTTCTTGACCTTTACATCCCCAAGACCGCCTCTCATATAATGGGCCTTCAGCTCATCCAGGTTCTTGTAATCCGGAAGATACTCTGCGAAATGCTCATCGCGGCAGAACGCATCCAGGTAAACAAACACAGGATTTCCTTCCACCTGGCCCGGATCCTCCACGCGCAGATGGTTGGGGTCGGTGAACATGGACATGATCTTCTTCTTCACATCCGCCTCGGAATCAGCCAGGTAAATGCAGTTGCCCAGGGATTTGCTCATCTTGGCCTTGCCGTCAGTGCCCGGAAGGCGCAGACATGCCTTGTTGTCAGGAAGCAGGATATCCGGCTCCACCAGATTACCTCCGTAAACAGTATTAAACTTGTGCACGATCTCCCTGGTCTGCTCAATCATTGGAGCCTGGTCCTCGCCCACCGGAACCGTAGTTGCCTTGAAGGCAGTGATGTCGGCTGCCTGGCTGATGGGATAGGTGAAAAATCCCACCGGGATGCTGGCCTCAAAATTACGCATCTGGATCTCAGACTTAACCGTGGGATTGCGCTGAAGGCGGGATACGGTCACCAGATCCATGTAATAGAAGGTCATCTCACACAATTCCGGTATCTGGGACTGGATAAACAGCACGGACTTGGACGGGTCCAGTCCGCATGCCAGATAATCCAGGGCCACTTCTATGATGTTCTGACGCACCTTTTCAGGGTTGTCCGCATTATCTGTCAAAGCCTGCGCATCGGCTATCATAATATAAATCTCATCAAACTCTCCCGAGTTCTGAAGCTCCACCCTGCGCTTCAGTGAACCCACATAATGTCCTACGTGAAGCCGTCCTGTGGGGCGGTCGCCTGTAAGTATAATTTTTCCCATTCCAAAAATCCTCTCATTCCATTCTTTTTGGTACGCACACATTTTGTCGCTTGTATTATCATAACCCGAACAGGAGCTCCTGTCAAGAATCACCAAATGATCCTTTTTCTGCCTTTTTAAAGCTTCCCTGTTGGTGTGACGGCAATCCCTTCCCCCTTTAAAACCCTGGCAAACTGACCGGGAAGAGGTGCGATGAATTCCCTTCCCCCAAGATAGTCAAGTGGCGCCGGAAGTTCCTTTGGAAGTTCCAGCCTCCAGGAGTGAAGCAGCTGGGACCGGACTTTGTATTTCTTTTTCATGTCATCATTTACCTGTCTGCTTCCATACTTGTAGTCACCTGCAATAGGATGTCCCATTGATGACAGATGGGCGCGTATCTGATGGCTGCGCCCGGTGATCAATGTCACCCTCAACAGGGTAAACCTGTCGTTTCCGGCCAGGGGAAGATACTCCGTCATGATCGGCACACTGTCCTCCACCTCCAGAGGGTAGATGGATACGGTATTGGTCTCCTCATTCTTTTTCAGGAACCCGGTGATCAGCTGCTTGCCCTCCACCTTTCCGGACACAAGGCACTGGTAATATTTGTGTATGCTCCTGTCCTTAAACACCTCATTCATGATCTGAAGCCCTGCCAGGGATTTTCCCGCCACCACCAGGCCGCTGGTATTGCGGTCCAGGCGGTTGCAGATGGAAGGCTTAAAGGTCCGCAGCTGGCTTATGGGCAGACCCCCTGAATCGATCAGGTAATTCAGGATATATTCATTCAGGGACATATCCCCTTCCTTTGCCTTTTGGGAAAGCATACCCGAAGGCTTGTTCACCACCAGGATATGGCTGTCTTCATAGACAATATCCAGGTTCCCGGAACTGTTTTTTTTAGTATCCGGTAAGGCTCGGCCCGGGGTTCCAAACAAAGGACCGGACAGGGCCGAGCCCTGAAACTTGCTTATGGTCTCATCCGAGAGGAACAGCTGTATCTCATCCCCCTCTGCCAGATGTTCGGAGCCGTCACATTTCTTTCCGTTTAAAGTAATGTTCTTTTTGCGCATCATTTTATAGAGAAAACCTTTTCCGGCCTGATCCAGGTATTTGGCAAGAAGCTTATCCATGCGCTGTCCGGCTTCATTGGGTGTCACTGTCAGTGTCTGCATATGTGATGTCTCCTTTATCTTTTGCAGTCCTTTACTTTGGAATTGATCACATCCATCAGCATCAGGATAAACCGGTGGGGAAAGACCTTGCAAAGCAGATCAAATGCCTTCATGGTCAATCCATATACGGAAATGTCCCTCCCCGCCACGCTGTCCCGGATCGCCTTGGCCACCACCCGTCTGGGATTAGCCATGACCAGGCGCTTGTACAGAGGTATCTCGCCTGTCGTCTCAGCGATATCAAAGAATTCGGTCTTTACCGGGCCGGGGCATACTGCCGTCACATAGATATTCCTGGATTTCAGTTCCTGGTGCAGGGCCCTGCTGTAGCTGAGCACAAAGGATTTGGTCGCCGCATAAATGGCAAAACCGGGCTGTGGAAGAAAAGCTGCCGAGGACGCAAACTGGATGATCCTGCTGTTGCAGGTCATATAGGGCAGGACCATCCGCGTCACCGCGCACAGGGCCTCACAATTCAGGCGCACCATATCACGTTCGTCTGTGAGGCTCAATTCATCCACCGCGCCGATCTTTCCAAACCCGGCGGCATTTACCAGGAATTTCACCTGGGGCATTTTCTCCTCAAGGGTGCGTTCCAGTATGCCCAGGTCCCTGTCCTTTGTAAGGTCCAGGGCAAATTTGCGCAAAGGCGCTCCCACCTGACGGTCCAATTCCTCCAGGCGCTCCATTCTCCTGGCAATGATCCAGATCTCATCAAACCCGTTGAAATGCTCCCATAGCTGAATAATCATTTCCCTGCCCATTCCGGAGGATGCCCCGGTTATTACAGCAATTTTCATTTTATCAGGATCCTTTCTTTTTATGAACGTTACGAATGGCTTTCTTTGGCCGTTTCACGCCCTGACGGCTCCCCTGACCGGCAGAGGCTTTAACAGGTTGTCCGTTTCTGTCCCTTAGGGGCTGTGCGTTCCTTGGCCTTATTAGGCATTTTTTGTCAAACCCGATCAGGTCTGTCCTTCCCGCGCTGCGCAGTGCTTCCGCCACCAGGTCGTAATTCTTGGGATTGCGGTACTGGATCAGTGCGCGCTGCATGGCCTTTTCATGGGGATTCACCGGCACATATACCGGCTCCATGGTCCTGCAGTCGTAGCCCGTATAATACATGCAGGTGGAAATGGTGGAGGGCGTGGGATAAAAATCCTGCACCTGTTCCGGCATGTAACCCAAATCCCTGAGATACTCTGCCAGCTGCACCGCCTCCTTCATGGAAGAACCGGGATGGGATGACATGAGATAGGGAACCAGATACTGCTCCTTGCCCAGCCTTCCGTTCATCTCCTTGTATTCCCGTGCAAACTGCCGGTACACATCATTCTTTGGCTTTCCCATCATCTTAAGCACCCTGTCTGCCACATGTTCAGGCGCCACTTTTAACTGGCCGCTGACATGGAACTCACAGAGTTCCCGGAGGAACTTCCTGCTGGGATCAGCCAGCACATAGTCAAACCGGATGCCGGAGCGGATAAACACCTTTTTCACCTTTGGCAGGGCCCGCAGCTTCCTGAGAAGGGAAATATAATCCGTGTGGTCCGCTTTCAGGTTTTTACAGGGCTCCGGGAACAGGCACTGCCGGTTGGGGCATGCGCCTGCCGTCATCTGCTTGTCACAGGCCGGAAAACGGAAATCCGCAGTGGGGCCGCCCACATCATGGATATACCCTTTAAAATCAGGCTCCTCTATGAGAAGCTTTGCCTCATCCAGAAGGGATTCATGGCTTCTGGCCTGGATGATCCTTCCCTGGTGAAAGGTCAGGGCGCAGAAGCTGCAGGCGCCAAAGCAGCCCCTGTTGCTGATCAGGCTGAATTTGATCTCCCGTATAGCGGGCACGCCTCCCAGCTCCTCATAGGATGGATGATAATTCCTCATATAGGGAAGATTATAGACATCATCCATCTCTTCCCGGCTCAACGGCTTGGCCGGCGGATTCTGGACCACATACACCTTTCCCTCATATGGTTCCACCAGACGTTTTCCGGAAAATGGGTCCGTATTGCTGTACTGCACATAAAAGCTTTTGGCATATTCCTTTTTATCCAATAACAGCTGGGTGTAATCCGGCAGCAGTTTATAGTCGTACACTGACTCCAGGCTCTTTGTCTTATAGACCGTGCCGTCAATAAAGGTGATATCTTTTACATCGATCCCGCTGTCCAGGGCATCTGCGATCTCCACAATGGAGCGCTCCCCCATTCCGTAGGAAATGATGTCCGCCTTGGAATCCAGAAGCACGGAGCGTTTCAGTTTGCCCGACCAGTAATCATAATGGGCCAGGCGGCGCAGGCTGGCTTCAATCCCTCCAATGATGATCGGCGCATCCTTGTACACGGACCGGATCAGGTTACAGTAAACCACCACCGCATAGTCCGGCCTCTTTCCCATAATGCCGCCCGGGGTATAGGAATCCTCTTTCCTGCGCTTCTTGGACACGGAATAATGGTTCACCATGGAATCCATGTTCCCTGCCGATACCAGGAATCCCAGTCTGGGACGTCCCAGTATCTCAATGCTCTTTTTATCCTTCCAGTCCGGCTGGGCAATGATCCCCACCTTATATCCATGGGCTTCTAGCATCCTGGATATGATAGCTGTGCCAAAGGACGGGTGATCCACGTAGGCGTCACCTGATACATACACAAAATCACATTGCTTCCATCCCCGGATGCTCATGTCATGCCGGTTCATAGGTAAATAATCATTTTTCATCCTGCCGCTCCATCCAATAATTCGTAATAATCCTTAATATAGTAATCCGCCAGCTGCCGTTTTTCTTCCCTCATATCCTGGGAAAATGCATCTTCCACTGCAAACACGGTCATTCCCGCGTTCTTGCCCGCCTGGATTCCCGCAGGCACATCCTCAAATACCACACAGTCTGAGGGCTTCACATGGAGCCGGTCCGCCACACTCAGATAGATATCCGGGGCCGGTTTGCCTGCCGCCACCTCGCAGGCCGTGGTCACCACCTTAAAATACCTGCGTATATCCAATGAATCCAAGACCGCGTCCACCATGGCCCTGCCATTGCTGGTGGCAATGCCGGCCACGATCCCATTCATGCTTATATAATCTAAGAATGCCCTTGCCCCCGGTTTTAAAGGCACCTCATTCTTGTATTTTTCAATGGACATCTGTACCCACGCTTCCTTGATCTGTTCCAGGGAGTCCTCCAGACTGAAGCGCTTTTTAAAATAAGCCGCTGTCTCGGAAAAGCTCATGCCCTCAATCTCCTTCTGCAGATCCTCCGGGCACTCCAGATCGAATCTTGCAAGATACTCCACATCAATGGCTTTCCACATCCACATGGAATCCACCAGTGTGCCGTCCAGATCAAATATCACTGCTTTTTTCTGGTTTAACTTCATTTTTTCCATTTCCTCTTTAACTAATCAGACTTTTTCTGGTTCCTGCAATCCTTAAGGCTCCGTATCTCTTCCTCGCTCAGCGGCCGGTACTCCCCCGGCTCCAGATCCGGATCCAGGCGCAAGGGCCCCATGGATAGGCGTTTCAAATAAACCACCTGACATCCCAGAGCTTCAAACATCCGCTTTACCTGATGGAATTTTCCCTCCCGGATTGTGAGAAGGACCTCCTGGCCCTTGTCTTCCCCCGCGTATTCAAACTTCGCGGGCAAGGTCCTGGTCCCATCTTCCAACAAAATCCCCTCCTCCAGGCGTTTAGCCGCGTCCTTTGGAAGGGTTCCCGATAAGCGGGCCATATAGACCTTGTCCACATGCTTTTTGGGGGAGAGCAGATTATGGGCCATCTCTCCGTCATTGGTGATCAGGAGAAGCCCCTCCGTATCCACATCCAATCGTCCCACTGGAAAAAGATCCTGCCTCAAAGCATCCCCGATCAGCCCAACCACTGTCTCGTAATGGTTGTCCGTCCTGGCGGACACCACCCCCTGGGGTTTATTTAACATATAATATTCCATTTTTGCATATCCCACCAATGCTCCGTCCACTGTCACCTGATCCGCGTCCGGGCATATCTTTAAGTCCGTGGCCTTTGCCACCTGTCCGTTTACCTGGATACGCCCCCTTTTTGCCATGTCCTTGATCTGGCTGCGGGTACCATGGCCCATCTCTCCCAGAAACTTGTCCAGGCGCATCACACCGGATTTCTGTCTGTTTTTATCTGCCATCTATTTCACCATTCCTCCTGCTTCCGCCTTGCAGCGCTCCAAAATCCTTACTGCCAGCGCCAGCCGGGATAATATTTATTCTTCAGGCTCATACCCGTGCCTTTGGCCCAGCCCATGGGATGATCCCCCATGGAGACAAGGCACCATCCCTTTAGCGGCCCTTCCTCCCGGGTCAGGGTAAGGGTCTCCCCTTTCAGATAGCGCAGTACCCTGTCATCTTCCGGTTCCAGGCGGATTGTGGTTTTAAACTGGCCCGCTCTGAGAGCCATGGCCAGGGCCTGTGAAGGCTCAAATCTCCCTTTTTTCACTTCCCCCAGCAGCAGGCCGGTGCGCAAAAACCTAAGAGGCAGGTTCCACTCCAGCCCTTTGGGAAGGTAGTAAACACTGTCCTGATGTATCCTGATCCGGCTGTGGTCAAAGGTTACGGAAATGGATTCCAGAAAATCCATCAGTTCCTCCTGATGCTTTAACATGCCGGGGATTTCCCTTGTCCGGCGGGGTGAAGCCGTTTCCCCGTCCTTCTTTCGCAGCAATGCCAGAAAATGTCCCTCTCCCTTTACGCGGTGGGGAAACAGCCTCATACACCCATCCAGCCCTATTCCATTGACAGCTCCCGGAACCCGGGACAGATCCAGGGCGCACAGTTCCATCTGCGGATATTGGTCCAGGATATACTCAATGTTCTCCTCATCCTCGGTTCTGGAAAAAGTGCAGGTGGAGTAGAGAAGCATTCCTCCAGGCTTTAACATATCCACCGCCTGACAGGCGATCTGACGCTGCAGCGGTGCATAGTAGGATGGGCCATGGACGGTCCAGTCCTTTACCATGTCTTCCTCCCTGCGGAACATTCCCTCCCCGGAGCAGGGGGCATCCACCAGAATCTTATCAAAAAATCCCCTCCATACCAGGGCCAGTTTTTCCGGGCTCTCGCTGGTCACACAAATATTAGGGATTCCGGCCAGTTCCAGGTTCTTAAGAAGAGCCCTGGCCCTGGAATAACTGATATCATTGGACACCAGAAGTCCCTGGCCCATAAGCCTGGCCCCCAGCTCCGTGCTTTTACCGCCCGGCGCCGCACACAGATCCAGCACCCTGTCTCCCGGCTCCACAGGAAGCATGGCTGCCGGGGTCATGGCACTTGGCTCCTGGAGATAATAAAGCCCGCAGTAATAGGCCGGATGCTTGGAAGGCCTGACGCTTTCCTTTGTCCCATCCTCCTGGCCATAGTAAAACCCTTTGCCTGTCCAGGGCACGGGTTCCATTGTCCAGGGCACCATGGCCTTCAGTTCCTCCGGGCCGATCTTCAGGGTATTGGCCCTAAGTCCGGGTTTCCAGTTCTCCTCAAAGCTTTTCACGTAATCATTGTATTCATCTCCCAAGAGTTCCTTCATTTCTGCCAGGAACCTCTCCGGGAGATTGCTTATATCTGTCATCTTCTCTTCCTCATCCATTGCTTCTTCCGTCTTTGTGTGACATTGTACCACAGTTCCCCTGTTTGCGCCACCGTATCCCTGCGGAACCTGCCCAATGAGCCTAGAGTGTGTTTGAAAATTGCTTTCTGACATCTGCGCGTCACAGTTTGTGGGGGATTCGGGCCAAATGAAGGCGGCGTAGTGGGCTACGCTAACTGAATTTGGCCCAAATAACCCGCGATATGGGGCGTGCAGATGGCGGGAATGAATTTTCAAACACGCTCTAGTATGTAAAAATCAGTCTGCGCTTTTCCAGGTATTTTAAGATCCAAAATGGATTCACACTCATTTCTTCATTGTGGTCCGTCTTTATATAGATCCCCAGATGCAGATGGACGTCAAAATTCCCGGTGGTCCCTTCCGTCTTTCCGTATCCCGTGTCTCCCATATAACCTAACAGTTCACCTGCTTTGACCTGGTCCCCCTCCTGAAAATCCCTTGCGTAATCATAGAGATGGGCGTAGTACAGATACGCCCCTCCCGGACATCTTATTCCAATGCGCCATCCGCCCATTTCCAGCCATCCGATCCGCTCCACCACCCCATCGCTCATACTCACCACCGGATAATATCCTCTTGGCATCTTGGAACCCATGATATCACAACCCTCGTGATGTCTCTGGTTCCGGCTCTCCCCATCTGTCCCGTAGCTGCGCCCCTGCATCCAGCCATCCTCAAAAACCACGTCCGGCGTCTGTTCATTTAAAGCTTTGGGAATCGGAAAATACTTCAGATCCCCCAATACGGTTTCATATGCATGTTTCATTTTCCTGTAATCCGCTGGCCTTGCGGCCAGAAGGAGACGGTTACTGCAGGATGTGTCCTCCACCCTGGTCAGGTCATAGTCGTGTTCGATCATGAGCGTGGTAAGGGTATCGTAATCAATGGTTTTCTGACCAGCCATTACATTTCCCAGCTTCATGGACCTGAAATCATCGCTTTCCCAGGTATAGGGCCCCAACTGGTAGTAATCCGGATTCATAATCAGATAATTGGTAATGGAACACTGGAACACGGCCAGGATCAAAATAAGAATCAAAGGCATAGCCCGCCACCCTTTACAATATATTGTATAAATCATTGTATTCAGGTGCTTATGAAAAAATCCATAAAGGGCATACTGTCCGTTCTGTGCCTGCTCATGCTGCTGTTTAATCCCGGACTTGCACTGGAAGGTGCCAGGCAGGGTATCATGCTTTGGGGAAACGTGGTCCTTCCCACTCTGCTGCCTTTTATGATATGCTCCGGCGTCATTGTTGCCATGGATGCCATCCATATACTGACAGGCCCGTTCAGGCCCATCCTGTCCGGCATACTGAAGCTGTCCGGGCAGGGGAGCTATGTGCTCATGAGCGGCCTCTTATGCGGCTATCCCATGGGGGCCAAGACCACCAGCGACTTCCTGGACAGCGGCCGTATCACACCGGAGGAAGGAAAATATCTTCTGGCCATCAGCAATCATCCCAGCCCCATGTTTGTGCTGGGATATGTGATCGCACAGATCCGGGTGATTCCGGGTATCTCTCAGGGCTGTCCCCTTTGGGCAGTGGCAGCGGCCCTGTATCTGCCGGTCATCCCCATATCCATATTAGCCAGAAACTGCTATCATTACAAGAGGAAAGATTACCCTGTATCGGATAAGAAGGATTCCGGGGAGTATCCCTTTTCCTTTGACGAACACATGATGGGCTGCTTTGAGACCATGACAAAGATAGGCGGTTATATCATGCTTTTCTCCATCCTTGCCCTTTACCTGACCGTATTTCCCTTTCAGACACCGCCGCTGGTCCGGCCCGCCCTTTTGGGAGCCGTGGAGATCACCACCGGCATACAGGCCATTGCCCAGTCCGTCCCCGGCATGACCGGCGCTCTGCTCATCATCGGCTCCGCCGCCTTTGGAGGCTGCTCCGGTATTTTCCAGACAAAGAGCGTATTAAAAAATGCCGGACTTTCCATCCGGCACTATATGCTGTGGAAACTGATGCACAGCGGATTATCCTGTATTCTGTTCTATGTACTGGTCATGCGCTGATCCGGCTACATCTGGTTCTGTTCCTGCTCCGGCTGCTGGATCTCCTGTTCTTCCTGACGGACGATCCCGCCTGAAAGTTCATTGCGGTTGGAGGATACGATATCATAACTGGACTGCATGGACGCCATGAACGCATCAAAACGCCCCTTTGCACCCTCCATACTGTGGTTGATGATGGTCTGAAGACTGCGCAGCATGTCGTCCGTGTATTGGATGGAGCTCTGACGGATGCCGTTGGCGTCATTCACCGCCGCATCCACAATGGCCTGAGCCTGGTAATTGGCCTGCTGCACCACTTCATCCGCATGGGCATATGCCCGCTGCATGATCTCGTGCTCATTGATCATCTCCGATGTCTGTTCGCTGGCCTGGGCCACCATGGAATCCGCCTGCTTCTTGGCATCCTCCAGCATGGCGTCCGCCTGGGCCTGGGCTTCGCCCAAAATGGTATCCTGCTGGCTGATGATCTTCTGGTACTTTTTGATCTCATCCGGGATCCTAAGACGCAGTTCTACCAGCAGTTCCTCCAGCTCTTCCTTATTCACAATGATCTTGCTGTTGGATAATGCCTGGAATTTACAACTGTCAATATATTCTTCAATCTCGCTGATCAACTGCTCAATTCTACTCATCATATTACTCTTCTCCTTATCCTGATAAAGGCAATATCCGCCCGGCTATGCCCGGCGTCTTTCCTCCAGCTTCTCCCTTACCCTGTCAGCAATGACCGGATGGAGGAATTCACTGATCTCTCCGTCATATTCTGCAATCTCTTTTACAATACTGGAACTCAAATAGGAATACTTTAAGTTCGTGGTCAAAAATATAGTATCAATCTCAGGCGCTATCACCCGGTTGGTCTGTGCCATCTGAAGTTCATATTCAAAATCCGTAATGGCGCGCAGTCCCCTTACCACAATGCCTGCGCCGCTCTGGCGTACAAAATCAATCAATAATCCTTCAAAAGACTGTATCTCCACATTCGGCAGGGACGCAGTCACTTCCTTTAACATATTAACACGTTCCGTGTCAGAAAACAACGGGGATTTTGCCTTATTGTTCAATACCCCGATGATCAACTTGTCAAACATTTTTGCCGTGCGTTCAATGATATCATAATGTCCCAATGTGACCGGGTCAAAGCTGCCCGGATATACCGCTGTCTTCATCTACTCTCCCCTGCCTGCAAACACATGCTTGTTGGTTTTGTACTCTTTGCTTTTTATCATATGGTAGCCATAATCCTTAAGCCAGTCAAACTCCGTTTCCCTGGATGCTTCTATTATAAAAACCGTATCCTCCGTAACCATGGCGGAATGGGCCAGGTATTCCAGCACCAGACGTTCATGTCCATGGCCGTAGGGCGGATCCATAAACACCATGTCAAATTTGTAATTTCGCCCTTCCAGCTTCTTAAGGCCTGCCAGCACGTCACAATTCATGACCAATGCCCTGTCTTCCAGCTTGGTTCTCTCAAGGTTCTCCCTGATACACTCTATGGCCTTTGGATTATTCTCAATCATCACCGCCATGGCTGCTCCACGGCTTAAAGCCTCTATCCCTATGGCGCCGCTGCCGGAAAAGAGGTCCAGGAACTTACAGTCCCCTATCTGGGGCTGCAGCATGTTGAACAATGTTTCTTTCGTTCTATCAGTGGTAGGTCTTGTATCCATTCCCTCCACTGTTTTTAAAAGCAGCCTTCTGGCGCTGCCTGCGATCACTCTCATTCATAACTCCCATTAACTGCTGCTTTCCAGTCACAGCAAATTTCATACCAAACAAGTATAATATGAAAATCAGAGATACACAAGGGGTTTTAGGCATTTTTTAACATTTTTTCCTTAATTAGAGCTGGGAAGTCCCTTGGCGATCCTGCCGGTAAATTCAGCAATATTCATGGTCTGCATGTAAATCTTTCCCGGGCCTGTAAGCTTGGTAAGGAACAGTCCCTCTCCCCCGAACAGGATATTCTTGACTCCCTTGATGGTCTCTATCTCGTAGGATACCGTTGGTTCAAAAGCAAACACATTACCTGTGTCCACCTTGATCACCTCGCCCGGCGCCAGTGTCCGCTCGATCACATCCCCGTCCACTTCCAAAAACGCCATGCCGCTGCCCTTAAGCTGCTGAAGGATAAAACCCTCCCCGCCAAAAAATCCGGCTGAAAGCTTTTTGGTAAGCACCGTGCTCACCTCCACTGTGGGCTGTGCGCAGAGAAATGCCCCCTTCTGGCAGATCAGGCTGGTTTTTCCCATGTCAACAGGCAGTATTTTTCCCGGCACCGTGGATGCAAATGCAATGAAGCAGTCCGGCCTGCTGGCTGTGTAGGTTGCCATAAACAGGGATTCCCCTGTAAACATCCTTCCAATTCCTTTCATCAGTCCGCCTTTTATGTTGGAATCCAATGCCAGTCCATCGCTCATCCATGCCATGCCTCCGGATTGTGTATACATTGCTTCCCCTGTCTGCAGCCTTACCTCCACTGCAGGCAATGTCTCTCCCAAAATCCTGTAGTCCATCTCTCATCCTCCTTTGTGATCGTATTTCAGTATAGCACAAGTGATTGAGGATTTCTTTACATATATCTTAATAATCGTTTCACTCTGTCATCGGCTTCCCTGAACCATCTGTCCTGGGGATTGACGGACAGTACAAAACGGATCTTGCCTGACAGGGACATCAGATATCTGGTCTCCCCGTCCTTTCCCATGTCCAGGTATGTTCTTTCATTCCTGCGCTTTAAATGTTCCTGTACCCCATATTTCAGGCAATAATGGACGTCCCGCCTGAGTTCCCTGCGGTAGGAGGAGGGAACCTGGAGCTTTTCATTGACCACGATCCCGGTCACTGTCTGCCGCTCCTGCCTGGTAAGGACCTTTGTCTTGGACCGGTTCAATTCAAACCCCATGGCGCCCAAAAAACCGTTTGCCTTGTTCATAACCTCGGATACATCAAAATCCCCTGAAAATGTCATGTCATCACAGTAACGGCTGTATATGACTTCCCGCTGCCCGCACCAGGCAGCCATGTATCTGTCAAAGGGTCTCATCACAAGGTTTGAGACAGCCGCCGAAGCCGGCGAACCCTGGGGAAGCCGGTCGTTATAACAGCAAAGGGAAGTCAAAAGAACCCCCACGGGCTCGGGGAAATACTGTCTTCCAAATGCCCTTTGCCCCACCATGGGAAATGTAATACTTCCAAAAAAGTCTTTGATATCCAGCTTTAACACCACCTCATGACCCAAATGGACCATTGCATTCCCTCGAATGGAGGCGCCCTTGTGGTAAGCGGTTGCACAGCAGGGGATCTCATAGCCTTCCAGGATATGGTGAAGGATATTCCTTTGAATGGTTTTCAACAAAGGGTCCGGCGCCATGACCCGCCGCACCCCGCCTCCCTTTTTGGGAATCTTAAGACAGGTGTAATGCTGTTCTGTGTGATTGCTGACAGCGTACAGACAGGAGATGATCCGTTCATCGGTCCACTCCTCCCCCTCCAGCAGAGAAAAAGACAGGATCATTTCCCGGCAGTGCCTGGGGGTACAGTGTTTCCATAAATCTGTATCATACATATTGAAACCTCGTATCATCCGCGGCAATTATATTGATCGCCGGTATCATCTGTGGCAGTTCATTTTATGCAGCATAAAACAGCAGGGATCATACGAAAAAGGATACCGTAAGATGCGCAGATGTACAAGCCCCAGGCGTGTGCACATGAAATGTGCGGTTGTACCTCGGAGCAGATTGCGGTCTTGTGGCCCTGCTATGACATGTCCATGACAGCGACTCGCTGCCCGGCCGGTCCCGCTGTGGTACCGGAAACACTATGATCCACTGCTGCTTTATGATTGTTTATTCTACCACACATGTTTCCCGGTTGCAAGATAACACGCCCAAACTCCGTGCCAGGCCCCACACACCGCCTACTATTGTTCCTATTGCAGACTCTTTCCTCCCTTTTGCAGGCTCCTGGCCGCAAATCCGCCTGCCATCCGGTAGTATGTTTTTTTAGGAAGTAAGTCCGCCAATGCCTTTATGAATTTCCCCGTCCTGTCAGGTATACAGACGACTTTTCCTTTTGCAAAGCTTTCCATGGCTTCCCTCACCACGTCTTCCGGCCTGCGAAAAGCAAACATCCCCTTTCTGCTCTTATCCACCTTCATACCCGCGCTCTCATGGAAATCCGAGTCAATAAAACCCGGACACACTGCCTGGACATGGATACCATATCCAGCCAGTTCCATGTGAAGCCCTTCAGTCAATGTGACGATAAAGCGTTTTGTGGCCGCATAGACCACATTTTTAGGCACCACTGCAAATGCCCCGTCCGATGAAACATTAATGATCCTCCCCCTCCCTTCTCTTTTCATCCCCCCCCAGGACATGATGGGTGATCCTGGCAACCGCAGTGGTCTGCAAATAGATCAGCCGTTTAATATCCGCCGCATCCGTGTCGGCAAATTCCGTGCACAGGCCAAATCCCGCATTATTCACCAGTACATCAATCGCCTTTCCCTCCAATTGATTTAACAGCTCACTGACCCCTGTCTCCTCTGCCAGATCCGCCAGTATGACGATCACCTTGCATCCATATGTATTTCTTATTTCATCTGCTCTCCTTTCAATGACCTCCTTCCTTCTTCCCGTGATTATTAAGTGATACCCTTCCCCTGCAAACCATTTTGCATAGGCCAGCCCCAGGCCGCTGGTCGCTCCTGTGATCAGTGCATATTGTTCCATAATAGTACCTCCTTGTATGGATCGTTAATGAATGAACTTTGTTCATTCATTATTTGAAAGAAATCCCGCCTTGGCGGGGTCTGTGACAATAAAAACTATGACTCCACAAGACTCTCTCTTATGGGTTCAGGACTTTTGCATATATTCGCCTAATACAAGCCACTTTTTCCCGAGATGAAAACCCATCGTTTTCAATAACCGGTGCTGCACCGAACAGCAGATAGGACGCGGTCAGGGATAGATTCTCCACTTTCACCATTCCTTTGTCCCTCATTCTCCCAAGCCTGCTTTCCAGATATGGGCATATGGCCTCGCACAGCCGGATGGACAGCAGCATCTGAAGGTGGCGGTTTTCCTTTTTATGAAAAAAATGATGATACCGTTCCCTGCCGTCCATGCCAAGGAATAACTGCTCCAAGCTGTCCAGGAACTGCTCCAGGGATTCTTCCGTTTTGCCTTGGTCCTCTTCCAGCGCACGGATCATGGGCAGAGTGATCTCTTTTACATACTGCTCGACCACCGTGTCATATAAAACGTGTTTGGACTCAAAATACCGGTAGCACAATCCCGGCACCACATTCATAGCCGCCGCAATATCTCTCATGGTAGCTGCCTCATACCCTTTTTCCATAAAAACCTTCATGGCCGTATCCAATATCTCCTGCCTTCTCACCTCCGGTTCCTTCGATACCCTGGCTGTTTTTCTCTCCATTGTAAACTCCCTCTCTTCTATATAGATAGCTGTGGATTTCCGCCTGTCATTTCTCCCTAAGGATAACACTTTGTCCACCGCTTGCAATGAACATTGTTCACTCGTTTTGTACTCTGCATTCCTTTCCACGCACATTTACCGCGCTGCTTTCCGAACCTGTCTTATATTTACATGAGCCTTCAACCATAATAAGAAGGACTTCATATTTAATTTTAATTGACTCCCATTTTTTAACAAATTACGAAAAACCTTCTAGTGTATTATTTCTGAATCATCACATAATAGGATTGTAGCACAAAACAAGCCATGAACAACTCAAACAAAGTCATGGCAAATAAATTACAAGGAGGCGTTTTATTATGTCTAACAATTCTAACAGAACAAACGTACCAGAAGCAAAGGAAGCAATGGACAAATTCAAGATGGAGGTTGCTAACGAAATCGGCGTACCGTTAACCAACGGATACAACGGCAACCTGACTTCTGCACAGAATGGTTCCGTAGGCGGCTATATGGTTAAGAAGATGATCGAGTCTTACGAGCGTCAGCTGGCAGGTAAATAAATCCTCCGATACTGAAGGGTTTGTGAAATAAGTTCTCTTCATTGCTGACAACAGCAGAAGATCCCCAGGCTATGTTTTCACATGGTCTGGGGATTTTCATTGATACGAGCACGTAAGCGGCCGCAGTCCGGCCGCTTACGTGCGAATCATGCCAGGCTTGGCGAGGTCTTTTCGGACCTTGTACTTTGTATTTTCTAAAATCTTTTATTCTACGATCACAACCCTGCCAATCCGCTCTTTCTCCGCCTTCTCATCATCCGCATATCCAAGAGCTGCCATTCCATAAACCACATGGCCCTGGGGAATGCCAAGGGATGAAAGCACCTGGCGTACAGCGGGGTCATCACAGATTCCCTGCAGCTGGTTGATCCATACAGAACCGATTCCCATGGAATGGGCTGCCAGGAAAATATTTTCCATCGCACACGCATTATCTTCCCTTCCAAACGGGCTCTCCCTGTCATTGGACGGAATCACAAGAACTTCCGGCTGGTACATATCATAACCTTCCCGGTTAAGGACTGTCCTGATCACTGAAGCCAGTTCCTGGATCTTTTCCCTGTTTTTGACCACCGTGAACTGCCAGGTCTGCTTTCCCATGCCGCTGGGCGCATGCAGGGCTGCCTGGATCACCTGCTGCAGGTCTTCATCCGGAATGGGTTTGTTTAAGAATTTCCTTGTGCTTCTCCTGGTAAGTATGGTATTCATTGTCTCATTCATTTTGTAACTCTCCTTTCACAGCGTTTGCATATATATTAAAGGTTCAGTTTTTCATAATTGGCGCCCAGGTAATCCTCTATTTTCCGTTTCAATTCCCTGTGCTCATCCAGTTCCAGGAGCGGATCTGCATCCAGCAGGTCATTCACTTCCTCCGAAACCCTTTTCAGTATATTGGCATCTGTAAAAATATCCGCCAGCTTAAATTCCATATCACCGCTCTGCCTCATGCCGAATATATCGCCCGGTCCACGAAGCTTTAAATCTTCCGATGCGATATAAAACCCATCATTGGATCGGTTCAATATATCCAGACGCTCCCCGGTGCTTTCATCATGGGAGCAGTTCACCATGATACAGTAGGACTGTGCCTTGCCGCGCCCCACCCGGCCTCTCAGCTGATGAAGCTGGGCAAGACCAAAGCGTTCCGCATTTTCAATCATCATAACCGTTGCATTGGGAACATTTACCCCCACCTCAATGACGGTGGTGGAGACCAGCACATGGATCTCTCCTGCCGCAAACCGTTCCATGACCGCATTTTTTTCCTTTGCCTTCATCTTGCCGTGAAGATGCTCCACCACAATGGAAGGAGGCAGTTCTTTTCTCAGAGTCTTCGCATAGTCCAGCACATTCTCCGCCTCGATCATCTCGCTGGCCTCCACCATGGGACAGATCACATAAGCCTGATGGCCCTCCTCCACCTGTTTCTGGATAAAGGAATATGCCTTGGGGCGGTATCCTGCGTCCACCACACAGTTTTTAATGGATTGGCGGCCGGCCGGAAGTTCATCAATCACAGATATGTCCAGATCACCGTAGATGATAATAGCCAGGGTTCTGGGGATCGGTGTGGCGCTCATAACCAGCACATGGGGTTCATTTCCTTTGCCGCTTAGCATTTCCCGCTGTCCCACTCCAAACCTGTGCTGCTCATCCGTGATCACAAGGGCCAGATTGTCATAGATCACCTTTTCCTGTATCAGCGCATGGGTTCCGATGATAATATCCGCCTCATGGTTTGCTATCTTTTCATAGGCCAGACGTTTTTCCTTTGCTGTCATGGATCCTGTTACCAACACGGGAACCTTAGAAATGCCCTGTTCCTCAAACAGCGCGGTCATGGATTCCAGATGCTGCCTGGCCAGCACTTCCGTGGGTACCATAAGGGCGCCCTGGTATCCATTATATGCAGCCTGCAAAAGGGCCAGAATGGCGATAATGGTCTTACCGGAACCAACATCCCCCTGAATCAGGCGGTTCATGACAAGGCCGCTCTCCATATCCCTATACACTTCCTCCAGGGCGCGCTCCTGAGCGCCGGTCAGAGCGTAGGGAAGTTTGGCCTTCAGGCCACTTACCTCCCTTGCCCGCTCCATGGTATAGGCGGAACGCTTGTCCTCCCTGTGTTCCTTCAGTCTTCTGACTCCCACCAGGAACATAAAGAATTCATCAAACACCAGGCGCTTCCTGGCAAATAAAAGTTCTGTCTGGTCCGCAGGAAAATGGATATGCTCCAGGGCATAATTAATTTCCGCAAGCTCATATTTTCTTCTGAGCCCGGCAGGCATATACTCCCGCTCCATCTTCCTTACTTCAAGGGCCTGCTGCTCGGCCCTGACAATGGTTTTATTGCTCAGTCCCCTGGTCTGCCCGTATACCGGCTGCATGGAGTGGACCACTGCCTCATATGCCTCAGGCGAAAACACCTCGGGCTGTTCCATGACCAGGCGTCCCCGCTTCTTTACCACCCTGCCCCGGAATACATATGTTTCCCCGGACTTCAGGTTAGCCCGCATATAGGGCATATTAAACCAGGTCACCTGCAGGGAGCCGGTCAGGTCCCTGAGCTGCACCGACACGATCTGCATATGGTTCAGGCGCAGCAGGTCCGCGCTTTTGACCAATACCGATTCCACCGCCATTACGGTCTGTTCCTTCAGCTGGCCAATGGGGACCGGCGCTTCATAGGCGTCATAAGCCCTTGGGTAGTAGGTAAGCAGATCATCAATGGTGAAAATGCCCAGCTTTTCAAATAATTTTCCTGTCTTTTCGCCAATCCCCTTTAATGAGTGGATCGGCTGTGAGTTTAACATTTAATCCATAAACCTCCTGAAGTAACCTTAGCGTGAAGCCTCCAGGGCATTCAGCCCCAGCTTGATGCATCCCATAATACCCTGGTCATCATTCAGGCTGGCCGGAACAATATAATTCTCCATGTCCTGCAGTTCCTTTGTGTTAATATAACCGTTCAGCTGCTCCAGCACCTTTTCCCGGATCATGGGGAACAGCTGCATCTGATGCATGACACCTCCGCCCAATATGATCTTCTGGGGTGAAAGTAAAAGGATGTAGTCCACCAGAGACTGGGCAATATAGTAACTCTCCAGCTCCCAGGCCTCCTTATTGTCCACCAGGTCCACTGCCTTTTTGCCCCATCTTTTTTCAATGGAGGGACCGCTTGCAAAGCCCTCCAGACAGTTCTTGTGATACGGGCAGATGCCTCCCTCCGGATCCTCAGGATGGCGTACCAGAAAAACATGTCCGCCCTCGGGGTGCAGCATACCGTGGAGAAGGCCTCCGTTTACCCAGGCGCCCACACCAACACCGGTTCCTATGGTAATATAGATCACGCTGTCCAGCCCTTTGGCGCATCCATAGGTCACTTCTCCCAGGCAGGATCCATTCACATCCGTATCCAGCCCCACCGGTACCTTCAGCGCATCCCTCAGGCCGCCGATCAGGTCCTTATGGCGCCATGCCAGCTTGGGCGTGTCCAGAATATAACCAAAGGTTTCCGATTTTGTATTCACATCCACTGGTCCAAATGCGCCCACGCCCAATGCTGCGATCTCTTTATCCTTAAAATATTCAATTAGTTTTGGAATCGTCTCCTCAGGTGTGGTGGTGGGAATGGAAATCTGCTCCAGTATGGTCCCGTCTTCCGTTCCAATGGCACACACCATCTTTGTTCCGCCTGCTTCCAATGCTCCAATTAACATATGTGCTCCCCTTTCATAAACAATACTCGATTCTTGCATTATACAATCTTTTCCTGATTTTGACTAGAGTGTGTTTGAAAATTGCTTTCCGGCAGCTGTGTGTCACCCTTGGCTGGAACTATCATTCCAATGCTGCCACCACTGCCCCATAATCCCCAATCCGATCCCCCAGCGCAGCGGGCACAATGGTACAGGCGGCAAGGGACTCAGGTAAGGCTTCCTTTCTAAGTTCCTTTTCCATCTCCTCTCTCATCAGCTTCCCTGACCTGGCAAATATGCTCCCCACCACAATCCGCTCCGGGTTAAGGATATCAATGAGGACTGCAAGGCCGCGGCCAAAGTATCTTCCTGAACATCCATAGACCTGAAGGGCATCCTCCATGCCGCACTCCGCCGCCTCTGCCACATCCTTTGCCGTAATGAAATCCAGCCCCTTTTTCCCTGAATAAGACACGTTTTTCCCCTCTTTAAGGGCTTCAGCAGCCATTCGTCTCGCCAGCTGCGCGATTCCTCCGCCGCTGCAAAACCCTTCAAAGCTTCCCGCTTTCCCATACCCCACCGGTCCATCCTGATCCAGCCGGATATGCCCTGCTTCCCCAGCCATGCCGCAGGCCCCCTGGTACAGCCTGCCGTTTAGGATCAGCCCAGCCCCCAGCCCTGTTCCAAAGGTCAGGAATATCATATGGCGGCAGCCCTGTCCCGCCCCGTATCTCCACTCGGCCAGTGCGCACGCATCTGCATCATTCTTAAGCCTTGCCGGCATTCCCAGTTTTTGTTCCATGTATTCCGTGATGGGAACCTCATCCCAGCCCGGAAGATTTGGCGGAGAAAGTATCACTCCACTGCCGCTGTCCAACGGACCGCCGCAGGAAATACCGATCACACAATCGTCCGGCAGGATGCCGTGGCGTTTCACCATCTCCCCTCCACGCAGGGCAAGGATACCCAGTACCTCTTGCCAGCTTCCCTTTGTGGGAACCGCGCACCGCTCCAAAAACTCAATTCCATCCGTTTTCTTTCTGCCAGTCCTTGCCAGAAGGACTGCTGATTTAGTTCCGCCTATATCCATTCCCAGTATATAGTTGTCTCTCTCAATGTTATCGCTTTCCATGTTATCTCCCATCAGTATGGTCTTTTATCCATACGGCCGCAAACCAATTTCCGTCAAGTAAAAAGCAGCTGCCGTATCCTCTAAAGGGCACAGCAGCTGCCTACATCGCGGTGATGTCATGTATGATCTTTTCTTACCGCCTGTCTGAATCTCCTGATCCGAGTCCGTTTCAAAGAACCATCAGCTCTTTCTGCGTCCCAACACGCGCAGCAGATAGATAAACAGGTTGATGAAATCCAAATACAGCTGAAGCGCTGCGAAAATGGATGCTTTGGCAGCCATCTCCGGCACCTGGCCGTAATATGCATGGTATGCCTGGATCTTCTTGGTGTCATATGCCGTAAAGATCAGGAACAGGAAAATCCCGATCATGGATACCGTTGTCTCAAAGGCGCTGAGGTCAATAAACATGGCCAGCAGCCAGAAGAACACCAGGAAGATCAGACCGCCCATCATAAACGGACGGATCTTTGCAAAGTTGATATTGCCAAACCAGCCGATCAATGCCATGATCCCGAAAAATACAGATGTGATACCAAACACGGTCCACAGAATGGTCAGGTCAAATACGATCAGGTACGCACAGAATACGATTCCGTTAAGAGCCGCATACAGGAAGAACAGGGCTCTGGCCATGCCAACGGACATCTTCTCGATCCTGGCTGAAAGGAATATCACTACGCCCAGCTCTGCAGCCAGCAGGATATAATGCCAGTAAGGGATCGCATACACATAAGCGATGGCCCTTGTCATATATCCCCCCACGGCTACCACAAACGTGATCAGAAGGCCCGCAAACATCCAGCCAAAGGTTTTAGCAGTGTAATGTCCCAGGGATTCTCCTTCTACCTGTACTTCATAAGACCGGTTCATCATTTCTTCATTCATACGTCATCTCTCCTTTATTTTTAAATTGCATAAGCGAATAATACCATTACCAAACCAATGATATAGACCACAAGGGCTATTACCATGGCAATAGTGCCAAGTATCACAGCTGCCCTGGCAATGTTATTCTTGGAAGAATTCCTGGCTTTCTGGCCAAAGGAAATGCCCAGGCCGCCAAACAGAATCCCCAGAATAGGCACCAAGAGCCCCATCACGATTCCCAGTATGGACAGGACCATGGATGGCACTGCATATTTTCCGTGGTCCACCACCGTTACGGTGACCACATGGTCCCCCGGCTGCTCCTGTCCCTGAGGAAGGGGCTGGTGGAGAAGGCTTATGAGTTCTTCCAGGCTTTCCCTGAACATCTTTTTGGGCAGGGCTCCCATAAAGCCCTTAAGCGGGTTCTCCCTGTGCTTTCCGATCCATGCCTCCAGGTGCAGGCTGCCGCCGGAATACTCATATCGTATAAAGCGGGCCGAGAGCAGGAATCCATCCCCCTCCTGCCACACCTCTTCACCTTTATGGGTCTTCTTTTTAAAACCATTCTTATTCAAATAATCTTCCATCAGAAATTGGACAAATTCCTGAGGCTGATTCAATCTCTCATCCCGAACCCATCGCGCCATGTCTTATGTTCTCCCTCAATCTCTTTTGTCTGCAGACCCCTGCCTACTCGGCAGAAATCATATAATAATAGATAGGCTGACCTCCGTACTGGAGTTCGATCTCCTTATCAGGATACAGCTGTGCCGCCCGGTGTATCAGGCTTTCTGCCGCGTTTTGAGGCACATCACATCCGTAATACACGGTAACCAGTTCGGAATCCTGATCCAGCATGGCGTCCAGCGCATCCATTGCAACGCTCTCAACCGACTTTCCTGCCGCCAGCATACCCTGGTCCCCAATGGCCATGATGTCCCCTTCTTCTATGTCCATGCCGTCTATCTTAGTGGTACGCACCGCATAGGTGATCTGGGCTGTTTTTACATTGAGCATTTCCTCAGTCATATTGTTCAGGTTTTCCTCTGCCGACAGGTCCGGCATAAAGTTCACCAGTGCGGTGATCCCCTGTGGCACGGTCCTGGAAGGGATGACAATGATGTTCTTATCTTCTGTCAGATCCCTGGCCTGCTGGGCCGCCATAATAATGTTCTTATTATTTGGAAGGATAAAAATATTCTCAGCATTCACCTTGTCAATGGCATTGAGCATATCCTCGGTGCTGGGATTCATGGTCTGGCCGCCCTCAATCAGGTAGTCGGCCCCGATTCCCTTAAAGATCTCGCTGAGCCCGTCACCGCTGGACACTGCGATAAAACCGTACTCTTTGCGTTCTTCCGGCTCCGCCTGTGTGTCTGCCAGATTCTGCGCAGCCTGCTCCCTGGCCATCCTCTCAGAATCCTTGATGACCCGTTCCTGGTGCTCCTCCCTCATATTATCAACCTTCATGCGGGACAGGGAACCAAAGGTCAATGCCTTCTCAAAAGCAAGGCCCGGATGGTTGGTGTGCACATGAACCTTTACGATCTCGTCATCCGACACCACCACCAGGGAATCCCCGATGGATTCCAGGTATGCTTTCAATTCAGTCTCATCCTGATCCGAGTATTCCTTTTCCAGGTTAATGATAAATTCCGTGCAGTACCCAAACTTGATATCAGCAGTATCAATGTCTGATCTGGACGCTGCTGCCCGGGGGGGTTCTTCTCTCTGTTCCGGTTCCGTATTCAGCGACAGGTCCACCGTCTTTCCCAAAAGGCCGTCCACTGCACCCTTTACCACCTGCATCAGGCCCTGGCCGCCGGAATCCACCACGCCCGCCTGCTTTAGTACAGGGAGCATCTCCGGAGTCTGGCTCAGTACGTAGTCACCGTGTTCGATGATCACCCTTGCAAATTCTTCTATATCATCTGTCTGGGAAGCCATCTCCAGGGCCTTATCCGACATGCCTTTGGCAACCGTCAGGATCGTACCCTCTTTTGGCTTCATAACAGCCTTATACGCTGTCTCCGTGCCTCTCACCATAGCATTGGCCAGGGTGGTGGTATCTATCTCCGTGACTGATTTGATCTCCTTTGTAAATCCTCTAAGGAGCTGAGACAGGATAACGCCTGAGTTACCTCTTGCCCCCCTCAGTGATCCGGATGAAATAGCCTTTGCAAGCTGGTCCATGGTGGGATTATCAAGCTCCGCCACTTCCCTGGCTGCCGCCATGATCGTAAGTGTCATATTAGTTCCCGTATCCCCGTCAGGGACAGGGAATACATTCAGTTCATTGATCCAGTCTTTCTTAGCCTCCAGGCCCTTTGCTCCTGCCAGGAACGCGTTCTTTAGCATTCCGGCATCAATCGTACTTATACCCACAAGTTACTTCCTCCTAATCAATCACTCTCACACCTTCCACAAAGATGTTGATCTTCTCAACCTCCATGCCGGTGAATTCTTCTACTCTATATTTCACGCTTTCGATTAAGTTGTCAGATACTGCGGATATGCTGACCCCATAGGATACGATTACATGAAAATCAAAGGATATCCTGTTATCATTAATAACCACATTTATACCATGAGTCAGGCTCTCTCTTTTCAACAGTTTGACCAGCCCGTCTTTCATGCTGACTGCCGCCATACCGACAATGCCAAAACACTCTACCGCGATGGTTCCTGCATATAAAGCAATCACGTCCGGGTTGATCTGTATTTCACCCATCTTATTGCTGATTCTTCCCTTCATACACATGCCTCCAATCTTTACATTGAGCATATAAGCGTCTGTTCTTTGGACGTTTATATGCGAAAGTACCCCGCCATACTCAGCCGGTTTTTTAGGCATTTGTATTGCGAAGATTCCTTTACTAGAGACAGTATACACTATTTTCTGAAAAAAAGAAATAAATTTTTGTTTTTTCACTTGCAAATTTTATCAGATTCTGGTATCATACATTTGTTGTGGATTTTTCTAAAACATAAGAATCCAAGTAACGTGCTAAGGAGGTGCAATAGTATGGCTAAGTGTGTAATCTGTGAAAAGGCAGCTCATTTCGGTAACAAAGTGAGCCATTCCCATAGAAGATCCAACAAGATGTGGAAAGCGAACGTTAAGTCTGTTAAAGTCAAGGTAAACGGTGGGACCCAGAGAATGTACGTATGTACTTCCTGCTTACGTTCCGGCCTTGTAGAAAGAGCTTAATGAAACAGAATTCAAGTCACGGATGAAGACATTGCGAAGCTTATGACAGCTTTGGCAATGTCTTCTTTTTTGTTTTATTTTATTTCAATCAAAACATCCTAAAGAGCCACCGGGCCGCTGTCCTCCAGCAGCCTGATGGCTCCATGTTCTTCTTTTTATTCCTCTTCGATTCGCTCTATCAACAGCAAAAAAGATTATATCCCAATACAAGACAGCCGATAACGAACAGGAAGGTAAAGATTGTCTCCGGAATAAAGAGCAGAACTGCCATCCCCAGTCCGAAGCAGAACAGCATAAGTCCGCATATTCTTTTCATATCTAATCATATCCCCCATTCTGCAACAAGCTATACTTCATCATATGCAGAATTTCAGGATTCATTACCATCAATCCTTTGACAGTTCCTGCAAAATTCCTGCCGAGAAGCAGGGCGCATCTTTGGCAGCATCCACATCCAGCAAAACCCCAAAAGCATCCAGCAGCACATCAATACATGGGGTTGCCACCCCAAACATCCGCCCCAGACGGGCAATGGGCGCAATCCCAAAAGGAATATCCTCTTCCAGGTATCTGTGTTTTATGGACCTTGGTCCTTTGCCTGATACGTATGCCTGGTTATTCTTGATTGCCTCAAACAGTGTATCGTACTTGTTCGGCCAAAAGCTGTTAATGATCTCCAGGCAGCTTTTGGGTTTCACTCCTGCTGCCCGGGCCACATCACAGCGTTCCCTGTCCGCCTTTTCCACTACCCCCAGAACCTTTTTGGTGGCAGCGTCACCGTAAAAGGAATAGTCCTCCCCATTTTCCATCCTTGTGATATTAAACAGGGTGACGGGAACGTGCATAACCGGATTGGAAGAATTGATGGACGTGCTGATCACATTTTCTTCCGGCACAAGCTGGGGAAACAGCTGCTTAAGCCTGCCGCACATTGCAGAGGTCTCAGATGCAGGAACCGCGGCAGCACCGATCTCTTTCTTGATGCTTTTAACATGGCATGCCCCCTCAGCATAGTCTGCCAGAAAAAGCATGCTGCCCGTTTCCCCAATGGTGATCTGATGGGATTTCCATACATTTCCCAGTTCCTGATAGAATTCGTAGGCTCCCCAGTTCCCGTTAAATATCAATATGTCCTGTCCCGGCCGCAGGCATCCCTTCATCTGCCGGGCCACGTCACGGTGCCCTGACGCCAGGGTCATAACAAGGACCAGCTGTGCATGCTCCAGCCCCTGCGCCAGGTCATCTGTTGTTTCCGGGCAGTAGTGTCCCATGCAGCAGCCTGTGATTTCCATCCCATGCTCCCGGATTTCATTTACACGGTCCCTGCTGCGCCCCCACATGGTTACATGTACTCCTTTGTCCATAAGATAGGCAGCAGCGGCCCTGGCGGTTCTTCCCAGTCCGATAATGGTAACGGTTTCGATCCTCTGCATTATTATTTTATCCTCCTTTTCCTGACTTGTTGTATTTACAGACCGTGAGCTGCCACAGAGGCTGCCAGCAGGTTCTTTTCCGAGGTATCCAGTTCAATGCGGCAGCCCGGCGTCAGCATAAGGCTCCTTCGCCCAATTGTAAACGAATGGCAAGAGGGTGTCTGCAAACTTTGACCACTTTGACCAACTTTTCTCCCTCTCATGGCTGCAGACCAAAAAACAGCGTGACACTTAACCTGCCACGCTGCGCCTGTTTACGCCCATCCTATAGATCCACATGCTCGGTCTTTCCGGTGTCATAGGCAGCAGCCGTATCCTTAGCCGCCTGCACGGTCTCCTCCGACACAACCGGTTTGCCGCCCATAAACTTATTGATAAAATCAGGAGCCATATCGATCACCTTGGTGATGGCATCCTGGTTCTTTACATTTACCAGCTTAGTGACCCCGTTCTGGATCACCAGCACGGCGCTTGGACTCATCTTGGCGCTCATACCGCCGCCGCCCTTTTGCTTCTGCTTGCTTCCTTCCGCAAATGCTCCGGCCGCCATTCCGCAGGTTACGTCAATGAGTGGGACAATAATGGTCTCTCCAACCTGCACAGGTTCCCCCACCACGGTCTTTGTGGTGACAAACTGGTCCATGCCCTTGAATAATGTCTCTATTGTAGATGTGAACTGATTCTCTGCCATAGTATGTCCTCTTCTCTTTTATTTTATAAAACCGCGGATCATCCTGCGGGTATGTTTATCCAGATAAACCTGAAACGCCAGCCACAAAACCACGGCCAGCCGTATCCGTCCCCTGAAGCTTCCCTCTGCATCCAGTACTTTTTCATCAAACACAGGGCGCACGGTCAGCTGCTTATGGTAAAAAGGGTAGATCAGGCTCACTGCCTGAAGCACCTGGCCTGTGGTATACGGGTCATCGAAGCCAAAGGTAAGGGTTCCCTTTCCTTTTACCGGCCATATATGGGCTATAAGACGTCTGGTCTGCCTAAAAAGAAGTTTGATGGATGCCTGGTTCTTTTCATCCTCCAACCACTGTTTTTTATCCTGTACAAAGGCCTGTATCCCTTTTAGCTTACCACAAAATCCGGCAAAAGAAAACTTAAGTTTCTCCCACAAGCCCTTTATCCCGGCTGCTATGCGCTCCTGCAATGACCGGAGTTTACCAAAGATCCCGCCTGACTGATCCCGGGTCGGTGTGTCTTTTGTCACATCATCCCCCGGCGTGTCATTCCCTGACGTGTCATCCCCTTTATGACCGTCCCCACTGGAGATAGCCCCAGAAGATCCATCCCCAAGTTCTGTTCCGTCCGGACTGTCCGATGGTTTGGAAGCCCTCTCCCGGGCCGCTTTCCTGTATCTGGCCTCATCCTCCTGGAGTTCGTCATACAGGCTCTGTTCCTCGTCCCCCATCAAATCCTCTGCGCCATGCTCCACTGCTTCTGCCACGCCGCGTTTCCGCTCTTTCAGCAGGTCAAAGCCAAAGACCTTAAAGATCATCTTAAGACCGCCCTCTCTTGTGTAAAGGGCCCGAAATGACAGGATATGCAGAAACCAGCCGGCTCTCAGCACGCCCTCCGGCTTTCCATGCCAGGCGCCCTCCAGCTTATAGCGCACCGGGACAAACAAAACCACCAGCAGGACAAAGAGCAGGAGCCCCAGGATCACCAGCAGGATGATTCCGATTATTTTCAATATCATAAGCAGAATATGAATCATTGTGCCTCCTCGCAATGAGCACTTTCCCCGGACGCAGCCTTCCCGTCCCCATCGTCCAGGCAGCGCATAAAGGCATTCCAGTCAAAGGTCCCTGTGAGACGGAACATATCGTCCACCATGGTACGCACCACCTCAGCCGCTTCACCGTATCCGCTGGCCACCCCCAGGACCAGAAACTTATCCTCCTCCCGCTCCTCCTTTTTCAAAAGCAGCACAGGACGTATGTCAAGTATATGATTCCCACTCTCAGGAAGAGTAATCACATAAGTGTCCGGCATTACCTTTCCCTCCCGGATCCCTCTAAGGACATTAGGCCTGTTTTTCATGGCCCTGTCCCCCATATACAAATGCTTCCACCAGCGCATAAATCCACTCCCTGCCTTACTGCGTTTCATCCATCAGACCACAGTTTTTTACTCTTCCATCATATCGCCGATCAGCTTCATGGTAACGGCTTTCTCCATTTCATCCGTACAGCTTACAAGACTGTTTTTTACATATTCCCGCACCTCATCCAGAGATTCAAAGAAAACAGGAAGGCAGGAAAGGACCTTGGCCATAATGGCCCGGACCAGCACTTTAGGCTGGCCTTCAAAGGAACGTGCCAGTTCCTCAAAAAGGAGATCCAATTCCCCTTTGAGCACAGCGCTGTCCACGGTTTGATCCGCCTCCGGCCCGGAGGGATTCAGGGACATAAAGGAACTGCCTGACAAAAGCAGCTCCACCTGGTACAGTTTTTTTGCATCCCCTTCCTGCTTTTTCATCTCCTGCAGTTCCCGGGCGCAAAGTCCGTCCTGCATCCACTGCTCAAAATATGTTTCCTGCTTTCCCTCAAGATGTGGCAGGCTGTCCGTCACGGTTTCCGGGATCGGCTGGTTCTTTCCCTCCTCAAACAGAGAAAGAACAGTGGAAAGTATGGCGTTCAGGCGCTGCTCCTCGGATACCTCCATCATGGCGCAGTCCCTGGATATAAGAAGCACATACAGGTCATTTACCAATTCCATAAGCAGCATAAGCCGGGCAGTGTCCTCCATCAGGATTCTGCCCGCGTCCGTCATCTGCTGGGTGAGATGGCGGAACTGTTCCGGCTCCATCCCCTTGTAGTCGGCCCCCTTAAATTCCTCCAAAATGGAGTGGAGCTGTTCATACCCGGTCACCATGTCCTTTGGGGTATTTAACAATGCCTCGGAGCGCAGGATATAGATCATATCCTTTAAGCCCTCCCTGCTTCCCCCTTTATAGACGGACATGCCTTCCTCCACCAGGGAAAAAAACTTATGCTTTGTCATGCGCACAGGAAGCTGGCCCAAAACAAGGCGGATCCGTTCATTGATGGTCATGGCCTCATCCGTTTCCGTGATATAGTCCATGATGCGCTGCGTCATATCATCCTCATGGGCTGCCCCTGCCTCCGCTCCCAGAAGCTGGGGCGCATAACGGCCTTCCAGACGGTTCAGCACATATTCATATGCCTGGAATACATCCGTATATGCCGTGGCCGCCTCCATCTCGCAGGTCACCCGGTTTCTCAGTTCCTCCAGGCGGTCCACATCATGGTTTCCATCCAGGAACCCCTTTAAAAGAGCATGAAAACAAGTCCCCAGAGGAGCCAGCCGGCCGCCTAACAGCGAATCCTCAAGCGATGTCTCGTAGTACATATAATAATTCAGGGCCAGCCGCGTATAGGAGTAATTGCAGGCCGCTGACAGCTGTCTTTTGATTCTTCTTGATTCCAAAATTCAAACGCCTCCGTGATTTATATTATCTGGATGCCTCATGATCCAGTATGCACAGGCGCACCAGGTCCAGGGCTTTCATCATGGATTGTTCCCGTATCTTATCCCTGTTGCCCTTAAAATGATATTCCCTCACAGCCACATTTCCCTGTATGCAGCATGCCATATATACCAGGCCCACCGGTTTCCTGTCCGTGCCTCCCTCAGGGCCTGCAAGGCCGGTGATGGCAACACACACATCAGTGCCGCTGGCGGCAGCGCCCCCTGAGGCCATCTCCTTTGCGGTCTCTTCGCTGACCGCTCCGTAAGTTCTCAGCGTGTCCTCCTTCACTCCCAGCAGTCCCATCTTGGCTTCATTGGAGTAGGTGACCATTCCCTGCATAAATACTTGGGAAACTCCGGATACGTTTACCAGCTTTGCAGCCACCATTCCCCCTGTGCATGATTCAGCCGTGGAAATGGTAAGGCGGTGTTTCTTAAGGAGTTCCACCACCGCTGTCTCCAGGTTCACGTGTTCATCCGTGGTGTAGATCTTTTCTTTAAACCTGTCCTTGACTTCCTCCAGCACAGGCTCAATCAGCCGGCCGGCCTCTTCCTCCGTGGCGCCCCTGGCAGTGATGCGCAGGTGTACCTCCGCCGTCTTGGCATAAGTTGCAATGGTAGGATTCGTCTGACTGTCGATCAGGTCCAGAATCCTTTCCTCCACCTGGCTCTCCCCGCACCCGCATATTTTTACCATCCTGGATACCAGAACAGACTGCTGGCGCCCGGACAGCCATGGAAATACCTGCTGTTCAAACATGGGGTACAGTTCTCCCGGCGGTCCGGGAAGGAGGATGGCGGCCTTGCCGTCCTTTTCCAGTATCAGTCCCGGCGCCATGCCGTTGCCGTTGTCCAGCACCAGGGCGCCGGAGGGCACGGTGGCCATCTTCCAGTTGTTATCCGGTATTTCCCTGTATATGTTATGTTCAAAAAATGCTTCAAGATGTTTTCTGGTATGAAGATCCTCCACCAGTTCCATGCCCATGACATCTGCGCACACTTCCTTGGTCAGATCATCCTCCGTGGGGCCCAGTCCGCCTGTAAGTATGATGATGTCGGAACGCCCCAGGGCTGTCTTGACAACCTCCTTCATACGTCCGTAATTATCTCCCACCGTCACCTGGTAATACATGTCCAGACCAAGCATGGCACATTTTTCTGCCAGAAACTGGGTATTACTGTTCACAATATTGCCCATCAGCAGTTCCGTACCCACGGAAATCAGCTCTACCGTCATCCTACATGCCCCCCTCTGTAAGGATCTTATAATTCTTTGCCACATAATCCACCAGTGAAATGATGGTCAGGGCCACGGCTATGACCACAGTGATATTGGTCACCATGCCCAGGGCAGGGATATTAAAAATAAGCAGGATAACAGCGATCATCTGAAAGGTAGTCTTAAACTTCCCCCAGTAGCTGGCAGCTATGACCACCCCGTTATCCGCGGCCACCAGACGGAACCCGCTGATAATGAACTCACGGCTGATGATAATGATCACGACCCAGGCCGGAAGCTGTCCCAGCTCAATAAGGCAGATCAGGGCGGAACAGACCAGCAGTTTATCTGCCAAAGGGTCCATGAATTTGCCGAAATTAGTCACCAGATTGTATTTCCTGGCAATCTTGCCGTCAAACAGGTCCGTAAGACTGGCTACAATAAACAGGACATTTGCTACAATACGCATGGTATAGTTATCGCCATGGTCAAACAGCAATGCGGCTACAAAAAAAGGAATCATACACACTCTTATAATCGTCAGTTTATTGGGCAGATTCATCATACACCTCTCCTATCAGATCATATTCAGCGGCTCCTGTCACCTTTACCCTTACAAAGTCGCCGGACATCAGTTCCACACCGTTTCCCGCCTGACCGGACCGGGAAACCGTATCTGTACTCACAAATATCATTCCGTCCACATTAGGTGCATCCATGTAAGTCCTTCCCACATAGACCGGCTCATCCACCACTTTGCCCTCGATCAGGACCGTCAGCACCTGCCCCACCATATTTTCACAGTGCTCAAAGGCAATGTCCTGCTGCAGTTCCATCAGTTCGCCCCTGCGCTCCTCCTTCAGCTCCTGAGGCACCTGGTCCGGATAGGAATAGGCTGGCGTATCCTCCTCTGCGGAGTAGGTAAATACACCCAAACGCTCAAACTCCATCTCATTGACAAAGTCCATCAGTTCCTCATGGTCGCTCTCCGTCTCTCCCGGGAACCCGGAGATCAGGGTGGTCCTGAGAGCGATATCCGGCACGGCACGGCGAAGGCTGCCTATCCGCTCGGTCAGCTCTGCCCGGTTGGTCTTGCGGCCCATGCGCTTTAAGATCCGGTCGCTGGCATGCTGGATGGGGATATCCAGGTAATGGCACACCTTTTCCTCGGTCCGTATGGCCTCGATCAGCTCGTCCGTAATTTCCTCCGGATAACAGTACTGGATCCGGATCCACTGGATGCCCGGGATCTTTCCAAGCTCATGGAGAAGCCTTGGAAGGGATTTCTCACCATAGATATCCTTTCCGTATAGAGTTGTCTCCTGGGCCACCAGGATCAGTTCCTTTACCCCGTCCCTGGCCAGCTGGGATGCCTCCTCCACCAGTTCTTCTATGGGTACGCTGCGGTAAGGTCCTCTGAGATAAGGGATGATGCAGTAGGTGCAGCGCTTATCACATCCTTCAGAAATCTTTAAAAATGCATAATATCCTCCGGTGGTCACCACGCGCTTGGCCTTGGCGTCAGGCAGTTCCTCCAGTCCATGGAAACAGGCAATATGAGTATTATCTTCCCCTTCCAGGACCTGCTCCAGCACTTTGGCTATCTCCTCATAGGAAGTGGTTCCCAAAATGGCGTCCACCTCCGGTATCTCGTCAAGGATCTCCTGCTTATATCTCTGAGCCAGGCAGCCCGCCACGATCAGCGCCCTGCACCGCCCCTCCTCCCTGTACCGGGCCATTTCCAGGATCGTGTTGACGCTCTCCTCCTTGGCATCCCCGATAAAGCAGCATGTATTGACAAGGATCACATCCGCCTCAGTCTCATCATCTGTAAAGGTAAGGCCCAGGCCGTTTAACAGCCCCAGCATTTTCTCCGTATCCACAAGGTTCTTGTCGCATCCCAGGGATACACAAAATAATTTTATGTTTTCCATATATAAAATTTACTCCTAATAAACATTTAAGCCATCCCTGTCTTAGGGCATGTCTGAAATCCTCTTTCCGCCAAAGGTGTGTCACACTTGGGGAACGGATGTTCAAACAGGCTCCAGCGCAGCACCGGGCATGACCCTGTCTGCTGCACTGTACAGGAGACGGCTTATGATTTTATGCGTTCTGGTTCTGGTCCTGATCTTCCTCTGACACTTCTTCCTCTTCAGGAAGGATCTTTACCTTCTGATGATACAGTTCATCAATAGCAATGGATAAGGGCTTCTTCCCTGCCGCACCGGCCACCATGGGGTCCTCCCCTCCGATGATCTGTCTGGCCCTTCTGGAGGCTGCTATCACGATGGAATAGCGGCTCTGTACAACCGGCTGCTCTCCCGGCTCGATATCGCTGTTTACTACGTCAATTAAATCTGTGTATGATGGATGTAACATATTACATTCCCCTTTCAGTTTTTATATTTGATCACCTGTCATCCAGGTGGTAGAGATCCTCCCGCATCCTGCTGAGGAAATCCAGATGGTAAGATGTCTTGCTGTGCTGAAGCTGGATCAGCTGATGCATCTGCTCCACACAGGGCTGGATCTCATCATTGATCAGCAGATAGTCGTATGCCTCCATGCCTGCCGCTTCCTCAGCCGCGCGGCGCAGCCTTGCATTGATCACCTCTATGGTCTCTGTTCCTCTCCCTACCAGGCGGCGGCGCAGTTCCTCCGCGCTGGGCGGTGTCACAAACAAAAGCAGGGCGTCAGGGAAGCGTTTCTTCACCTTCAGCGCGCCCTGGATCTCGATCTCCAGGATCACGTCCTTGCCCTCGGACATCTTCTTGTCAACGTACTCCTTGGGAGTCCCGTAGTAATGGTTCACATACTGGGCATACTCCACCAGTTTGTTCTCCTCTATCATCTGTTGGAAATGCTCCCTGGATACAAAGAAATAATCCTCCCCATCCCTCTCGCCTTCCCTTGGCTGTCTTGTGGTAGCTGATACAGACAGCGCATAGTTGTCATACTGCTTCAGCAGTTCCTTCATAAGTGTTCCCTTGCCTGCACCGGAAAACCCGGATACAACCACTAATATTCCCTGATGGCTCATGGTATACTCCCCTGACTTTTCAATGTTCTGATGGTATCAGCCTATTCAATATTCTGTATCTGCTCCCTGACTTTCTCAATCTCGGTCTTCAGAGCAATTGCCTTGTCCGAAATGGAGAGATCCGTGGATTTAGACAGGATGGTATTGGCTTCCCGGTTCATCTCCTGGGCGATGAAATCCAGCTTGCGGCCAATGCTTTCCCCGCTTAAGAGTTCCTGCTTTGTATTTTCAATATGACTTCTGAGACGAACGGTCTCCTCGTCCACGCAGATCTTATCCGCAAAGATTGTAACTTCAGCCGCAATCCTTCCCTCGTCAATGGCCGTTGTGCTTAACAGGTCCTGCACCTTTGACTCCAGCTTGGCCCGGTACTCCCCAAGTATCTGGGGCGAACGCTCCTCAATGTAGTCCACCAGACCGGTCATGTAATCCAGTTTTCCTAACAGGTCTTTCTTTAAATGCTCACCCTCCGCTTCCCTGGACCGGACGAACATTTCAGCCGCCTCCTCAAGGGCAACGGACAGGATCTCCCAAAGATGCTCCTCATCATCCGGAACCTGCTCCATGGAGAAGACCTCCGGAAACTTGGCAAGTGTGGAGACCTTGACGTCATTTTGTATGTCAAATTCTTCTGCCATCCTGTTGAAATAGTCCATATATTCAGCTGCCAGCGCCCGGTTATACTTAAGGCACAGGTTGCCCTCTGTATAATCCTCGTAATTGATGAACAGGTCAACCTTTCCTCTCTGGATATATTTCTTAAGAAGGGTCCTGATCGAAGCTTCAAAATAATTGAACTTCTTTGGCATCTTAATACTCAGATCCAGATATCTGTGATTCACGGCCTTCATTTCGACAGAAATCTTATATTCATCGGTTATATTCTCGCACCTGCCGAAACCAGTCATGCTTTTTAACATAACGAGTGCCTCTCTTTCGCTTTTATCCATAGTTAGATAGTATTATAATTCATCTGGGGATTCAAGTCAACCAGTGTATTGTAAGAAAAATTCTTGCCCTTTTCTTATGCCCCATTTTATGATATCCTTATAATCAATGGCCATGGCCATGGACAGGCTCTTTTTTACCGGGCCTTCCTGCCAAAACAGGCCTGACAGGAGTGTGTATTTATGGCATTTGACGGTATTACCATAGCCAGCCTGGTACATGAGTTTAAGAACACCCTGGAGGGAGGACGCATCTCCAAGATCGCCCAGCCCGAAAAGGACGAACTGCTCATTGCCATTAAAAATAACAAGGAGAATTACAGGCTTCAGATTTCCGCCAGCGCAAGCCTTCCCCTGATCTATCTCACGGCAGGGAACAAACCCAGTCCCATGACGGCCCCGGGCTTTTGCATGCTGCTGCGAAAGCACATCGGCAGCGCAAGGATCGTAACGGTCAGCCAGCCCGGCCTGGAACGCATCATCCAGTTTGAACTGGAGCACCTGGATGAAATGGGGGACCTTTGCAGGAAAAAACTGATCGTAGAGATCATGGGAAAGCACAGCAACATTATTTTCTGCAAAGAAGACCAAACCATTATCGACAGCATCAAGCATGTGTCCGCCCAGGTAAGTTCGGTTCGTGAAGTCCTTCCCGGAAGGGCCTACTTTATCCCCCAGACCATGGCAAAGGAAGACCCTCTCACCATCTCTGCCCAGGATTTTGCCCGCGCTATCGGCGCCGCGCCCATGACCGTACAAAAAGCCCTTTACAACCGTCTTACAGGCATCAGCCCCATCATGGCGGAGGAGATATGCCATCTGGCATCCATTGATTCAGACCAATCCGCCAATGAGCTTACCGAGACTGAGATGATCCACCTGCACCGCACCTTCAGCCTGGTGATGGAGGATGTACGTGACGGTCATTTTTCCCCGACCATCATATATGATGCCGATGGACCTGTGGAGTATGGGGCATTTCCCCTGACCTGCTATGAGGGGGCACAGTACCGCATGGAGACCATCCCCTCCATCAGCAATCTTTTGGAGAACTACTATTCCTCCCGCGACATGGTCACCAGGATCCGCCAGAAATCCTCAGATCTGCGCCGGATTGTCCAGACCGCGCTGGAGCGCAATTACAAGAAATACGACCTGCAGCTCAAGCAGCTGAAGGACACGGAAAAAAAGGAAAAATACCGAATTTACGGAGAACTGCTCAACACCTATGGTTATGAGCTTGTGGGAGGCGAAACGTCATTTCGCTGCCTCAACTATTACACCAATGAAGAGATCACCATCCCCCTGGATCCCCAGCTTTCAGCCAAGGACAATGCAAAGAAGCATTTTGACAAATACAACAAGCTGAAGCGGACCTATGAAGCCCTCGCCGGCCTGACCCTGGAGACAAAAGCTGAGATCGACCATCTGGAGTCCATCAGCTCCTCCCTGGATATTGCGCGGGGTGAGGACGATCTGGTCCAGATCAAGGAAGAACTGATGGAGTACGGTTATGTAAAGAAGCGCAGGCCCAGCGATAAAAAGCCCAAGGTCACCAGCAGACCCTTCCATTATCTCTCATCAGACGGCTACCACATCTACGTGGGGAAGAACAACTACCAGAATGAGGAACTGACCTTTAAACTGGCCACCGGAAACGACTGGTGGTTCCACGCCAAAGGCATTCCCGGTTCCCATGTGATCGTCAGGTCCGAGGGAAAGGCGGAACTTCCCGACCGTGTCTTTGAGGAAGCCGGCTCCCTGGCCGCCTACTATTCAAAAGGCCGGGACAATGATAAGGTGGAGATCGACTATATCCAGAAGAAGAATATTAAAAAAGTAGCCGGTTCGGCTCCCGGTTTTGTTATATATCATACCAACTATTCCATGGTGGCGGAGCCGGGCTGCAGCCTGAAGGAAATAGAATCATAAAAATGAGGGCGGATGATTCCACAAAACGGAACTCCGCCCTTATGTGCATTTAAACGCGAAAAAAACAGCTGGCCGCCGTGACGGATCACGGTAACCAGCTGATTTCTCTTACACCTAACAAGCTAATCCGGATTACGGATTAGTTGTATTTACGCTTACGAGCAGCTTCAGACTTTTTCTTACGTCTTACGCTTGGCTTCTCGTAATGCTCTCTCTTACGAATTTCCTGCTGAATGCCAGCCTTTGCACAGTTTCTTTTGAATCTGCGTAAAGCACTGTCTAAGCTCTCGTTATCTTTAACAATTACGTTTGACATCGCTCACACCTAACCTCCCTCCAGTTGTGTAATTGTGCATAATACAACTGTTTGGGTATTTTTCGCACTGCTATGATTATAGCATAAAAATACCATACGTCAAGAATAAATTTATAATTCTTACAGTTATTTTGCATTTTTTTGGTGATCGGGGCTATTTTGTCTGTTCCTGAACCACTTCAACGGCCTTCTTAAGGGCATCCTCAATGCCTGCAGGATTCTTTCCTCCTGCCTGAGCCATATTGGGACGGCCGCCGCCACCTCCGCCCACAAGACCGGCAATGGCCTTGATCAGGTTTCCTGCATGGGCGCCCTGCTTCTGGGCACCATCGGTTGCGGTTGCCATCAGGTTCACCTTGCCGTCCTGTTCAGACGCAATTACAACCACACCCTCGCCTAATTTATCCTTTAACTGGTCGCCCAGGCCACGCAGGCCGTTCATATCCACTCCCGCCACTCTGGAAGCCAGAACCTTAACCCCGTTTACTTCCCTTACCTGGCTCATTACATCTCCCAGGGAGTCCTTAGCCAGTTTGCTCTTTAACTTCTCGTTCTCAGCGTGAAGGGACTTGATCTCATCCAGCAGGGCCTCTATCTTGGTAGTGAGAGAAGCGGGGGTTGTCTTAGCGGTCCTGGCCGCCTCATGAAGCTCGGCCTCAACCTCCTCATAATGCTTCATCAGCCCCTCTGAGGTAAGGGCCTCAATACGCCTTACTCCAGCGGCAATGCCTGTCTCTGAGAGGATCTTAAACGAGGCAATGTTGCTGGTATTGGCAACATGGGTGCCGCCGCAAAGTTCGGTGGAGAAATCACCCATCTCAACTACACGCACACTGTCACCGTACTTCTCGCCGAACAGGGCCATGGCGCCTGTCTTTTTGGCTTCCTCCAGGGTCATGATCTCGGTCATGACAGGGAGGGCAGCCTGGATCTCCTCATTGACCAGGTCTTCCACTTTCTTGATCTCTTCAGCAGTCATGGCTGAGAAATGTGTAAAGTCGAAACGGAGCCTGCCTGCATCCACATAGGAACCAGCCTGCTCCACGTGGCCTCCCAGAACGATCCGCAAAGCCTTCTGGAGAAGGTGGGTCGCACTGTGGTTCTTACAGATAAGGGCGCGGTTCTTTTCGCAGACCGACAGGGTGACTGCATCATCCACCTGGAACATTCCCTTTGTCATAACGCCCACATGGCCCACTTTGCCGCCCTGCAGATGAATGGTATCCTCCACCTTAAACGCTCCGTCCGGGCTGGTGATCACACCCACATCGCCCTGCTGTCCGCCCATAGTGCCGTAGAAAGGAGTCTGATCCACAATAATGGTCCCCTTCTGTCCATCGGTGAGGGCCTGGACCAGCTCGTCCTCCGTGGTCAGGACCGAAATCCTGGAATCAGCAGTCAGCTTGTCATAGCCGATAAACTCTGTTGTGATCGCCGGATCGATGGACTGATAGACAGTCACATCAGCTCCCATATAGTTGGTAGTCTTGCGGGCTTTTCTGGCCTTATCCTTCTGCTCTTTCATAGAGGCAGTAAATCCGTCCTCATCCACCCCGTATCCCTTTTCCTCCAGGATCTCCTTTGTCAGGTCCAGCGGGAAGCCATAGGTGTCGTATAATTTGAATGCGTTGGCGCCGGACAAGGTTGTTCCCCCGCCGCTTTGCATCTCCTCTTCCATCTCCCCCAGGATCATAAGTCCCTGGTCAATGGTCTTATTGAACTTGTCCTCTTCCTCGGAGAGCACCTTAAAGATCATGGCCTGCTTCTCCTCCAGTTCAGGATATCCATCTTTGCAAAGTTCTATTACGGTTCCGGACAGGTCCGCCAGGAACTTTCCTTCAATCCCCAGTTTTCTCCCATGGCGTGCGGCACGGCGCAGAAGGCGGCGCAGCACATAACCTCTGCCCTCGTTGGAAGGCATGATACCATCGGAAATCATAAAGGTGCAGGATTTAACATGATCTGCCACAATACGCAGGGATACGTCCGTCTCATGGTCCTTCTGGTACTGTGTATGAGCCAGTTCGCAGACGCGGTCCAGCAGAGCCTTATTGGTATCCACTGTAAACAGGGAGTCCACGCCCTGGACCACAACAGCCAGGCGCTCCAGTCCCATGCCTGTATCAATGTTCTTATGCTCCAATTCCGTATAATTCCCATGTCCGTCATTGTCAAACTGGGTGAATACATTATTCCACACTTCAATGTAGCGGTCGCAGTCGCAGCCCACCGTACATCCGGGCTTACCGCATCCATAAGCCTCACCCCTGTCATAGTAGACCTCTGAACAGGGACCGCAGGGGCCTGAACCATGCTCCCAAAAGTTGTCCTCCTTACCGAATTTAAATATGCGCTCAGCAGGAATACCAATCTCCTTGTTCCAGATCTCAAAGGCTTCATCATCATCCAGATACACGCTGGGATACAGCCTGTCAGGATCCAGTCCCACCACATCGGTCAGGAACTCCCAGGTCCACCGGATCGCCTCGTGCTTAAAGTAATCCCCAAAGGAAAAGTTGCCCAGCATCTCAAAAAAGGTGCCGTGCCGTGCCGTCTTGCCAATATTCTCAATATCACCGGTACGGATACACTTCTGGCAGGTGGTCACCCGATTTCTGGGCGGAATCTCCTGTCCGGTAAAATATGGCTTTAAGGGGGCCATACCTGAATTGATCAGAAGCAGACTGTTATCATTATGCGGGACCAGGGAAAAGCTCTTCATTGCAAGATGTCCCTTACTCTCAAAGAATTCAAGGAACATCCGGCGGAGCTCATTCACGCCGCGGTACTGTGGTTCTTTCACTTTATCTTCCTCCATATCATAACATCATAAATTACATAACCGTCATTTTACCATATTGGCATATATTTATCAAGACTCACTTAACAAAATAAGCGGGAAAACCAACGAATTTTCATTGATTTTCCCGCTGTTTACCAGCTTCATCCTATCTGGTTGGATCTGCGTTCCCTATGCCTACTGGCCCGACACTGAGGTGGACGCTTCTTCCTTGGGAGCGGTCTTCACTCCGTTTGCATCCTCATACCGCCCGGCCAGCTCATATGCCCTGTCCCTTGTAAGACTTACCAGGGTGGCCGCGTATCCGATGCCCTCCACTGATACGCTGTTCTTTCCTGAACTCTCCGCCGCTTTGGCATCCCTGCTTTTCATCCAATCCTGCTGCTCTGCCGCCAGTTTGGCAGCCTCCTCATCGCCCAGAGACTCAAGAAGTGAATTATAGATGGTGTTCATCTCGCTTTCCCACATCTTCAGTTCTGTCTCGGCTGATGTTTTGATAGAGTAGACATTGGAATCTGTTTCCTGCTCCCGCATCTTCTGGATCTGGGTATCCAGGTCCATAAGGCGCTGCTTGTAATCAACCATCCGATACGACCTGATCTCCCCGTTTTTGGCTCCTGTAAGAGGCGATATGGGTACTGCCTCCACCGGGACATCATCATCTGAATATATCTGGGCAGCTTCTGCTTCTGCCGCCTCTGTTGAAGCGCCTGTCTCATCAGATGCAGCCATGGTTTCATCTGCGTGGGACTCCTCCATTCCATCGGCCGCAGCCGCCGGTGCTGCGCCGGGTCCCGGGGGGGCCGATGCAGCCGAGCTTAAGCTCCTTTCAGACGGAACGGCTTTCTCTGCAGCCGTTCCTCCCGCAGCCGCCCCTGGAGCCGCTCCTCCTTCCGCCGCCCTATCCTGTACTTCAGGAGCAGACGCAGGGTTGGGTGCTCCTGCAGGGATATCACCTGCCGATGCTGCTGCCTCCATTGTTACTGATGCCTGGTTTTTCACATAATATTTGGTGTAATGGGTAACACCAGTGCCTATGACCAGAATGCAGCCAATCACAATCCATATTCGTTTATCTTTCATAGTCACACTTCCCTGCCATTGTCTTGTAATAACATTATCACAAAAAATCGGGAAATGGAATATGCAGACAAAAGGAGTAATAGATTGTAAGAGATATGTAAGAAACTCCGGATCACGGTCCGGAGTTATCTGTCTGTATCGGCCTTTCCCTCAGCGCCGGGGCATAGCCCCAGGTATGTTGAGAAAAATCAATTTTCAAGACCCTCGTCTATCATTAGTCCGCTGCCGTCAGCTGCCGAAGTTGCCAGCTGGTCACAGCGCTCATTCTGCGGATGGCCTGCATGTCCTTTGACCCAGATGAATTCCACACGGTGCGGTTCCTTTGCCTTTAAAAGCCGCTTCCACAGGTCAATATTTTTCACCGGACCACTTTTCCCCCGGTTCCACCCCTTTGCGATCCAGCTGTCGATCCACCTCTGGTTAAACGCATCGGTCAGATACTTGGAATCGGAATACAGCTGTACCTCACAGGGCCTGTTAAGCGCTTCCAGCCCCACAATGGCGGCCATCAGCTCCATCCTGTTGTTGGTGGTGCGCACATAACCGCCGGACATGGTCTTCTCATGAAGCTGTCCTTTGCTGTCTGTGAAATGCAGGACTGTCCCATAACCTCCCGGGCCGTCAGGATTGCCTCGGGCCGAACCATCCGTATATATCTGTACTTTACTCATGTATCAATGTCTCCTGTCTGTACTGTCTTTACCTGTCCCATTTATTACAAAGGGCCAGTATCTGTTCTGTAAAATGAACCAGGTCTTTATTTGTGCCGCCCTGATTACGGCTGATCACATCCATAAGAAGCCTGCCCGCATCCACAAGGCGCGTATACACGCCGGTTGCCTTACGTTTTGCTGCTGTTTCTTTTTCGATCAGCACAGGTTCTGCCTCCTTGATCCAGCATCCCCTGATCAGGTCATACTGGGAACCGGAGTAGGGTGCCCTGGCAGCCAGCTTCAGCTGGGTGTTAAGAACATCTGCAAACGAAGTGCAGGACTCCTCGTCCCCGTGGACTACAAATACATAGCCAGGTCGTTTCTCAAAAGATGAGATCCAGGTGATCAGTCCGTCCCTGTCCGCATGGCCGCTGATGCCGTCCATGGTTTCAATATGAGCCCTGACATCAATCTCCTCGCCAAAGATCTTCACCGTCTGGGCGCCGTCCTGAAGCACCCGGCCAAGGGTACCTTCCGCCTGGTAACCTGCAAACACAATGGAACACTCCTGTCTCCACAGGTTGTGCTTGAGATGGTGGCGGACGCGTCCCGCATCACACATGCCGGCAGCAGATATAATCACCTTAGGCGTCATGTCAAAGTTGATGTTTTTGGATTCTTCACTGGTGATGGAGAGCTTCAGTCCCGGAAAATCAATGGGGTTGATTCCGCGTTCCACCAATGCCTTGGTTTCCGCATCATAACACTCCATCATATTCTCCTTAAACACATGGGTGGCCTCCACTGCCAGGGGACTGTCCACATAAACTTCAAACCCGTCATGCCCCTGGATCAGCTTCTCATCTTTGATGTGGCGGATGAGATACAGCAATTCCTGGGTACGCCCCACTGCAAATGCGGGGATCACGACATTGCCGCTGCGGTCCAGTGTTTCCTGGATGATACGGGCCAGGCTTTCCACATGGTTGACATCCTTTTTGTGGTAGCGGTTGCCATAAGTGGATTCCATGACCACATAATCCGCTTCACTAATATATTGGGGATCCCTGATCAAAGGCTTGTTCTTGTTGCCGATATCACCGGAAAACACGATCTTTTTTGTCTTTTTGTCCTCCGTTGCCCAGATCTCAATGGAGGCAGAGCCCAGCAGATGGCCCACGTCTGTAAACCGCAGGGTCAGGTCGTTATTGAGTTTAAACTCCTGGCCGTAAGCCACTCCCTCAAAATGTTTCAGGACGCTTTCCGCATCCTCCATTGTATAGAGCGCTTCCACCTCCACGCGGCCGGCTCTGCGGGCCTTGCGGTTCTTCCACTCAGCCTCCATCTCCTGTATGTGGGCGCTGTCCTTTAACATGATATTACAGAGATTCACGGTTGCATAAGTGGCGATCACCTGTCCTCTGAACCCCCTGGCATAGATCCAGGGCAGCATGCCTGCATGGTCGATATGGGCATGGGTCAGGAATACATAGTCGATCTCACGGTAGCTCACAGGCAATTCCGCGTTCTGATAGACATTGTTTCCCTGTTCCATGCCACAGTCAATTAATACCTTTGACGCCCCAACCTCCAGGAAATGGCAGCTCCCTGTCACCTCATGATCCGCCCCGATAAATGTTAGTTTCATCTGCATTCTCCCCTCTGCGTACTATATAGTCTTACTCCGCGAATATTCTGTCAATTCTTGGTACAGTATACCATATTCTCAATAAGAATGCAAATAGTATCGTTATATTTACACAATTTTCTGTGAAATGTCATGCTTTCAACATTTCCCTGGGCCAATGTTGATTTCATATGATGATGCATATCATTCCGCCATTGCTGTCATTGATGATCTTCTGGAGAGTGTCCTGAAGCTTTAACTGGCAGTCCTCTGTCATCTGGGAAACCTTTGCCTGGATCCCGTCTTCCACGATCTGCTCAATGGATTTTCCAAAAATATTGGTGTTCCAGATCCCGTCATCGCTCTCCCTTGCATTTTCCTTAATATATGTAATCAGATCCTGGGCCTGCTGTTCGCTGCCCACAATGGGGGCGATCTCCGTCTCAATGTGAGCTTTGATCAGGTTGATGGACGGCGCCTCAGCCTTCATTTTCACCCCATATTTATTGCCGTGTTTGATTACCTGCGGCTCATCCAGGACAATCTCTGAGCGCTCCGGGGTTACAACACCATAGCCCTTTAACCGCACCTGGGTCAGGGCATTCTGTACCTTCTCATACTCCTTCTGCATGTTGGCCAGGCTGCTGAGTGTCTGCATCAGCTGATATTCACCCTCAATGGGCAGGCCTACATAATCGCTGAGGATCTGGTAATAGTAGCTGTCATCCATATCCACCTGCACGGCCACGCGGCCGTCCGCCATCTGCATATTTTTTACATTCATAGAGCGGATGGTATCGGTGCGCTGTTCAGCCAGTTCACCCGCAACATCCTTCATATGGCTTACCTTCTGGATCACTCCCTTGGCAGCCTGAATGACCTGGGCCTTCAGCCAATGGGTAGCCGGCAGGATTTCCAGCCACTTTGGAATATGGAAATCCATTTCCGTTACCGGAAATTCCTTCAGCACCTTTTCCAGAATATGGAATACATCATCTTTTTTCAGCTGTTCACAGTTTACCGGAAGCACCGATACGCCATAACCTTCCGACATCTCTCTGGCCAGTTTGGCTGTCTCATCGGAATATGGTTTCATGGAATTGAGAAGGACTACAAACGGTTTTCCCAGCTTTTTAAGTTCATCAATGGTCTGCTTTTCAGCCGCCATGTACCCGGGTCGTTTGATCTCGCCAATGGAGCCGTCTGTGGTCACCACGATCCCTATGGTGGAGTGGTCGTTGATGACTTTTCTGGTGCCTAATTCCGCTGCCTGTGTAAAGGGAATGTCGTAGTCAAACCATGGTGTTTTCACCAGGCGTTCCTCTCCGTTCTCCACATGGCCCGCGGCACCTTCCACCATAAATCCCACACAGTCAATTAATCTCACCTTGGCTTCAATGCCGTCCGCAAGACTGATCTTAGCCGCCTCTTTGGGAATAAATTTGGGTTCCGTTGTCATGATGGTCTTTCCGGCAGCACTCTGGGGAAGTTCATCCCGGCTTAGATTACGCAGGTTATCATCCTCCATGGCAGGAAGCACCAGCAGTTCCATGAACCGCTTAATGAAGGTAGATTTACCTGTCCGGACCGGCCCTACTACGCCTATGTAAATTTCTCCGCCTGTTCTCGCTTGAATATCCTTGTATACATTAAAATTGTCCATAAATATACCCCCTTGCTATGCTTTTATAATATATGCGCTGTGAATCAGGGGTATGATAAAGAATTATTGCTTAATATTAATAAAATGGGATTACCCTCAGTGGGCAGGGGAACCTTTGAATAATTATATGAAACAACGGATAAAACCAAAAATAGAACAAAGATTAGATAGATATCTGAACTCCAACCCGCTGTAAACTGCGGGCTGATTATGCACTTTTCTTTTCCAGGGCTTCCACCCTTCTCTCTACTTCCTGTATCATCTGCAGGAGAAGTGTCTGGTTGACATTATCCAGCTTCTTGATCCTGTAATACTCTGTCAGTTCATCCAATCTGCTGCGCATATCGTCCAACTGGGACTGCAGATTCATGTGCACCCGGTCCAATTCACCAAGGATCAGGTTCTCTGAAGCGGCAAAACGCAGATCCAAACGTATATCCCAGTCTAAAGACAGCTCCTCTATACGATTATTAAACTGCTTCTCCTGCTCTGCAAAACGTGCATCAATACGCTTCTCCTGCTCTGCAAAACGTGCATCAATGCGCTTCTCCTGCTCTGTAAAACGTGCATCAATGCGCTTCTCCTGCTCTGCAAAACGTGTATCAATGCGTACATCCATGCGTTCCTCAGAAGCCGAAATCTCTTCCTTCATAATAATACGGATCATCTCTAAATCCCTTTTATCAAGCATCTCTTCCCTCCTTTCCGAAGAGTTTACGCTCGGAGTCTCCGAGAGTAAACAAGAATATAAAACACCCGGGTGAAAATCCAGGTGTTCTGATCGTTAAGTTACTGTCTCGATCACAGGCGGTAATCTATATATAGCATATATGGCGGTCAATTTCAATATCCGAAAACGGACTCCCCAAACTTTTTAAAAAATGGGGTAAAATAAACTTTATTCATCTGCAGTGTTTTTCCCGAAATACAAAAACAGGAACCGGTCTTGATCCGGTCCCCGTTCCCCCGTCAGGTCCCATATCTTTACATGTTACTCGCTGAGATATGCTTTCTTTACCTGATCATTATTCATAAGTTCCCCGGCATCCCCGCTGAGGGCGATATTGCCTGTCTCCAGAACATATGCCTGGTTGGCGATGGAGAGGGCCTTCTTCGCATTCTGTTCCACTAAAAGCACAGTAGTCCCGTCCCCGTTGATCTTCTGGATGATATCAAAGATCTCGTTTACGTAAATGGGTGAGAGTCCCATGGAGGGCTCATCCATTACAATCATCCTGGGATGGCTCATAAGGGCACGTCCCATTGCAAGCATCTGCTGCTCGCCGCCGGAAAGGGTTCCGGCCAGCTGATTCTTCCGCTCCTCCAAACGTGGGAAACGGCTGTAGATCATTTTAAGGGTGCTGTCTATCTCTTCCTTGTCTTTCCTGGTGTAAGCTCCCATCTTTAGGTTCTGAAGAACCGTAAGGGTTGCAAACACTCTCCTGCCCTCCGGCACATGGGCAATTCCCATATTGACCAGTTTATATCCGGGAACCTTGGTTATATCCGTTCCCTCGTAAATGATCTTTCCTGATTTTGCGCTGATCAGACCGGTAATGGTGTGCAGGGTGGTGGTCTTTCCTGCCCCATTGGCACCGATAAGCGCTACGATCTCTCCCTGGTTTACATCAAAGGAGATTCCCTTTATGGCCTGGATCACACCATAGTATACTTCCAGGTTTCTGACTTCAAGCATAGCCATAATAACCTCTCCTCCTATTCACCAAGATACGCTTTTACTACTTCCGGATTGTGCAGGACCATGCCGGTCTCACCCTGGCAAAGGACCTGGCCAAAGTTCAGTACGGTCAGTTCTTCACAGATTCCGCTTACCAGCTTCATATCGTGTTCAATGAGAAGGATCGTCATATCAAAATTGTCCCGCACAAAACGGATGGTTTCCATAAGCTCTGCTGTCTCGTTGGGATTCATACCTGCCGCAGGCTCGTCCAAAAGAAGCAGTTTGGGTTTTGTGGCAAGCGCCCTGGCTATCTCCAGCTTTCTCTGCTTGCCGTATGGCAGGTTGGATGCCTTGTAATCACATTCATGATCCAGCCCGAATACTTGTAACAGCTCCATGGCCTTTTCATCCATCTGCTTCTCTGTCTTATAATACCTTGGCAATCTGAAGATACCGGCCGCCGTGGAGTATTTGTAGTGATTGTGCAGTCCCGCCTTTACATTGTCCAGCACGGACAGATCCTTAAACAGACGGATATTCTGGAACGTCCTTGCAATCCCTGCCTGATTGATCTCCGTGGTCTTTCTTCCCGTTACATTGACGCCGTCCAGCTCTATGCTTCCTGCATCCGGCTTATATACGCCCGTAAGCAGATTGAAGATCGTGGTCTTTCCGGCGCCGTTAGGCCCGATCAGGCCATAGAGCTGCCCTTTATCAATACTGATCTGGAAATTGTCAACTGCCTTAAGTCCGCCAAAGGAAATGCTTAAATTCTTTACTTCAAGTAATGCCATGTTATGCCGCCTCCTTTGCCGGATTCTTATCTTTCCTGCTGAACTTCTCTGCCACACGCTCACGCATGGTCACAAACTGCGGCGCGGAGTTAAAGAGCATGGCAAGGATCAGCACCACAGCATACATGAGCATACGGTAGTTGCTGAGTCCCCTGAGCATTTCCGGAAGAAGGTAGAGGATAACGGTTGCGATCACCGATCCCCGGATACTTCCAATGCCTCCCAGAACCACATACACTAGGATCATAATGGACATGTTGTATCCAAAGTTCTTGGGCAGCGCTGTCAGGGTGGTCAGGTTGTGGGCGTACAGTACGCCCGCCACACCGGCCAGACCTGCGGAAACAGAGAAAGCCAGCAGCTTATATTTTGTGATATTGATACCAATGGACTCTGCTGCGATCCGGTTGTCGCGGATCGCCATGATGGCGCGTCCCGCTCTGGAATTCACCAGATTGATCACTATAAACAGGGTGACCAGAACCAGGATCACTCCAATGGTAAAGGTAGCGGTCTGGGGCGTTCCTGTAATTCCCTGGGCCCCCTTGATCAGCACTTCGCCGCCCTCCTCCAGGTTCAGGGACATGGAATCCTTAAAGGAAATATGAAATCCTGCCGTGTCACGTCCCAGATAAACGGCGTTTACCAGGTTCTTGATGATCTCGCCGAATGCCAGGGTTACAATGGCCAGATAATCGCCTCTCAGGCGCAGTACCGGAATACCGATCAGTATGCCGAAGGCTGCTGCTGTGACAGCCCCGATGATAATGGCGATCACCATTCCCAGGGTGGGGTCAATAACCCCCTTCATACACTTGGAAAACAGGGCGCCTGCAAATGCGCCCACGCACATAAATCCTGCATGGCCCAGGCTCAGTTCACCCAGGATACCAACAGTCAGGTTCAGGGAAACAGCCATGATCACATAGATACAGAAGGGAACTAAAAGTCCCTTCATCAGGCTGGACACATGGCCTGTACCCACCAGGATCTGCATGATGACATAGGCTGCCGCCACCATTCCGTAAGTGATCATATTATTGATAAATGTTTTACGCTTTGCGTTACTCTTCATACCGGCACCTACACTTTCTCATTAATCTTCTTGCCCAGAATACCGGTGGGCTTTACAAGCAGCACAATGATCAGCACAGAGAACACGATGGCGTCCGACATCTGTGAGGATATGTATGCTTTTGCAAGGATCTCGATTACACCCAGGAGGATCCCGCCAATAAATGCACCGGGAATAGAGCCGATGCCGCCGAACACAGCAGCAACAAAGGCTTTGATGCCCGGCATGGAACCGGTATAGGGAGTCAGGGACGGGTAAGCCGAGCACAGGAGCACGCCTGCAACGGCAGCCAGTGCGGAGCCGATCGCAAACGTAAGGGCAATGGTGCCGTTGACATTGATCCCCATCAGGGTAGCTGCCCCACGGTCCTCCGAAACAGCCAGCATGGCCTGCCCTGCCTTGGATTTGTTGATAAATGTGGTCAGACCGATCATAATAACGATACAGGAAAGAATGGTGACAATGGTCTCCCCTGTGATCGTCATCTGTCCGCCCGCCAGTTTGATGGCCGGAATAGTAACAACAGATGTAAATGACTTCGTATCCGCGCCAAATATAAGCAGTGCCACATTCTGCAGCAGATAACTGACACCAATGGCCGTGATAAGTACTGCAAGAGGAGAGGCGCCGCGCAGGGGCTTATAAGCGATCCGCTCAATGGTCATACCCAGCAGCGTACAGGCCAGAACTGCCACCAGTACCCCTACCATGGGAGGAAATCCCATGGTGCTGACCGTGACAAATACCACGTAGCTGCCAATCATAATAACATCGCCATGAGCGAAGTTCAGCATTTTGGCGATCCCATAAACCATTGTATACCCAAGAGCTATAATGGCATATACACTGCCCAGGCTGACGCCGTTGATCAAATAGTTAATAAAGCCCATACCTACACCTCTTTGTCTGAAGTCTTTTTTATTTTACCACTATGAAGCGGCAGAATACTGAAATTAATATATCACAGAAACTTACTATAAACAAGAGGGTTGTCATCGAGACAACCCTCTGTTGGGTTTCGCATTATGATCTGCAATCGCTGCAATTACATTGCTGTGTAAGCTCCGTCCACAACCTTAACAGCCTTAGGTGCCTTATGAGGCTCGCCGTCCTCTGTCCAGGTCATACCCTCGCCGGTCAGTCCATCCAGCTTGATGTTCAGCATAGAGGTCTTAAGTGCATCACAGATAGCGCTTGCATCCATATCAGATGTCACGCCTGCATCTTCCATTGCTGCCTTGATGGCGTAGATCGCATCATAGGCATCAGCTGCAAACTGTACAGGAACTTCATTGTATGCATCCTTGTAGCTCTTTACAAAGTTAACGGTCAAATCATCGGAAGCATCCGCTGCAAATGGTGTAAGAAGCATCAGGCCCTCTGCCAGCTTGGTGTCAAAGTTCTGAACCTGAAGGATACCGTCCATACCATCGCATCCAAAGAACTGAGGAGCAAATCCTGTCTTGTCAGCCTGCTGTAAGATCAGGGAAGCCTCTGTATAGTAGATAGGCAGGAATACCAGCTCGGCGCCTGCATCCTTTGCCTTCTGTAACTGTGTGGAGAAATCCTTGTTGCTGTCAGCGGTAAATGCTTCTGCTGCAACGATCTCAAGACCCTGGTTTTTGGATTCTTCAGCAAACTTCTCATAGATACCGCTGGAATATACATCAGAACTGTCATAGATAACAGCGATCTTGGAAGCCAGCTTGTTCTCACCAATGTACTTGGCGGAAGCTGCACCCTGATCCGGATCGGAGAAGCAGATACGGAATACGTTGGGGTTTGCCGCACACTCTACAGCAGAACCGGATGGTGTGATCTGGAACATGTTGTCAGAGGCCGTCTTATCAGCAACCGCAATACAGGGAGCAGAGGTAACGGTTCCCATAAGAGCCTGCATACCCCAGTCTTTTAACGTATTATAGGCATTGACAGATTTCTCTGCGTCATGCTCATCATCTTCAAATTTAAACTCAACCTGAGCACCGTTAATTCCGCCTGCGGCATTGATCTCATCCACTGCCAGCTGGGCACCGCGCTGAACAGCCAGGCCGTATACTGCAGCACCGCCGGTAGTCGGCCCAATTCCGCCGATCTTGATCACGCCGCCGGCTGCTTCTGTGGTTTCTGCCGCCTCACCTGCCGCTGTGGTTTCCCCTGCCGCACTTGACTCAGCAGCCGGTGCTGCTGTGGTTGTTTCTGCTGTCTTGGAGCCTCCGCACGCTGTCAGGGAAGCTGCCATGGCCACTGCCAGGCCAAGACTAAATAATCTCTTCTTCATAAATGTTTCCTCCTCTTGCTTTTCCTTACGTTCCACGATCCATAGCATCGCTGTATTATCATGGACTTTCTATGTAAAGCTTTCTATATTATAGGTAGTCCGGAAGAGATTGTCAACCTTTTCATGAAAATATTAAGTCGATTTTAGGGATTTGCAGAAAAATTATCCTAAAATTTGCTGTATTTCCTCAAAATGAACCAATTTTTAGGGGAGGGGACCATATTCAGGCCTTCCCTCCCCTGCTATCCCAGGAAAATATGTTTGTTTTCACTCTCTGATCTTACTCTTCTTCCCATTCCAATCCGGAGTTTTCAATCCGCTTATCCCTGAGCATCAGCTCCAGCACCGCCTCCTTGGCTGGCATACCCCCAAACAGGATGGCATTGACCTGCTCCACAATGGGCATGGAAACATGGTGCTGCCGAGACAGGGCCAGTGCTGCCTTGGCGGAATATACTCCTTCCACCACCATATTCACCTCAGCCATGGCTTCCTCCATGGTGTAACCTTTGCCAATGAGGATACCGGCACGCCGGTTACGGCTGTGCATGCTGGCACAGGTAACGATCAGGTCCCCGATTCCCGTAAGACCTGCAAATGTCTCCATCCTGCCTCCCATATCCGTGCCCAGACGTGATATCTCCGCAATCCCCCTGGTGATCAGGGCCGCCTTTGTATTATCCCCGTAGCCCAGACCGTCAGCCATGCCGGATGCCAGAGCGATCACGTTCTTTAAAGCTCCGCCCAGTTCAATTCCCAGAATGTCAGGGCTGGTATAAACGCGGAACACCTGGCTCATGAATATACCCTGCACAAACTCCGCCACATGTTTTTTGTGGGCGCCTGCAACACAGGTGGTGGGAAGCCCCTTGCTGACCTCCTCCGCATGGCTGGGTCCTGAAAGCACTGTAACCTCAGCCTCCGGCAGTTCTTCCTCAATGATCTGCGACAATGTCATAAGGGTATTCTCTTCGATCCCCTTTGCCACATTTGTAATAACCTGGCCTTTCTTGATATATGGTTTCATCTTCTGCGCCGTGCCGCGCACAAAGACTGAGGGCACTGCCAGGATGAGAAGATCCCTGTCCTCCATTGCTTCCTTCAGATCTTCTGTGAATCCGATGGATTCCGGAATATGCAGATCCGGCAGATTCCTGTGAGTGTGTGTTTTCTTAAGTTCCCTCACTTCCTCCGGTATCGCCGACCAGATGATCACCTGATGTCCGTTGCCGCTCAGCAGTACAGCCAGCGCGGTTCCCCATGTACCTGCTCCAATTACACCAATTGATGCCATAACTTCACCGTCCATTTTCAGTTATTTATTTCTTTTTTGCGCCTACTTTATTCTCCTTGCCCTGCACCAGCCTTACAATATTAGCCCTGTGCCTCCAGAAGGCCATGGCGGCGATCACTGCGGAGATACCATAAAATTCCGGTCTGGCCGCAGCAGACAGTCCGTAGGCTCCCATCTGTCCCATCACCACATTCCAGACCACTAAAATGGTGGATACAATAAGAGATCCCAGGGATACATACCTGGTCACAGCCACGACCAGGACAAATGCCGCCAGGCACAGCAGCATCAGCCTCCAGTCCAGGGAGGTGACAATTCCTGCAGTTGCCGCAATTCCCTTACCGCCTTTGAAATTCAGATAAAACGGGAAGTTATGTCCCAGTATGACTCCGAATCCGGCGTATAGAATCCACACATAAAGATAATCCGGCTGGCTTCCAAACAGGATCCTTACCAGAAAACAGGGGATCACTGTCTTAAAAAAGTCTCCCAGAAATACAATGAGTCCCGCCCTCACTCCCATCACCCTCAGGGCATTGGTGCTTCCGGAGTTTCCGCTTCCGTGCTGGCGGATATCGATCCCCTTATACTTGCCATAAAGATAACCGGTCTGAAAAAGTCCAAACACATATCCCATAACTAAACATATGATACGTTCCATTCCTTTATCCCCCCTTGTCTGGCTTACTGCTCTTTTGCCTTGCGTTCCCGGGTAATAAACTTTAGGGAAGTTCCCTTGAATCCAAAGGCATTCCTGATCTGGTTCTCCAGGTATCTGGTATAGGAAAAATGCATCAGTTCCTTGTCATTCACAAAGATCACGAATGTGGGCGGTTTCACAGCCACCTGGGTCATATAGTAAATCTTAAGTCTTTTTCCCTTGTCTGACGGCGGCTGCTGCATGGCAACTGCCTCCGTCATGATCTCATTGAGTACTCCTGTAGCCACGCGCAGTGTCTGATTCTGACGCACCGCATCAATCAGCTCAAACAGCTTTGGAAGGCGCTGTCCTGTCTGGGCGGAAACAAAAATGTATTCCGCATAGGGCATAAAGGATAATGTATTCTTTATCTTATTGGTGTACTCGTAAATGGTCTTATCCGTCTTTTCAATGGCATCCCACTTATTCACCGCCACGATCACACCCTTGCCCCGCTCGTGGGCAATCCCTGCGATCTTGGCGTCCTGCTCCGTCACGCCCTCGGTGGCATCAATGACAATCACCACAATATCAGCCCGTTCCACGGCCGTAACCGTACGGATGATGCTGTACCGCTCCAGTTCTTCCTTGATTTTATTCTTGCGGCGCAGTCCTGCCGTATCAATAAACACATAGGGGGTGCCGTTGTGAATGATCTCCGTGTCCACCGCATCCCGGGTGGTGCCGGCAATGTCGCTTACAATCACCCGGTTTTCTCCCAGCAGCTTATTAATAATGGAAGATTTACCCACATTAGGCTTGCCCACCACCGCTATACGCGGACGGTCATCATCTTCCTCCTCCGCCTGCGTACCGTCAAAGTGCTTTGCCACCTCATCCAGCAGATCGCCGATCCCCAGGCGCGAAGCAGCCGATACCGGTACAGGGTCACCGATCCCCAGGTTATAGAATTCAAAGACATCATTGCCAAACTTGGCCACGCTGTCCACCTTGTTCACGGCCAGCACCACAGGCTTATGGGACTTGCGCAGCATGTCCGCCACCTTTGCATCGGAATCCACCAGACCCTGGCGCACATCCACGATAAAAATGATCACATCCGCAGTGGAAATGGCTATCTCCGCCTGCTCCCTCATCTGGGAAAGGATGACATCCCTGGCGTCAGGCTCGATCCCCCCTGTGTCGATCAGTGTAAAGTTCATATCCAGCCAGTTACAGTCAGCATAGATTCTGTCCCTGGTCACTCCCGGTGTGTCTTTTACAATGGAGATGGTATCTCCTGCTATCACATTAAACAACGTGGACTTGCCCACATTGGGCCTTCCCACGATTGCAACCACTGGTTTGCTCATCTTATTTCCTCTCTTTCAATCTGCCTGTATCTGCTTTTTTATCCGGCTTTCTTTTATCTGCCCTGCCTATATCTGCTTGCGCACGATCCGGTATTCATCCCCGGACTGATAATAAGGGCACTGGTACATGGTATTACTCAGAAAGCGTCCCATCTCATCCTCATCCAGATTCACTTCACAGATATAGTAGTCATTTTCCTCATCATATACGTAATTCCCACAGCACTCGCAGCTGGTCCTCACTGTCTTCCTGCCAGACTCCATCCGGTTCATACCCCTCATATCTATATTCTGCACCGGCACGCCTTCCATGCACGCCTTCTGCGCCTGCCCGTTTTCAGGATGAAACAATACCTGCGCAAAGTCATATCCGCTTGATTTTACTATACGTGCCCTTACTTGTAAAGCATTTTCTGAATCCGCACCAATCCCATCAGTATATAACTTATATAATAACAATATTGCCCTTTTTTGTAAATGGCAAGTTCTTTTTCTGAAAATATTTTGTATTTTTTGAAGAAATACCCGCAACCCCTTGACCGGGCCAAATAAAAAATGGTATAAATCATATGTGGTATTTTGACAACATACGAGTATTAGTATTTATTTACTTATTTAACAAAGGAGCACAGCTATCATGGCTAACAATTATGTATTCAACGATTCCCTTCCTGTTGCGCCGCTAAAAATCGCTGCACTGGAAAGCTGTCAGGAACTGGCATCCAAGGTAAATGACCATGTTGTACAGTTTAGACGCAATGATATGGAAGAGCTTATGCGCCGCAAGGAGGATCTGCATTACCGCGGTTATGACGTGGATTCCTACCTTCTTCCCTGCAGCTGCCCAAGATTCGGCACAGGAGAAGGAAAGGCCGTTATCGGTGAATCCGTCCGCGGTACCGATGTCTTTGTGATGGTGGATGTGATGAACTACAGCATTCCCTACATGGTCAGCGGCTATACCAACCACATGTCACCGGATGACCATTTCCAGGATTTAAAACGGGTGATCGGTGCCTGTGTATCCACAGCCCACAGGGTAAATGTGATCATGCCTTTCTTATACGAAAGCCGTCAGCACAAGCGCAGCAAGCGCGAATCCCTGGACTGCGCCATGGGGCTTGAAGAGCTGGCAGCCATGGGAGTGGAGAACATCATCACCTTTGATGCCCATGACCCACGCGTGCAGAATGCCATCCCCCTTATCGGCTTTGACAATTTCATGCCTACTTATCAGTTTGTGAAGAGTCTCTTTGCACATGACTCCAGCATCCAGATTGACAAAGAGCACCTGATGATCATCAGCCCTGACGAGGGAGCCATGAACCGGGCCGTGTACCTGGCCAACAACCTGGGCGTGGATATGGGTATGTTTTACAAGCGCCGTGATTATTCCCAGATTATTAACGGACGCAACCCTATTGTGGCCCATGAATTCCTTGGTGCCTCCGTGGAAGGAAAGACTGTCCTGATCATTGACGACATGATCTCTTCCGGTGAGAGCATGCTGGATACCTGTAAGGAATTGAAGGAGCGCAAAGCAGGCAAGGTCATTGTATGCTGTACCTTCGGCCTCTTTACCAACGGCCTTGAGAAGTTTGACGAATTCTATACCCAGGGCTACCTGGACTATGTGATTACCACCAACCTGAATTACCGCAACCAGGAACTGTTAAAGAGGGAATGGTATCTGGAAGCTGACATGAGCAAGTATATGGCGGCTATCATCAACGCCCTGAACCATGACCGCTCCATCAGCGCATCTCTCTCCCCAACGGAGAAGATCCAGAAGCTGGTGCAGAAATACCAAAACGGCGGATATGAGTATTTCCAGAAATTAGTATAAGACAGGCTTTTCTCCCTGCCTGTTAGGGCTTTCCAAAAAGAGCACAACCCGTTCCCCATGGAGTGGATTGTGCTTTTTAATATCATGGGAAATTCCTCTGGAATTCCCTATGGTATAAAAAACGGTCCGCGGGGACCGGCCCGGTATGGCCGCTCCTGAACGGCAGCCCGCACACAATGGCCCTCAACGGATCACCGGAGGCACAAAAAGGCGGCCAGGTTCCCCCGCTCCTCTCCCACCCTGCGGTGGGAAAACAGATAGTCGCTGTTGCACATGGTGCAGATATTGGTGGTATGTATTTGTTCCTTTGGAACACCGGCTTCCCTGAAAATGATCTCATTGGCCTTCCACAGATCCATCTGGTATTTGCCCGGTTTTCCGTTGAAGCAAAAGAGATCCTGCCAATGTGTTTTGTCAAAGGCAGCCTTAAACTCCTCCGCCACCTCCTCACCTACTTCAAAGCATTCCCGGCAGATGCTGGGGCCAATGCAGACCACCAGATCTTCAGCCCTTGTTCCGTATGCCTCCTTCATGGCGTCAATGGTGACCCGGCCCATCCTCTTTACAGTGCCCCTCCACCCGGAGTGGCTGAGGCCAATGGCGCGGTTTCTTGTGTCCACCAGATATAAAGGCACACAATCCGCGTAAAAGGTCACCAGGGTGATGCCCGGTATATTGGTGATCAGGCCGTCCACATCCCTGTAGTCCCGTTCCCGTATAACGCCTTTCCCCTCGTCTTCCTCCGTCACCCTGCGCACATTTACGGTATGTGTCTGATAAGAGACAACCATCCTGTCCCGCTCCACCTCCAGGGCATCGGCCATTCTTGTGAAATTCTCCAGGACATGGGAGGGATCGTCCTTTCTGCTGTAGGAAAAATTCATGGTGGCAAATTTTCCTTTGCTGGCCCCCCCCCCCCAGACGGGTGGAGAACCCATTCATGACCATTTTGGTGTGTTCCAATGCCTTAAAAGAAAGAAAGGGCACACCGCCCTGCTCACAGGTAATAAATATATCATTGCTGTTTTTATAGTTCCATTTGATCGCCATCGATTATCTCCTTACAAAGCATATCTAAAATGCATCCTGGACCAGCTCGACCCGTTCTCCCAGGATCCCCACCACATCAAATCGGCAGGCACAATCCTCAGCAAAACCGTGGCTGTACATATAATGGGCGGCAGCCTGGCGGATACGCCTCTGCTTTCTCTTATCCACTGCCTCAAGAGGGCCGCCCATGCGGCCGTCTGTCCGGTACTTGACTTCCACGAATACCAGGCAGGGGCCCTGGGTACAGATCAGGTCCACCTCCCCCTGTCTGCAGCGGTAATTCCGCTCCAGGACGCGGTATCCTTTTTTCTGTAAATAAACAGCTGCCAGTTCTTCATAGCAGCTGCCTACTTCCCGTTTATTCATCTTCCTGCTCCACAAAATTCCTGATAAATGATCTTCTGTGAATGGGACATGGTCCCAGTTCCCTGATCGCCTGGATATGGGCCGCGGTCCCGTAGCCCTTGTGCTTTGCAAACCCGTAGCCCGGGAACATTTCCTCGTATTCCGCCATCATATGGTCCCTTGTAACCTTGGCCAGGACGCTGGCAGCTGCGATGGAAAGACTTTTTGCATCCCCTTTTATGATGGGCACCTGCTTCATAGGAAGGCCCGGTATGGTGACCGCGTCATTGAGAAGCACATCCGGTGTTACGCCAAGCCGGCCCACAGCATCCCTCATGGCTTCATAGGTGGCCTGTAGGATATTGATCTCATCGATCCTGGCAGGGGACACAATCCCCACGCTCCAGGCTGCCGCCTTTTCCTTGATCTCCTCAAACAACTCCTCCCTCCGCTTTTCAGAAAGCTTTTTGGAATCGTTCAGGTACAGGATCCGGCAGTCCTTTGGGAGGATCACCGCGCCTGCCGCCACCGGACCTGCCAGCGGCCCTCTTCCCGCCTCGTCAATGCCGCATACATAGGCATAAGCTTCATATTCTTTTTCATACTGGGTCATGGCTTCCAGCCTGGCCAGTTCCTTCTCCAGTCTCTCTCCCTTTAGTACTCTTGCAGCCACAGTTATCCTCTCCTTATTCCCCGGGCTGTTCCAGGGTTACACGCCCCAGTTTCCCTGCCCGGAAATCATCCAGTAAAAGGGCTGATGCCCTTGCCACATCCAGCTCCCCGCCCTTCATCAGGCATGAGCGCGCTCTTGCAATGTCCTCCAGGATGGCGGCCGGCTCCTTATCCTCTGTCTCCAGGTCAAACCGGTTTAAAAGGGTTCCGGGATACTGCTCCTTCAATATGCGGATACACTGTCCGGCCAGTTCATCCTTGTTAAGGATCTGGTCATTGATGGAGCCGATGAGAGCCAGCTTAAGCCCCACGCTCTGGTCATCAAATCTAGGCCAGAGGATACCCGGGGTGTCCAAAAGCTCCAGGGTCTTGTTCAGGCGGATCCACTGATTTCCCTTTGTCACACCTGGCTTGTTGCCTGTTTTGGCACATGCCTTGCCTGCAAAGGAATTGATGAATGTGGATTTGCCCACATTGGGGATCCCCACCACCATGGTACGGATGGGGCGGTTTAAGATGCCCCGCTTCCTGTCGCGCTCGATCTTGTCCCTGCATGCCTGCTGCACCACGCCCTGCACCTGCTTTAAGGTTCCCTTATTCCTGGCATCGATCTTTACCACATGAATACCCTTTGCCTCAAACCAGGCTGCCCACTGGGCGTTCAGGCGCTCATCCGCCAGGTCTGATTTGTTGAGAAGCACCATCCTTGCCTTGCCTGCCGCCAGACTGTCAATGTCCGGATTACGGCTGGAAAGGGGCACTCTGGCATCCACCAGTTCGATCACCAGGTCAATCAGCTTTATATCCTCTTTCATGGCCCGTTTGGCCTTGGTCATATGACCGGGATACCATTGTATATTCATACCTTGTTAACTCCTGTTCTTATATGCTTCCTGTTCCTATATGTCTCCTGCTTTTGGTTATAGCTTCTATTTTGAACGGATCAGATCCAGTTTGAGTAAGGGATAGATGCGGAACCAGACCTTACCCTGTATCTGCTCTCTTTTTACATTTCCAATGTTGGAAAAGCGGCTGTCCTCACTGCTGTCCCGGTTATCGCCCAACAGGAAGTATTCGTCCTCCTCCAGCTGGATCGGCGTGTCGGCACGGCCGGCCAGGGAGACCTGCTCCAGTCCGTCCGGGGCCTCCAGCAGCTCACCGTCAATAAATACATAGCCGCCCTTGATCTGCACGGTCTCCCCCGGAAGCCCGATGACCCGCTTTACATTCTTTTTCCGGTCCTCACGTTCAAAGACCACGATATCAAACCGTTCCGGCTTTCCCACGTCATAGGCAAGGCGGTTTACCAGCACCACGTCATCGGCTGCCAGCACCGGCTGCATGGAATTGCCCGACACAAGGACCTGGGCACAAAAGCCATATACCAGAAACCAGGCAAGGGCCAGCACGATCACCACATTTACAACCCAGTGCACAATCCGGCGCAGCCAGGCCGTATCTTCATTTACATAAAACTCCATGGACCACACCCATTTCTCCCACTGTTGCCAGCGCTGCAAAAGAATAAGAAAGGGACAATTTTCATTGTCCCTTGTTCCCGTTTCAACTACCTGATTATTTAACTGATTCTTTAACCTTGGCAGCCTTACCAACCCTGTCTCTTAAGTAGTTCAGCTTAGCACGTCTTACTTTACCCTTACGAACAACTTCTACGTTGTCAACGCTGGGAGAATGTAATGGCCAGGTTTTCTCAACGCCGATACCATTGGAATTCTTCCTTACGGTAAATGTCTCTCTTGCTCCGCCGTTCTGTCTTTTAATAACAGTTCCCTCGAAAATCTGGATTCTCTCGCGGTTACCCTCTTTGATCTTGTTGTATACCTTTACGGTATCGCCAACGCAGAATGCGGGTACGGTTTCTTTCAGCTGAGCTGCTTCAATGTTCTTAATAATGTCGTTCATCGTGTGAACCTCCTTCATCTATTGGATGTTCTTAATACCATGTGCGGTAAATCAAATTCACTGCCTTTCAGTAACAGAGGACCATCTATTTCTTGTCACAACATCTGATTCTATCATATATTGTCCCAAAATGCAAGCTTTTTATCGATCAATCTTCTTCTTTTTCGCTGTGGGAATGGAGGTAAAGATGAATTTTGTCAATGCGGTTTTTATCCACCTGCTCCACCACCAGGCGCACTCCGTCACACTCCACTTCCTCTCCCTGGGCGGGAAGGTGCTCCAGCTTGTCAATGATCAGACCTCCCACGGAATCATAATCCTCAGAGGCCAGCTCCAATCCCAGCTTGTGGTTTAGGTCATCCAGCTTCATGGCTCCTTCCACCAGATACTGGTCCTCCCCCAGGGCAACCAGCTCGTCCTCCTCATCCTCATCATACTCATCCCTGATGTCCCCTACGATCTCCTCCAGAATATCCTCCAGGGTGATCAGGCCGGCCGTTGCGCCGTACTCATCCAGGACAATGACAATGTTGTTGGAGGTTCCCCTCATCTCCACCATGAGTTCGGACAATTTTTTGGATTCAAAGGTATAAAGAGGCTGCCGCAGATGGTCGCCTATGGAAAAATGCTTCCTGTCCTCGATCAGCAGCATGTCCTTGATATTGATAATGCCCACCACGTTGTCCGTGGTCTCCTCGTATACGGGCAGGCGGGTGTAGCGCTCCTGGCGGAACACCTCCAGCAGTTCGTCAAAGCCTGCATTCACATTGATGAACGTCATATCAATCCTGGGAACCATAATATCCTTGGCCACAGAATCGCCCAGATCAAACACATTGTTTATCATTTCTTTTTCTTCCGACTCAATGACGCCCTTTTCATGGCCCACCTCCACTATGGTGCGCAGCTCGTCCTCCGTCATGTCATCTCCCCGCTTGTTGGGATCCACGTTGAGGAGCTTCAGTACGCCAAAGGACATCCAGTTCACCGCTGCGATCACCGGTGTGAGAAGGACCATCAGGATATAGATCACATGACCGAACCTGAGGGCATTCTTCTCCGCCTCCAGGGTGGCGATGGTCTTGGGGGTGATCTCACCAAAGATCAGGATCAAAAGGGTCAGGATTCCTGTGGCCGCACCGGCCGCCCTGCTTCCGAACACCTCCGTGGCCAGTACGGTCAGCATGGAGGATGCGGAAAGGTTGACCACGTTGTTGCCGATCAGTATGGCACTGAGCATCTTGCCCTGATCTTCCCCCAGCTTCATGACCCACACGGCAGATTGATTGCCCGACTCTGCCAGGTTCCTGATGCGGATCTTATTAACCGTGGTCAGGGCTGTCTCCGAAGATGAGAAAAAGGCGGAGAGCCCCAGTAAAATAATGATAACAATTAAGCGTATGGCGATCGTGTCACCAGATAGGTCCAAAATTATCAACTCCTGTTTCGTTTGCGTATTTTCATGAAATTGTACAATATTCTGAGGATTCTGTCAACGCCGTGCTTGCGTTGTACTGGATTTTATAACCGGATATCATTTGTGTTTCAGCCATTTGATCTTTAAACTACACACTTTATAAAAGCTTTTCACATCCTCCAGGGTGCATTCCCCGGAAGCCAGCAGCTTCTTTGCCGCCGCCATGGCCCGGCGTTTGATCCGGGGAGCTGCTTCCCCGCTTCCCGCGGACTCCGCATAGCTTTCCAGGATCTCCTCCAGCTGCCCGATGCCGCCCTCTCCCTGCCCCAGGGAATCCAGATATTTGTGCTCCTTTAGGGTCAGTCTGGCTCCGGCAAGCAGGTCCGGGCGGCGCTCCAGGGTGCGTTTGATGGACTGCTGCCTGCGCCACTCTTCAATATTCTTGTGATGTCCGCTTAAGAGCACTTCGGGAACAGCCATGCCCCGGAACACCTCCGGCCTGGTGTACTGCGGATATTCCAGCAGATTGTCGTGAAAGGACTCCTCCTCTGCTGACACCTCATTGTTCAGCACGCCCGGCACCAGCCTGGAGATGCAGTCTATCATTACCATGGCAGGAAGTTCTCCGCCCGTGAGCACAAAGTCCCCCACAGAGAGATGATCCGTGACGATCAGCTCCAGCGCCCTCTCGTCAATGCCCTCATAGTGACCGCACAGGAACACCAGGTCCTCCTCCTTTGCCAGTTCCTCGGCAATGGACTGGTTGAATACCCTGCCCTGGGGCGTCATGTAGAGGACCCTGGGTTTTTTACCGGTCCGCGCGCAAAGGTCTTCATATGCCTCGCACACAGGCCCGGGCTGCATCACCATACCGGCCCCGCCTCCGTAAGGCGCATCATCCACATGCCTGTGTTTATCCCTGGAATAGGCCCTGATATCAATGGCCTCCACCGATATGGCCCCGCTGTCCATGGCCCGGCCCGTAATGCTGGTTCCAAGCCCGTCCATGACCATATCCGGAAACAATGTCAATATATGGAAATTCATCTTTTCTCCTATTATCCTTTTATTTAGTTATCTTTCCACCGGTTCTTCAGTTTCGTCTGGAGCCGGTACAAGGTGTTCAGGGCATCAATGGGCGTCATGGTGGACAGTTCCAGGCAGTCCAGCTCCCTGACAATGTCGTCATCCTTTACCGTATCAAAGAAGGTGAGCTGCTGCATATCCACCTCGTCTGGCTTGGGAACCGCCTTGTGCTGGGTAATGTTGGAGCTGATCTCCGCGATCTCCTTGGCCCTGGCCGTGATGTCGGCATCGCTGAGTTCCTCTGCGATCTCCTTGGCCCTGGCAATGACTGAATCAGGTACACCTGCCAGTTTGGCCACCTGGATGCCGTAGCTTTTATCAGCCCCGCCCCGGACGATCTTTCGCAGGAACACGATATCATCCCCCTGCTCCTTCACCGCAATACAGTAGTTTTTCACCCCCGCAATGGTGCCCTCCAGCTCCGTAAGCTCATGGTAATGGGTTGCGAACAGTGTCTTGGCTCCCAGAAGCTTTGTACTGCTGATGTGTTCGATCACAGCCCACGCAATGGACAGGCCGTCAAAGGTGCTGGTTCCCCTTCCGATCTCGTCCAGGACCAGCAGGCTGTTCCTTGTGGCATTGCGCAGGATATTGGCCACCTCGGTCATTTCCACCATAAAGGTGCTTTGCCCGCTGGCCAGGTCATCGGAGGCGCCCACCCTGGTAAAGATCCTGTCGCAGATTCCGATGTCCGCCTCCTGGGCAGGCACAAAGCTGCCCAGCTGGGCCATGAGCACGATCAGGGCCACCTGGCGCATATAGGTGGATTTACCCGCCATGTTGGGGCCTGTGATGACGGACAGACGGTTCTTGCCATTGTCCAGGAAGGTATCGTTGGCCACAAACAGGTCATCCCGCATCATCTGCTCCACCACGGGATGGCGGCCGTTTTTGATCTGGATCACGCCCTTCTCGTTGATCATGGGCTTTACATAATTCCGGCGCGTGCTCACCACGGACAGGGAGCAGAACACATCCACTCCCGCAATGGCCTTTGCCGTCTTCTGGATGCGGATCACCTGGGCCGCAATGCTGTCCCTCACCTGACAGAACAGGTCATATTCCAGGGAGACCAGCTTGTCCTCGGCTCCCATGATAATGTCCTCCAGATGCTTTAGCTCATCTGTGGTAAAACGCTCCGCATTGGTCAGTGTCTGCTTGCGCACAAAGTAATCCGGCACCTGGTCCTTAAAGGAATTGGTAACCTCAAAATAGTAGCCGAACACCTTGTTGAATTTTACCTTCAGGGTCTTGATCCCTGTTTTTTCCTTTTCCTTTGACTCCAGCTCTGCCAGCCAGTTCTTGCCCTCTGTCTTGGCCTGGCGCAGCTTGTCCGCCTCCTCGTTATAGCCGTCCTTGATGATGCCGCCCTCGCGGACCGTTACAGGCGGATCCTCCAGGATCGCCTCCCCGATCAGCTCATAAATATCCTGGAGGCTGTCCAGTTCCTCTGCCAGGCTTCTTAACAGTTCTCCGGTAAACTCTCCCAGGATCCGCTTGATGTGTGGAAGCATTTCCAGGGAACTTTTAAATGCAATCAGATCCCTTGGGTTGGCCGTCTTATAACTGATACGCCCGATCAGGCGTTCCAGATCATAGATGGGATTGAGGTACTCGCAGATCTCCTCCCGGGAAATATAATTCATATTCAGCTCTTCCACTGCTTCCTGCCGTTTCATGATCTCGTCCTTATGGATCAGGGGCTGTTCAATGTAACTTCTCAGAAGGCGCGCCCCCATGGCTGTCTTGGTCTTGTCCAGGACCCAGAGCAGGGTTCCCCGCTTCTGCTTTTCCCGCATGGTCTCCACCAGCTCCAGGTTTCTCCTGGTAGAGGTGTCAATGACCATAAACTGCCCTGTGGAATAGGGGGTGATGGTGGTAATGTGTTCCAGGGTATTTTTCTGGGTTTCATACATATACTGCATCACTGCCCCTGCCGCAATGATCCCCGTACCGTAATCGGTGAGTCCCAGACCGCTTAAATGACCCACACGGAAATGCTCCCGCAGCACCCTGCGGCAGGACTCATCACCGAAGAATCGGCTGTCCAACGCTGATATGACCACATGATAGCGGTTCTTAAGCTCTTCCAGATCCACGCCGGACATATAAAAAGCATTGTTACAGATGATCTCGGAAGGGGAAAACTTGTTGATCTCATCAAACAGCTCCCGGTCCGAATCCACTTCGGTTACCATAAAGTCCCCGGTGGTGATGTCCGCAGTGGAAATGCCGTAAATGCCGTCCATGCAGACGATTCCCATGAGATAGTTGTTCTTAGTCTCATCCAGGGCCTGCACACTGGTGATGGTCCCGGGGGTAACCACGCGGATCACTTCCCGCTTCACAAGCCCCTTTGCAAGCTTGGGATCCTCCACCTGTTCCGCTATGGCCACCTTATATCCCTTCTGGACCAGACGGTACAGGTAAGACTCCACTGCATGATAGGGCACGCCGCACATGGGAGCGCGCTCATCAAGGCCGCAGTCTTTTCCGGTCAGGGTGATCTCCAGCTCCTTTGAAACCGTCAGGGCGTCCTCGAAAAACATCTCATAGAAATCCCCCAGACGGTAAAACAGGATGCAGTCCGGATATTCTTTTTTAGTCTCTACGTAATGCTGCATCATGGGTGATAATTGTGACTGTACCAAAATTATGTCCTCTCTTCTCTCGTATCGTTGGATGCAGGTTGACGGTGTATCACCTACATTCTTTTTCCCATGTAATAAAATCCTTTGCTCTCTTCCAGATATACGGGTACCAGCTGTCCTATGAGGGACGAGTCCCCGGGGAAATGCACCACCGTGTTGTTGGACAGCCGTCCTGTGACCAGATCCGGGGAGTGGTCATCGACCTCCTCCACCAGCACCTCCTGCACGGTATGGACGTCCCTGCTGCACATCCTGGCGGAAATATCCTGCACCTCCTTAAGCAGGCGGTCAAAGCGGTCTTTAATCTCCTCATGGGGGATCTGATCCTCCATGGACGCTGCCGGGGTTCCGGTCCGTTTGGAGTAGATAAAGGTAAATGCGCTGTCAAACTCCACCCGGCGCACCACATCCAGGGTTTCCTGGAAATCCTCCTCCGTCTCTCCCGGGAACCCCACTATGATATCTGTTGTCAGGGAAATGCCCGGAACCGCTTTCTTGATCCGGCCGGCCAGTTCAACAAACTGCTCCTTTGTGTAGACACGGTTCATTTTCTTAAGGATCCTGCTGCTTCCCGACTGCAAAGGCAGGTGCAGATGGCGGCAGATCTTATCCGACTGCGCCATGACCTGGATCAGCTCCTCTGACAGGTCCTTGGGATGGGAGGTCATGAATCGGATCCTGCGGATGCCCTCGATCTGCTCCACTTCCCTTAAAAGCTGTGCAAATGTCATGGGCGTGTCCAGATTCTTGCCGTAGGAGTTTACATTCTGTCCCAAAAGCATGACTTCCACCACGCCCTCGGAAGCCATTTTACTGATCTCCTTTACGATCTCCTCCGGCTTCCTGCTGCGTTCCCGCCCCCGAACATAGGGAACAATGCAGTAGCTGCAGAAATTATTGCAGCCAAACATGATATTGACGCCGGATTTAAAAGGATATTTTCGCTCCACCGGCAGATCCTCCACGATCTGGTCCGTGTCCTCCCACACATCCACAACCATTTGGTGCTTGTGGGCTTTGCCGGAGCCTCCCCTCCGGCTCTCATCTTCCTTTTTGCGGCTGTCCAGACAGACGGACACCAGCTCTGCCAGCTTAAATATATTGTGGGTTCCAAAGATCAGGTCCACGTAGCGGTAGCTCTTCTTTATCTTGTCCACCACTTCCTTTTCCTGCATCATGCAGCCGCACAGGGCGATCATCATCTGGGGATGTTTTTTCTTGTAGGCTCCCAGCTGTCCCAGACGCCCGTAGACCCGCAGGTTTGCATTTTCACGCACCGTACATGTATTGTAGAGGACAAAATCAGCCTCCTCCGATTCCACGGCCTTGTACCCTATGGTTTCCAGGATCCCCAAAAGCTTCTCCGAATCCCTGGCATTCATCTGGCACCCAAAGGTGTTGATGCAGCAGGTCAGGGGCCGTCCCAGACGGTCCGAAAGCTCTCCCACCTGTGATCTGGCCCGTTCCATAAAGTACTGCTGGCGTTCCGGCTCCATGTCCGGGGGCATTATGTCTTTGTCTTTTATTGTAGTTCTGGATTCTTCCATCAATCTGCTCCTCACTGTTTCTTCCTGTATACATATGGAAAACAGCCGTTTTCCATATGGTGTAACACGCAAGCAGGCTGGACCGCATGGTCCAGCCAATTATAATTATTAACAGTATGAATTTTATATTAAAATACCATAGAAGTCAATCCGGGTTTTTAAAAGCTTTTCTCATCTTCCCGTTCCAGCCGTATGGTCACGGTCTGATCATCGATCTCCGGCCTGGGGGTATGGATATGGATGCAGGCTGTTCCCTGCGTCCCGCCGGCACGGGTCCGGACCCAGAAAGCCGCGCATCCTCCCAGGGACGGGATCAGGGGCGGACCGATCAGCTCAATGTCACCTTCCACAGACACACTGACCACCTGGGGATGATGATACAGCCGGTTTCCGTACTCATCCGCAAAAGTGCAGACCACCCGGGTCTCATCCACCTGGTCGTTATAGAGGACCGCGTCATCCACCTCGACCATCAGCCTGGCCAGCCTTGGGTTGTCGGAGTACCGTCTCTCCGCCACTGCCTCATCTCCCACATAGCCCACGATCCTGGCCCCGGTCCATCTGTGCTGCCAGAACTCGCCGTTCTCAGTCACCAGCACCGGAGGATGGGCAAGGCCCGGAAATTTAACACTGGGATAATAGGTCCTTGTTATATCATTGGACAGGGTTACCTCAATATAGTCGCAGTTTGTCAGCACATAAAAGGGGACCGGCTCACAGCGCTCTCCCCTTCCCACCATGGAACAGGGAACCAGGACCGCCTCCTCCTTGGGGGATTTCTGGCTTGCATACAGCCATGCCGCCCACTTGGGCACGCGGAACATATCCAGTACCCCATGGTAACAGATCTTATTAAGGGAATTGTGGTCATTATGGGTGTTGTAGTCAAACATACACCACCCAAGACCTCCCAGGTATTGGTCTGAAGTCATGATCTTGCTCATGGCCCTTGCATGGCGGATTGCAAACTCTTCCTGCCGTTCTTCCGAGTCAAAGGGCTTAGTGGGAAGGACCGCCCCCGTATGCTCGCTCACCAGATAAGGCACCCGTTTTGTACTGCCCGTGGCCTGGTGGGCGCTCAGCAGCATATGCTCTCCCTGGTCGTCCTCGCTGTAATCATTATAACTGTATATATCCTCGATCAAATGGCTGCCTGTTTCCCAGCGCACCCCGGTGGTCGGCCTGGAAGGGTCCATGGCCTTGCAGCGCCGGTTGGTCTCCCGGTACAGCTCGTCATGATCCGTTGTCTCGTTCAGACGCGTCCCCCATATCACAATGCCGGGATGGTTATAGTGTCCCAGCACCATATTTTCCAGATCCTGGAATACCACCTTTTTAAATTCCTCGTCACCCACATAGCCCCAGCCGGGAATTTCCTCAAAAACCATAAGCCCCAATTCATCGCACCGGTCCAGGAAATACCTGGACTGCATATAGTGGGAACAGCGCACCATGTTAAGGCCCATGAATTTTTTCAGCAGCCAGGCATCCTTTTCCTGGGCCCGCCTTCCCATGGCATATCCCACATAGGGATAAGACTGGTGGCGGTTCAGCCCCATCAGCTTGATCCGTTCTCCGTTCAGGTAAAATCCATCCGGCTCCACACGGATGGTCCGAAATCCGATCCGCGCCCGGAATCCGTCCACCTGCCGTCCATCCTCATCCTGTAATGTAACACTGGCCTCATAAAGCTGCGGGTCATCCGGCTGCCACAGCTTTACCGTCCCCACATCACCGGGTTCCAGTAAAATGCTTCCGGTATCCGGCGCAGCCCATATCCGCTGCCGCTTTTCCCACACCAGGGTTCCGTCCTTACGGAGGGACGCCACGGCCCACAGTTCCCGCTCATGGCCATGGCTTTTGATCAGAAGCTCCGGTTCCATCACCGCATGGTCATGATCCAGGGTGTAGCGGAATAATACCTGCTTCAGATATGTTTCCTCCTGGATATACAGGGTAACATCCCTGTATATCCCGCCGTAGATCAGGAAATCCACGGTGGAACCATTGGGCGGTATATCCTCTCTCTCATGGGAGTCCACCCGAAGGACCATCCTGTTCTCCCCCGGTTTTACATACTCCGTAATATCAAACAGCGCCATGGAGTACGCCCCCTTATGGCTGCCCGCCCTGCGTCCATTGATATATAGATCGTAGCAGGCGGAGACTCCCTCAAATGAAACCAGGGCGCGTTTTCCCTCCAGCCCCGGAAGGCTGAAGCTGCGGATATATGTGGATATCATGCAGGTCATGGTCTGATCAAAACAGTCATAGGGAATCTCCTTCACCGTATGGGGTACATTGACCAGCTGGCCTTCTTCATCCTTACCGCCTGTTATGTATTCTTCCTTAAAACCCTCTTTGAATCTCCATCCCAGGTTTAAATTGCAGTATTTCTGCATTCTATCTTCCCTCACTTTACATTTTATAAACTGCTATGATTTAATTGCCCCCGCCGTGATATCCGCCGTAAACTGCCGGCTGAACAGCAGGAATATGATAAACAGCGGCAGGGTGGCCAGAAGCACGCCGCACATGACCATACCGTAATCCGTGCTGTTGTAAGCTCCCTGCAGCTGTGCCAGGGCCACCTGAAGAGTATTTCTGCTGGAATCATTGGTCACGATCAGCGGCCACAGGTAATCGTTCCAGCTGTCCATGAATATATAGATACATAAGAACGCGCAGCCCGGTATCATAATGGGCAGCCCCACGTGCAGGAACAGGCCAAAGGTGCCGCACCCATCGATCCTGGCGGAGTTGATCAGGTCATCATGTATGGACCCGGTACAGTACTGGTTCATCCAGAAGATGCCGAATGCCGGGATCAGTCCGGGAAGGATCAGCGCCTTAAAGGTGGAGAGCCAGCCCAGCTTGTTCATGATGATCAGCTGTGGGATCAGGTTGAGCTGGGGCGGTATCATCATGGTCACCAGACACAGTGCAAATAAAAATCTCCTTCCGGGAAATTGAAACTTTGCAAAATAAAAGGATGCCAGGGAACAGAAAAACACGCCTCCCACGGTCTTGCATACGGCCACAACAAATGTGTTGAACATGGCCCTTCCAAACTGGATGGAATTTAAAAGATTCGTCATATTGGTCATGAACTGCCCGCCAAAGACCATGACCGGAGGAAACCGCATGAATGCCGCGGAACTGTTGGTGGCCATGACCGCCAGCCAGTAAAAGGGGAACAGGGATATGACGGCTCCCAGGCCGATGAATCCGTATAAAAGAATGCCGGATACCACTTTATTCATTTTCATGTTAATCCACCTCCCGCCTGGTAATCATCCAGTTGATCAGGGAACAGAAGCCGATGATCACAACCAGAGCCCAGGAAATAGCTGAACCGTAGCCAAACTGACGGTTGCCGAATGCCTGGTTGTACAGGTAAAGGACCACGGTCATACCGCTCTTGCCGATCCCTCCCGCCGTGCCCACTAACATCTGGGCTTCCGCAAACAGCTGCCATCCTCCAATGGTGGAGGTGATCACCACAAACTGGATCACCGGATTCAGCAGCGGCACCGTGATATACCGGAAGATCTGGAAGGTGGATGCCCCGTCCAGGCTGGCAGCCTCATACAGAGAGCTGGGTATCTTCTGCAGTCCGGCCAGCAGGATAATGGCGTTATAGCCGGTCCACCTCCATATGACAATGGCCGCAATGGCCACGTGCACGCCCCAGGTCAGGGACATCCACTGCACCGGGTCAAATCCCAGGCGGCTGATCAAAAAGTTCAGGATTCCATATTTATTGCCGAATATGTTGGCGAATACAATGGCGATCGCCACCGTTGAGGTGATGTTGGGAAGGTAGTATACGGTACGGAAAAAATTCTTTCCCTTTAAAAACGCGCCGTTCAGCAAAAAGGCCAGGACAACAGCCAGGATGACCATGGGAATGGTGGACAGCACCCATATGATCAGCGTATTTTTAATGGACAGCAGGAAGGTGCTGTCCTGTAAAAGATGCTGGAAATAAAAAAGTCCTACAAACTTTTTCTCTCCCACTCCTCCCCATTTGTGGAATGAAAGAAAAAAAGAATAGAAAATAGGAAAGATCCAGAATATTGCATAGATCAAAAAGAAAGGGCTGATCAGCAGGTATATCATCCTGTTTTTATAGATGTCGTGGAGTAATCCCCGTACCCTGTCCCCGGGCGGGCCTCCCTGTGGTTTCTTCCTTTTTTTCATTGATTGTTTTCCTCCATGGCCTGCCCGTTTGCAGGTCAGCTTATAACCTGGGGCAAAACCCAATAATGGGCCACTTTAAAAGCGGCCCATACCAGCAGTTTATTTCATGTATTCCAGATCGTAAATCTCCTTTGCCTCTTTTACCGCATCTGCCAACGCCTCTTCAGGATCCTTATCCTGGTCCTGGACCAGTAAAAGCTGCTGCTCAAAGGCGGACTGGTAGGAACTGTAATTCGGAGGATAATAATAGTCGCTGATCTCCTTGGCGGCCTTAATAAAGTACTCATTTACCACCTGATTCCCGAAAAACTCCTCCTCATACATCAGGGCCGGATCATCCAGGGCCGAGATCAGGGACGGGAACAGACCCAGCTGTTCCAGGGATTTCACCTGATTCTCCGTGTTGGTCATCCAGGTCAGAACCTTGTATGCTGTTTCCACATTTTTACAATCTTTTGTAATCCCAATGGAGGAACCGCCTACATTTCCGGCTCCTCCCGGCGCGGTGGTCACTCTCCACTGGCCTGCCGTATCCGGCGCCGCGTCCTGGAGCTCCGGTTTCATCCACACGGCTCCCACAAATGCAGCCACGTCCCCGTTGTTCAGGGATGCCGCCCACTCGGAGGACCACTCGGTGTCACCGCCGTACACATACGGCTTTCCTTCCACCGCTGTCATGAACGCCTCCCTGATATGATCCTGGTCGGCTATGAAATTCCCCTGTTCATCGATCATGTGCTGAGACTGCTGTCCCAATGCAGCCACAAACAGATGGCCCATGAAATCAAACATCTTCACATCCGGAGTTGCCGCCTGCAGCTTCTCGGCTGCCGCATATGCATCCTCCCAGGTGGACATGGCGGCCGCCACATCAGCCGGCTCCGCGGGAAGCCCTGCCTCCTCAAACAGGCCGGCGTTATAGAACATGCAGGTGGGGCCGATATCCATGGGAAGGGCGATCAGCTTTCCGTCAACAGTCTCTGCACGTTTCCATTTCCACTCCACATACTGGTCTTCAATTTCCTTTGCATTGCAGGGGGCGTCATAAAGGTTCACAAACATATCCGGATACTGGAGAAGATTGGCGATCCAGTCATCCATTGGAAGCAGGTCCGGCAGTTCCCCGCCGCTTGCAATGGTGGTGTTGATCTTCTCCTCTATATCATCGGCAGAGAACAGCTCCGCCTTGATGGTAACTCCCGGGAACTGCTCCGATACCTGCGCGATCAGATCTTCCCTTATGCTGTTCTTCCAATACCACATGGTCAGTACTACTTCATCTGATCCACTCTCTGTTCCTTCCGGCGCTGCCTGGGATGCCGTCTCCTTTCCAGAATCCGCGCTGCCTGCCGGATCCGCACTGTTTCCTGAACCGGAGCATCCGGCCAGTGAAGACATCACCATGGCTGCGGCCAAAAGGGCTGCCATTGATCTTTTTAACATAATATCCCATCCTCCTTTGTTGTAAACTAAAAACAAAAACACTCAATATTGTAGCAATTTATAACGGCATCTGCAAATCGTAAATTCAGGCTGAGGATAAATACATTAAAAATAGTAATTTATTTCTGTCAAAGGTGCCCGTTCCTGTCCCATGTGGGAAATAAATTTATATATTTATTTTTTCGCAGTGGGTAGACACATAAATTTCCCAAAATAAATTACCATTTATAATACTGGAAAAGTGTCTTTTCCGCGTTATATTTCATATTTTCCCCTTTATTCTTCCATTTATGATGAGCAAAAAATTTTACTATTTTTTCGCACTTTCATGTGGTACAATAATTAGAATTAATATTGGCATCTCAGGAGGGAGATTTTCGTGCAGGCATGTAAGGTCCATATCAATACCGCAAAAATGGTTTCTATTTTAAATCCAATATCCAAACTATTAAAAACACCTGTGCTTTTTTATGCAACAGAATCCAAACAGTGGTTTGGAGCCTCGAAACGAAACCTTCCCTTCTGCTACATGATGGAGCGCAGCCCTGTGACCAACGCGTTCTGTACCCATTGCGACCAGCAGGCCGATGAACAATGCGCCCGGCAGAAGAATGCATATGCGTACCACTGCCACGCCGGTCTGATCGAGGTCGCATGTCCGGTATACATTGACAACACCTATGTGGGATTTCTGATCATTGGGCAGTTTCGCACCAAAAAGGCCGGGCTGGAAAAGGAATATGCCAGAAAGCTGGCTTTGTTATGTGAAACAGAGCCGGATACCCTTTATAAAAAATATTATTCCCAGCCTCTCATCGGAGCCGAAGCAGTGGATGGGATAAAGCTGATCGCCGGAATGATCCGCAGCCGTCTTCTGGAGGAAAAGGTCTTTTCCCTGGAATACCACGAAGTCATCAAAAAGGTGGAAAACTATATTAACCAGAACATCTGCTCTCCTCTTCCCCTAAAGGGCATTGCCCAGCATGTTTTTATGAGCTCCGCTTACTTAAGCACCACCTACAAAAATGTGACAGGTAAAAATATCACGGACTATATCCAGGAGCGCCGCGTATCCGCGGCCTGCTTTCTGATCCGCACCACCTCAAAATCCATTTCAAAAGTGGCACAGGAAACCGGATTTTCCGATGCCAATTATTTTACCAAGGTTTTTAAGAAAAAAACGGGAATGACGCCCAGGGAATACCGTCAGCGGTGGAAAGACGGGGATATTGAAGAGTAGGGACCTTACATATCACAGGACCGTAATGCCTTTGTCATTCCGGTCCTCTTTGCCTTGTCGATCCCGCCCCCCATGTGTGGCAGAGCCTGGTTTAAGAACGCGGCCCGCATAACGGAGTCCTCCCCGTATCTTTCCCTGATCTCGTCAATGGCAGCGTCCAGCCTGGAATATTTCTCATAGCTGTCCATGTCAAACATATTGTACTGATATCCGCTGTGGCGGGTGACCCGGCTGGTGTGCACCCCCATCTGGCGGATGGGTGAACGGTTCCACAAGCTGTCAAATACCCGGCAGGCCGCACGGTAGATCTCAAGGGTGGTGTCCGTGGCTGAGATCAGGGTGGTCTGCCGGGAACAGTGGATAAAATCCCGGTCAGTGATGGATATGGCCACACAGGCCGCCTTCATCCCATCCGCCCTCAGCCTGGCGCACACGGTCTCGGTCAGTGAAAGAATGACCTGACGGGCGGCGGCTGCATCCGTCACATCCGAGGGAACGGTCATGGAGTTTCCGTACCCCTTGTTTTCCGGAAGTTCTTTGAGAAAAGGTGAGGTGTCCCGTCCATTGGCATAATTCCAGATAAATTCCCCGTGTTTTTTTAAATGCCGGATGATCAGCTCCGGGTCGGAGACAGCCAGCTCCCCAATAGTCCTGATCCCCAGGCTTATCAGCTTTTGTCTGGTGGCCCGTCCCACCCAGAACAAGTCGCCGATGGGCAGGGGCCACATCTTTTTCTGTATCTCCTCCCGGAACAGGGTGTGCACCCTGTCGGGTTTTTGAAATTCCGATGCCATCTTAGCCAGCAGCTTATGGTCGGACACCCCGATATTGACCGTAAAACCCAGGGTGTTTCGGATCTCCTCCCGGAGCTGGTGCGCGAAAACCACTGGATTCCCCCACAGGGACATGGTTCCCTTCATAAGGCAGAATGCCTCATCAATGCTGTATTGGTGCACATAAGGGGAATACTGTCTCAGAAGCCTGATCAGGGCCTTGGAACATTCCACATACAGTTCATAATCAGGGGGCAGGATCACCAGCTCCGGACACTTGCGCCTTGCCTCATAAAGGGATTCCCCTGTACTGACTCCGTACTTTTTAGCAGGTCCTGATTTTGCCAGCACAATCCCATGCCTCTCCTTTTCATTCCCTCCGATCGCGGAGGGAATGGTACGAAGATCCAGGCCGCTTCCTTTGATATGGATCTCGTGGGCCGCAGTCCAGCTGAGGAACGCACTGTTCACATCCACATGATACCATATTTCTTCTATCTCTCCTTCTGTTTTCATCCTTTCCTCCGTTTAAAACTCGTGTACTCTCGGACTCTCCCGGTTCCTATGTCAGGGTCTGGAAAAATGACCACTTGTGGGTGGATACCCGGTATCTCAGCTCAATGAGCTTTCTCTGGCCTTCAGCCGCCGCCCAGCAGATAAAGCTGATATAGTCCATACCACAGTACTTTTCCTCCCTGGAGGATACCACCTCCTCAATCTTAACTGTGATGATCCCATGTTCTTCATTCTCATACCGGAACCACAACGGCGTCATATCCCCCAGGGTACTGCAGGCCCCAAACAGCTGTATGGGTATGTTCAATGCAGCCACCGCTCTCACCTCCTGTTGTTTTTAATATATAAGAACATATGTTCTTTTTCAAGTGGTAATTCCTGGTATTTACAAATTGGAACTTAAATGTAATTATAAATTCCAGAATGCAAGAGTAAATTCTATATTTCTGGAA
>NZ_JYHN01000018.1:0-2122 GCF_000954015.1 Clostridium sp. FS41
TTGTGTCACAGTAAAAATAAACCACCTGCTCTGCAGGTGGAGGGAATATCTTCAGATAAAAGCAGCTCCTGTGCTAAAATAGATGTAGGTCTGCAAACCACAAATAAAAAGCACAGGAGGTCCAAAATGGACAATAATAGTTTAGCTCATAGTGTGTCCTGAATGCTAGAGGATACTGAAAAGGCAGTAACCGAAAAGCAGTGCTTTTCGTGAGATGGAAGCAGGCCTTCCGCAATCGGTATGCAGGTGCAGGTTGCAAAACACCCATAGGTGCTATAGACAAAAGCTACGGTATTGAGCGTATGAGGAAAAGGCAGTAAAGAAACTGTCAGTTAAGTGCCATGAAGCTGAATGAAAATGAAGAACTGATGAAGCATCGTTAAGACTTATAGGTACAGTCAAAACCAGAGTGTTGTGTGGACGCTGGGATAGATCCGTGAGGAGCCTGATTTACTGCGCGGGTGGCTGTCGGTGTTGAGGTTACAGGAGCATGGTGCAGGCTCATGAAAGGAACAGGAGAATCCTGTGTTGTAATGCTAACCGAAAAATACAAGCTAACATATGTGCGAGTATGAAAGTAGGAATGAACAACACAGGTGCGGAAGAATCCGTAGTAGTGATGAAGTCTCTGTAATGGAGGTGGAGCAAAGGGATTCTGTCATCGCAACTTCTTGAATAGAACAACCAGAAATGGGAGGATTACATGAAAGAAGGGAAAACATTTCATATTTCACAGAATGAAGTCCTGAATGCGTACAAGGCGGTCAAGGCCAATAAAGGCGCTGGCGGTGTGGATGGAATAGAGCTGGAGGAGTTTGACAAAAACTGGAAAAACAGATTGTATGTGCTGTGGAACAGGATGTCATCCGGCTGCTACTTCCCAAAACCGGTCAGAGGAGTTGAAATACCGAAAAAGAATGGAAAGGTAAGGCTTCTGGGAATTCCGACTATTGAGGACCGAGTAGCACAAATGGTGCTCCGAAACCATATAGAGCCATTTGTGGAACCTGTTTTTCATGAAGATTCATATGGGTACAGGCCAGGTAAGTCCGCCCTTGATGCGGTGGAGAGAGCCCGGAAAAGATGCTTTCAGATGAGATGGGTCATTGAGTTTGATATTGTAGGGCTATTTGACAACATTGAACATGATAAGCTGATGAGGCTGGTTGAAAACCATTGCAAAGAAAAATGGGTTAGCCTTTATGTCAAAAGATGTCTGAAAGCGCCAGTACAGATGCTGGATGGAACGGTTTGCGAAAAGAATTCCGGTACACCCCAAGGTGGGGTGATTAGTCCAGTCCTTGCGAATCTATTCATGCATTATGGATTTGACAACTGGATGAACAGGAAATTTCCAAACTGCCCATGGGAAAGATATGCTGATGATGGATTGATACATTGTGTCAGCAGAAAACAGGCAGAATTCGTACTTGAAATGCTAAAGGAGCAGATGCAGCGAGTGGGACTGACAATTCACCCTGAGAAAAGCAAGATTGTATTTTGCCAACGAAACAATGAAGAAGTGCCGGAGGATGTGGAAACATCGTTTGTATTTCTCGGATATTGTTTCAGGCCTCGGCTTGTAAAAAGCGGACAGGGAAAATATTTCATGGGATTCACACCAGCGGTCAGCAGTGATGCCGGAAAAGTATTCCGTGAGAAAATCAAAGAGGGGATAGAACAGCAAAACAGCACAGACATAGTAGCATTGTCAGAAAGACTAAATCCAATTATCAGGGGATGGATAAATTATTTTACAAAATTCACTCCAAGCGAAGCATTCAGACAGGGAATCAATTATGTGAATTTGACGTTAGTACGGTGGTTGAGAAAAACAAGGAGGAAGGCAAGGCGGAGTTATCAAAAAGCACAGCGTTTACTGCATCAGATAGCCATGTCGAATATAGAAATGTTTTACCATTGGAAAGTGGGTTATATACCAGTGAAATGATGACAAGAGCCGTATGATGGGAGACTATCACGTACGGTTCCGTGAGAGATTTGGGGTGAAATTCCCCTTATCTACTCGACCAAAATGGGATTGCAAGTATCATCTGGTTTTTGCACCAAAATATCGCAGGCAGGTAATATATAAAGATATCAAGGCAGATGTAGGTCAAAT
>NZ_JYHN01000019.1:0-1954 GCF_000954015.1 Clostridium sp. FS41
ATGAGGACACTAAGATTTAGAGTATCCGGCCAGGAGTTGACGAGGGCTCCTGGCTGTGATTTTAGCAACATTATCGCAGGCACATCCGGTTACCTGCAAACAGCGTTTGAGTTCGGCCCCGATTGGGATGGCACGGTCCGGGTGGCAGCTTTTTACCCGTATCTGCAATCCCCGGAGGTTGGCAGACTGATCAGGGATGGGGTCTGCATTGTACCTGATGAGATAACGCCCTGTGATCAATTTAAAATAGGGGTGGTCGGCCAGCGGGAGAACGGGCAGCGGATTACCACCAATCTGATCACCATCAAACAAGAAAGGGGGAGTGGACAGGCATGGCAACAGTAGACGAGATCCTTACAAGACAGGCTTATGCAGCCGGGGATGAGACATGGACCAAGGATAACAACTATCCATCCTACACCATGTACGCGGAGCCGGAGTATGTCCCGGTCACAAACAAGCGTATTGCAGACTTTAATGACCAGGTATCAGTCCGGGGTGAGCAGAACGCCCAGTTTGTGGGCTTCCAGCTGCCCAGATATGATGATGCAATGGATCTGACCAAGCAGAACCTGTACATCCACTACCAGACAGTCTACGGCGGCAGTGACGGCGTACCCTGTAATGTCTCCCGGTCAGCGAATTACGTCAGGATGTGTTGGATGATACCGGGACAGGCAACGCAGGAGCCCGGATCAATACAGATGATGATCTATGCAACCGGGACAGATAGTGTAGGGGACCGGACCGTTTGGAAAACCCTGCCGGCAATATACACCATCCATGACGGCCTGGAGATAGGCGGGGGTATACCGGAGCCGGACCCGTCCTGGTATGAGCAATTCGTGGCGCAGATGGAGGGTAAGGTATCCACTGCCCAGGGATACGCCAATGACGCCCAGGCCAGCAAGACTGCGGCTGCTGGATCAGCCACGGCAGCAGCACAGTCTGCGGATGCATCCGCAAAGGCGTTGCAGGAAAACAAGGACTACGTGGAGAGCCAAAAAGAGACATTTGTGGGCTATAACAAGCGCGAGACTGATCTTAAATACGCCAATGCCCTGATCGGCTCCGCGTCTGGCACTGGGCGGGTTACGGTGGGGGATGCGTGGGAGGCGCCGATACCTGACCTGCGGATAAGCGGAGAAATTGAGCAGGTGAGTACGACCGGGGCGCAGCTGTTACAAGATAGCAATATATATCCGGGCTTTTTAACAAACGCTAACGGAACCAGAACCAATGATAATAATTACCGGACAGTCTGGCTTAGTCTTCCGGCCGGCACATATACATTATCAGTTCCTGGCGGAGTAATGATCGTAAAAACAGTCATTGACGGGATACTAAACAATAGCAGTACCAGTATTGCGGACGGCGCCGGATATACCTGTACATTAACGCAGGATGGATTCCTGGGGATATCGTTCCGTAAACAAGACTCATCGGATTATACCACAGAGCCACAGGTCATGCTTAATACCGGATCCACAGTCCTCCCCTGGGAACCCTATACCGGCGGCAAGCCCTCCCCCAGCCCAGATTATCCCCAGCCGATTATCAGTACAGGGACGGTGAGTACGGGGGCACAGCTGCTGGATACGGAAGCATATGAATTAGGAACATTCGGAAACGCGACCGGAAATCCTAATGATTCAGAAATCACATATCGTTGGTTGCAGTATATACCAGTAACTGAAGGAAGCACAATATATTTTAAGAAACCATTGTGCATATGTTATTACGATTCAGACAAGAGATTTGTTTCGTGTGATGAATCACCCGGTATATATCAAAGGCTTGTACCACAGACGGCAGCATTCATTAGATGCAGGACATTTGCAGGTGATTTTGCGGACTTTAATCATCGGGACTATATGATTAGTAATAACCCCATTTCTGCATGGGAACCCTACACTGGCGGCAAACCCAGCCCATCAGAGGAGTATCCGGGACG
>NZ_JYHN01000020.1:0-694 GCF_000954015.1 Clostridium sp. FS41
GTGCGGACAGGTCACTGGAGGCTGAAACTTACCATATCAAGCCGACCACGGAGGTTAAGATATCTTCCGATGGCACCCCGTTCCGTACATATATCATGCTACGCGGTTCCAGCACCTATGACACCGATGAGATGAGTAAGCTCATAAATGGGCTGGTATCAGAGTGCCAGGAGATGGGGATAGAGACACTTCCTCCGCAGGAACTGGAACGGATGATGGATATATATGACCAGCATTATAAAAAGAGGGTATGATGGCTAAAAAGTTATGGAGTGTATTCACGGATGATTTAGACCACTGCTATTTTACAGGTAGCCCATATGTAGAGCGACACCATATATTTGAGGGCAGGCAGGGATATGGACCAAAATCGGAAAATAGAGGCTTCATAATCCCGCTCCGATATGACCTGCATCCAAACGGCTCCCAGTTCCAGGCAACAGCAGAGAATAAGCAGATAGACAATAAGCTTAAGCGGATGGCCCAGGAATATTATGAGGAACATTACGGCAGCCGCGAAGATTTTAGGCAGGAATTTGGAAAGAGTTACTTATAGCAAGGTATCAAATCCCCTTAGGGATGATACATAGAACAACACTTGGTCAGATTGCGATATGTCACGATATACTTTCTGACCCTGGGCCGGGACCTATCAGACCTCCTTTACCCGGCCCGAAAGGAGGGATTGAATTGA
>NZ_JYHN01000021.1:0-3165 GCF_000954015.1 Clostridium sp. FS41
CTTCTTTTCCCTAAACCTTTTGGTTAAGCCCTCGACCGATTAGTATTAGTCAGCTACATACATTACTGCACTTCCACCTCTAACCTATCTACCTCGTCTTCTTCAAGGGGTCTTACTCTTGCGATGGGATATCTCATCTTGAGGGGGGCTTCACGCTTAGATGCCTTCAGCGTTTATCCCGTCCAGACTTGGCTACTCTGCCATGGCCTTGGTAAGCCAACAGATACACCAGCGGTCTGTCCATCCCGGTCCTCTCGTACTAAGGACAGCTCCTCTCAAATATCCTACGCCCGCGCCGGATAGGGACCGAACTGTCTCACGACGTTCTGAACCCAGCTCGCGTACCGCTTTAATGGGCGAACAGCCCAACCCTTGGGACCTGCTACAGCCCCAGGATGCGATGAGCCGACATCGAGGTGCCAAACCACTCCGTCGATGTGAACTCTTGGGAGTGATAAGCCTGTTATCCCCAGGGTAGCTTTTATCCGTTGAGCGATGGCAATCCCACTTTCATACCACCGGATCACTAAGTCCTACTTTCGTACCTGCTCGACCCGTCAGTCTCGCAGTCAAGCTCCCTTATGCCTTTGCACTCTTTGGATGGTTTCCAACCATCCTGAGGGAACCTTTGAGCGCCTCCGATACCCTTTCGGAGGCGACCGCCCCAGTCAAACTCCCCACCTGACATTGTCCCCCGCCCAGGTCATGGGCGCAGGTTAGAAACCCAATACCGCAAGGGTGGTATCCCAACATTGGCTCCACAAAGACTGGCGTCCTTGCTTCACGGCCTCCCACCTATCCTGTACATGCAGTACCGAATCCCAGTATCAAGCTGGAGTAAAGCTCCATGGGGTCTTTCCGTCCTGGCGCAGGTAACCAGCATCTTCACTGGTATTTCAATTTCACCGGGTGCATTGTTGAGACAGCGCTCAAATCATTACGCCTTTCGTGCGGGTCGGAACTTACCCGACAAGGAATTTCGCTACCTTAGGACCGTTATAGTTACGGCCGCCGTTTACTGGGGCTTAAATTCAAAGCTTCGATTGCTCTAACCTCTCCTCTTAACCTTCCAGCACCGGGCAGGCGTCAGCCCATATACCTCACCTTACGGTTTTGCATAGACCTGTGTTTTTGCTAAACAGTTGCTTGAGCCTATTCTCTGCGGCCACATCTCTGTGGCACCCCTTCTCCCGAAGTTACGGGGTCATTTTGCCGAGTTCCTTAACAATGCTTCTCCCGCCGGCCTTAGGATTCTCTCCTCATCTACCTGTGTCGGTTTACGGTACGGGCGTGCATCACACAATAGCGGCTTTTCTTGACAGCTGGAATCACACACTTCACTACTTTAGTTCGCTCCGCGTCACGTTTTCGGATTGTACGGCGGATTTGCCAACCGTACTCCTACCTCGCTTGCCCCGGTATTCCCATTCCCGGGATGTGTTGTCCTTCTGTGTCCCCACAGTTCTGATGATACACGGTACAGGAATCTCAACCTGTTGTCCATCGACTACGCCTCTCAGCCTCGCCTTAGGCCCCGACTTACCCAGAGCAGATCAGCTTTACTCTGGAAACCTTGGATATTCGGCCTGGAGGATTCTCACCTCCATCTCGCTACTCATTCCGGCATTCTCTCTTCTTAAATGTCCACAGCTCCTTATCGGTACTGCTTCGCTCCTTTAAGAATGCTCCTCTACCAATGTACTTACGTACATTCCTAAGCTTCGGTGTTGTGTTTCAGCCCCGGACATTTTCGGCGCAGGACCTCTCGACTAGTGAGCTATTACGCACTCTTTGAATGTGTGGCTGCTTCTGAGCCAACATCCTAGTTGTCTTTGAAATCCCACATCCTTTTCCACTTAACACATACTTTGGGACCTTAGCTGTAGGTCTGGGCTCTTTCCCTTTTGACTACCCAACTTATCTCGTGCAGTCTGACTCCCGTACATCATTTATGCGGCATTCGGAGTTTGATATCCCTTGGTAAGCTTTGACGCCCCCTTAGGAATTCAGTGCTCTACCTCCGCTAAACTAATACGAGGCTAGCCCTAAAGCTATTTCGAGGAGAACCAGCTATCTCCGGGTTCGATTGGAATTTCTCCCCTATCCACACCTCATTCCCACCCTTTTCAACGGATGTGGATCCGGTCCTCCACGGAATTTTACTTCCGCTTCAACCTGGACATGGATAGGTCACCCGGTTTCGGGTCTGCCTGTACTGACTGTTGTCCTGCCCCTTGGGGCTGGACGTTGCGCCCTGTTAAGACTTGGTTTCCCTTCGGCTCCGCACCTTAAGTGCTTAACCTTGCCAGTACCGGCAACTCGCCGGACCGTTCTACAAAAAGTACGCGGTCGCACCTTAACGTGCTTCCACAGCTTGTAAACACAGGGTTTCAGGTTCTCTTTCACTCCCCTCCCGGGGTCCTTTTCACCTTTCCTTCACAGTACTATGCTCTATCGGTCACTAAGGAGTATTTAGCCTTGGAGGGTGGTCCCTCCGACTTCCCACAAGGTTTCTCGTGTCTCGTGGTACTCTGGATCCTGCCGCTGCCTATTGTTTTCATGTACGAGACTTTCACTCTCTTTGGTCTGACTTCCCAGACAGTTCCATTAACAAATCAGCTCGCTTACGCAGTCCTTAACCCCAGCATGCACGCACGCTGGTTTGGGCTCTTCCCATTTCGCTCGCCGCTACTTTGGGAATCGATGTTTCTTTCTCTTCCTCCGGTTACTTAGATGTTTCAGTTCACCGGGTTCCCGGCGTATGGCTATGTATTCACCATACGTCACTTGAGGGTTGCTCAAGTAGGTTTCCCCATTCAGATATCTCCGGATCAAAGGATATTTGCTCCTCCCCGAAGCTTTTCGCAGCTTATCACGTCTTTCATCGGCTCTTAGTGCCAAGGCATCCACCCTGCGCTCTTATTAGCTTAACCAAAACGACTTCTACCTGCGGGTGCGGGTTTTAGTCTCAGTCCATAGCGTTGGACTTTTTGGTTCTAGGTTCTTCTTAAACGCTTTCGCGTTCTTTTCCACGATGTTTTATGATCGTGGACTTTCCTAATAAAAAGTTTGTTTCTTTCCATACAATCGCTTGTATGGCCTCGGATGTCTTGTTTATTCTATATATAAATATATAGGATACTCAATTCATTTATTTCAATATGC
>NZ_JYHN01000022.1:0-3532 GCF_000954015.1 Clostridium sp. FS41
CAGCGATCACCAGCTCCATCGGAACTGCGGTGGCAGCCGGAATCATGTATTTGATCAGCAAAGGAGGTATTTGAGATGAGTGAGAGCACAAAGAGATGGTTTAGAGCAGCAGGGCGCAGGGCGGTAAAGACCGTGGCCCAGACATTTGTAGCAACAGTAGGGACAGCAACCGTATTAGGGCAGGTAGATGTCAGGATGGTAGTATCTGCATCCGTATTGGCCGGCATACTGTCCCTGGCCACATCAGTGGCGGGCCTGCCAGAACTGGATGTAAAGACCGGTGCCTGAGAGGAGGTGATCCCCATCATCTCCCAGCCGCCAGGGTCAAGGCGGCAGTAACCATCAACCAGAAAAAGAAAGAGAGGTACATATATGGCAGTAGTAACCAATAAGCACGCAGCAGATCTTAACAGAGACAAGACAACTGGGCCGGATTTTGCCCCAAAGCAGCCCACCCCATATCTGTATGACAAGCCTACCAATGCACCGCACCCAGGCAACCACCAGAGCGGCAAAGGCGGCCCCAGTGACCGCAATAACAATGGTGTGGACGACAGCGAGGAATAAGTGCCAGAAAGGTGGTACAGCATGAGGACACTAAGATTTAGAGTATCCGGCCAGGAGTTGACGAGGGCTCCTGGCTGTGATTTTAGCAACATTATTGCGGGGACATCCGGTTACCTGCAAACAGCGTTTGAGTTCGGCCCCGATTGGGATGGCACGGTCCGGGTGGCAGCATTTTATCCCCGCTTGCAGGACCGTGAAGTAGCCACGTTGATCAGGGATGGATCCTGCATTGTGCCAGACGAGATAACACCTTGTGATGAGTTTAAAATCGGAGTGGTGGGACAGCGCGAGAATGGGCAGCGGATAACAACCAATTTGATCACCATCAGGCAGGAGAAAGGGAGTGGACAGGCATGGCAACAGTAGACGAGATCCTTACAAAACAGGCTTATGCAGCCGGGGATGAGACATGGACCAAGGATAACAACTATCCATCCTACACCATGTACGCGGAGCCGGAGTATGTCCCGGTCACCAACAAGCGTATTGCAGACTTTAATGACCAGGTATCCGTCCGGGGCGAGCAGAACGCCCAGTTTGTGGGCTTCCAGCTGCCCAGATATGATGACGCCATGGATCTGACCAAGCAAAATCTGTATATCCACTACCAGACAGCCTATGGTGGCAGCGATGGCGTACCCTGCAATGTATCCTGGTCGGACAATTACGTCAGGATGTGCTGGATGATACCCGGACAGGCAACCCAACAGCCAGAAGCAATACAGATGATGATCTATGCAACCGGCACCAACAGTGTGGGGGATCGGACCGTCTGGAAAACCCTGCCGGCAACATATACCATCCATGACGGCCTGGAGATAGGCGGTGGCATACCGGAGCCGGATCAAAGTTGGTATGAGCAGTTTGTACAGCAGATGGAGGGTAAGGTATCCACTGCCCAGGGATACGCCAATGATGCCCAGGCAAGCAAGGTTGCGGCTGCGGGATCAGCCACGGCAGCAGCACAGTCTGCGGATGCATCAGCACAGGCGTTACAGGAAAACAAGGACTACGTGGAGAGCCAGAAAGAGACATTTGTGGGCTACAACAAGCGTGAGACCGATCTCAAGTACGCCAATGCCCTGATCGGCTCCGCGTCCGGTACTGGGCGGGTTACAGTGGGGGATGCGTGGGAGGCGCCGATACCCGGCGTGGAGGTTGCGGGCAAGAGTGAGCAGTTTACCACGACCGGGGCGCAGATGTTGGACGCAAGTAAATTAGTCAGAACACATAATGATGTGGTGTTTTCTGTTCGGGAGGATGGTAGTATTCTGGTGACGGGGAATACATTACAGAATGCAGCTAATTCTGCCGTTACTTCAACTAATTTATCACCTGGTACCTACTATGTCAGTGGAAGTGTCCCAATAGACAATTCCAAGATTTTTGTCAAGGCAAAGAAATGGTATAGTGACAGTTCATCTGTTGTTGTCAATGATACTTCTTTTGTTGTAGATGGAACCGAAACGAAAATAGACTATTTTATCCAGATCTATCAGGGATTATCTGATTTTAAGGTTGTTGTCTACCCTATGCTTAATGCAGGTCCCATACCTCTACCTTGGGAACCCTACACAGGCGGTAAGTCTTCGCCGTCACCGGAGTATCCGCAGGAGGTTATCGGAACAGGGACGGTTACAACAGGGGCGCAGCTGCTGGATACGGAAGCATATGAATTAGGAACATTCGGAAACGCGACCGGAAATCCTAATGATTCAGAAATCACATATCGTTGGTTGCAGTATATACCAGTAACTGAAGGAAGTACAATATATTTTAAGAAACCATTGTGCATATGTTATTACGATTCAGACAAGAGATTTGTTTCGTGTGATGAATCACCCGGTATATATCAAAGGCTTGTACCACAGACGGCAGCATTCATTAGATGCAGGACATTTGCAGGTGATTTTGCGGACTTTAATCATCGGGACTATATGATTAGTAATAACCCCATTTCTGCATGGGAACCATACACTGGCGGCAAACCCAGCCCATCAGAGGAGTATCCGCAGCCGCTGGATGTGACGGTGACGGGAGAGAACCTGTTTGATGCAAGTCTGCTAAAATCAATGGCTGGAGGAGCCTGGTCATCAAGTGATGGTGGACGCAGGATATCTGTAACTGGCATAAAACCATATGCAGCGTGTACAGCTGTTGTCCCTATCGAATGCGTGAGAGGTAAAACAGTTACGTTATCGGGTAATATTGAGAGCAGGACTAATGTGGATTGCCCAGTTGCTATCCAGGGAAGGCTAACACTATCAGATGGAAGATTGGAATATTATGCTGCAACCTATAAAAAGATGGCCATTACTATACCCGAAGATGCTCAAAGTTTTAAAATTGAGCTAATTACGAATAATCGCGATACAGCATTAGACATAGCAAACACAACCGTATTTACGGATGTCTTATTAAGTTTTGATGCAGAAGCTACATGGGAACCATTCGCCGGATATCAGACCGCAACCATCCAGTTAACAGCCCCACTACATGGTATTGGGGAGTACAGGGATAGGATCACTATGACTAAACGCATTGACCGGTGCGTGGAGCTGATATTTGATGGGAGCGAAGATTGGCGAGTACGATCATGGTCCAGACCGACCACTTCCGGCTTCTACGCATTAGGTGGACTGCCTGAGAAGATGCGTGCAAGGCCCGGACTATGCAACCAGGGTACGGTTACACCTGGGGAAACAGAAGGGGTAATAAATCAGATCTGGCTGGGATCAAGCCCAACATACGGAAGTGTAGATCTGTATGTTATGAACAATAGCTTTTATAATCCGGACATTGAGGACAAGGGCCTTGCTGCTTGGAAAGCCCATCTTGCATCCCATCCACTTAAGATAGTCACCTATCTGGATACCCCAGTGGAGACAGACCTCCCCGCCGCGACCCAGACCGCCCTAAACGCCCTTACCACCTTTACCGGCACTACCCACATCACCATTACCGC
>NZ_JYHN01000023.1:0-3926 GCF_000954015.1 Clostridium sp. FS41
ACAATCCTTTATCAAACTGCCGGTAAAACTCCAGGCAGTAGTCCACAAAGCGTTGCTCCCGGCTCTTACCATCCACCTCACGCCGGATCAGCTGTCCGAAGTGATCCTTAAACATCAGCACCGGTATTCCAAGCATCAGAAGGAATGCCGTCTCGGCTGCATCGTGTGTGGCCTCCCGTTTAATCCCCTGCATCTGGTCCCTGGAAAGATTGTATGTAGGCTGCTTTCTGTTCTGACGCTCCAAACGGCGCCTTTCTGCTCGGGTCATAATATCGTCTCACTCCCTTCGGTGGCTCCCGCAGTTCCGGATCCGGGCAGGCCACTGTATATGTATAGGCCGGCATCCTGGCGGACCATGTGTCTGGTGGCGGTTCCTTGATGGCTGATTCCGCGGAAGCCGCTACAGCTGATAACCGTAATACCTTATTGGCCTTTACCTGTTTACTGTCTGCTTTCTTTTTCATCAAGCACCTCCTTTAGCACAGCTGCTCCGCTCATCTTATCAATAGCCATGTTCCCGCAATAATCATTAAGGTTATTGCAAGCGATACTATCCACCTTATGGCCGCTACTTTTATCCCTGATTCCGCTACGGTTATGGCAAACAGTACAGCGAATACAGCCAGTAACATTAAGCCTCCAATTATCCTTTTCAATCAAACACCTCCTGCGTCTGCCCTGTGGCCTCAGACTTACCAGTGGCCATCTCTCGTATGTACTGATGCGGCACGTTGCAGTTTACTGCATTCATTACCAGTTCTGATCTTGCCCCTTCCTTCATCAACTCAAACAATGTTTCTGTCTTGATCTCAGTTCTGTCGTCTTTTCCTATTACATCAGCTAATCCCATTAGTAATCTCCCTTCGTATCGAATATCTCAGTTTACCAGAATACGCCTGTTATTTTGCCAAGCTCATTGATTCTATTTACTTTTGCATTGTACTGGTCAGTTCCTTCTTCTAGTTCTTCCAGTTCGGCAGAAAGTATTTCTTGTTCACGTGCAGCATCATTGTATTTCTTTTCTCTTTCTTCAAAATCTGCTAACATATTTTTTCTCCATTTCTCCGACACTCAGCAGTCGGCGGCTAAAGGCTAATTTCCCTGTTTTAAAAGATTCTGAATCTCCCGAATATGCCGCCGAATATCTCCAGTCTTTTTCGGTCCCAAGCCAACACACATCTCTTCCACGGCTTCTTGAAGGTTGGCAGCCATACTTGATAATTCATTTTCTGGATAATACTTTTTCAGTGTAACGCTATCTGCTGAGACATATATCTCCATAGGTGTTCCTTCGCTTATTCCTAACTTCCGCCTTACTTCCTTCGGCAGCACAATCCGCCCCAAATCATCCACTCTCCTTATAATTCCTGTTGCTTTCATAATTTTCCCTTTCTCCGGTTATCTCGGAAATTTTAATTTCTCTGGCCTATACGGTTCTGGCAGCGGCATCCAAGCGTTGATATCTTTCATTGGGTGATTGAGATCCGTTGGAGTTATATGCCAGCTTTCCCCATGCGGACCATACCAGGCTGTTAATATCCAGCCATCCCTCGTGCAGACTAAGACATCTTCTTTTGCCTCTGGGAGCTGCTCTGCCACTGGAATCCATACAGGTACATCCTTCTGGTAAGCATCATACCAAATATCCCATTGCTCGCTCGCACGTTTGAGCCTATCCAATAATACCGGGATTTCACACGGCTCCAGGCCGGTATCCTCATAGGCAGCTAATCTTATCATCGCATCACGAAATCTATCATGACGTATGCTTACCTCAGTTTTTTCCTCATTAATCCAATCTGTTAATCTCTCCATACCGTAGTTCCCTTCTTAAATTCTAATATTCGCTGATTCTATAACAATTCAGCTTTCTCTCTGCAATGTTGTATTCAAAATTTACGGCAACGCCATCACGATGCCAAGCTCCAACCAAAAACGGTACTCCCGCCCATGTTCCTATAGTTTCGTATTTAACAATACCGTATGCCTCTATTTCTGGACAGTATACAGGTTTTCCCGCCAGTTCTTGCAGCTCCTCCGGAGTAAGTGGCTCTTTATTCATTTGGCCCTCCTTCTGAAAATACTAAGTTAACGTCAGATGTTTACTTGCTCAACACCTTTCATAATCCTTTTTATACAATCCTCGCATAAATGATGTGTTTTAGTTCCATATGGTCTGGTAGGAATCGTAACACTGTAAATTTTATATATCGGTTTATGAAATTCCGAACTATTTCTAAAATTCGGTGCCCCACATACACAATACGCATGTTCTTTTATCAATTCCACTTCTGGATATAACATACTTTAATTTCCTCCACTAAATGCTAATTTATCTGTCTAATATTCCATATATCATATTCGTGCAGATCATGCTCTGCAATATCCTCTCCGTCCATCACTGCCGCTATATTTTCCGCTTCTTCTTTATTTTCCGCATCAATTACAATTTTTGTGAATTGAGCGTACTCAATCTCAAATTTCATCCGGCTGTTCTCCTCCTTAAATTCTTAATCTTCGTATGGTTCTATTTTCAGGCACGTTATCCCTCTAATTGTTCCATTCCCTATTAACACATCAGATGCTGTCAACATCCCCGATATATCTGCACTTTCTTCCTGTCCTATATCTGCCAGGACAATATCGTCTGGCGGCGCTTTTTTCAACAGCGCAATTAATTCCATTACTGTCTCCTTCTAAAAAATATTAATACTGCTGAAATAGCTTACTGCATTAATCTGGCCAGCGTTATATCTGTATATTTAAGATTTTTATCATTAACTATATAAATTCTGTTCTGTGCCGCGGCTGCGGCTGCGGTCGTTCCAGAACCGCAACATATATCGACAACTCGTCCGCCAATATCCGTATATGTTTTAATCATATATTCAAATAATTTTGTTGGTTTCTGGGTTGGATGTAACCCCTTTTCAACATTAAATTTCTGGACACTTCTTGGATAGCGCTTACCGTCATACTCTCCATCTGTCCTTTCGTAGCCATTTGAGGTTGCAAGGTTATCTGTCATTCCTTTACGCTTTATCTTATAAGGTTTCCCCTTGGTAAATTGAGGATTGTATTTCATGTATTTTCCCGACTTATTATATGTAATTGGTGCTTTCCCAAAGATTAGGATGGATTCATGAACTTTAAATGGTTGATGCTTTACACTTACGAAATTAGATCCATTGTCTTTCTCCCAAATCCATTCATATTTAAAATTATTAATATGGTTCATAACTAAATAGCTTGTAAACGGTTGACTTGCTGTTAAGGCTATACACCCATCTGGCGTTAACATTTTCAATGCTAAATCAAAAAATTCCTTATCATCTATTGGTAAATCCCATTTGTTTGCGGTAACTCGATTTATACCTTTAAATGTGTAGGGAAAATCACACAAAAACATATCGATGCTTTCATCTCCGTAATCTTCATAAAGGGCGTGTATAAAATCTTTGGCATCAAGATTATAGACATGATTATCTTTTATAAAATCTTCTGGTTCGTTCATATCTCATTCTTCTTTCTTAAATCTGTGTTTACCGCTTCTGGCCTTCCAGGATGCAGTCCAACGCCAGCCTTGCAAAGATATTGGTTTCCTTTTCTGCCTCGGCATATTCTTTTTGAGCGGACTCTACCCTGTCTCCAAGCGCATTGTCTATGTAGCCATCTTTCTTCCACATCTCGGCGAGCGCGTACCATTCGCATCTCTTTCTCTCCTCTTTGTCCCGACATGCCTTATAGTACTCGCAGAATCTTTTCGCAATCGTTTTATCCGTTCCCATATTTTCCTCCTGTATTGCAAATAATTCTATTTGGCCGTCACATTCGTAATGGTCAAATACCTCTAATCCCATAACTTCCTTCCTCCGCTAAATGGGCATCTTGGTGTGTGGCTGCTCTGCCAGCAGTTCCCCCACTGC
>NZ_JYHN01000024.1:0-121497 GCF_000954015.1 Clostridium sp. FS41
ACATAATACATATTATGTTTTACAAATACATAAAAACAGCGTATTATCTGTAACAATAAGCTGGTTTCCATGAATTTATTATATCACAAAACCGTGAGCAGGCAATATTTTTTTAAGGGAACCATCCAGACTCCTCTTGGGATCTCCCTGCAGAACCCTGCAGAACCGCGTAGAACCATGTAATGCTTGCCCAATGCCATGCAACACCATACAAAATACATGGTATGGGCAGCGTTATGTGGAAAGGGCCGGGGCCAAAAGGTGATAAAAAATACGACATAATATGTATTATGTAGTTACAATCTGCCTGGAATTTAATTTTTTTTGCGGTTTGTAAAAGCAGGTAAGGAGTCACGTATGATTAAATCAAACAAGGTGGAAGATGGTTACAGTAGGGAAGTGTGCAGCAGGGAAGATACAGGTTCCGCATTGCTGGAAGAACTCAGAGAGCTTTTAGGCTGCACATATTTATCGGATCTGAGAACCTGGTACTGGCAGTCGGTCCTTCGCCTGGTACTGGACCGGATACCCCGGGAAAAATACGGCCTGAAGTCATGGAATCAGGCCGCGGGCTATATTATGGGAAAAGGCATATCCTGTTCCAGCTGCCAGGAGGCAAGGGAGGCCCTGACCGAGTATTCCTTACAGCGGCTGGAGGACCGGATGGATTGGAGGGAGGATGTACGTGGCGGCAGACACAAGTAATCTGAAAGTATGCGTCCGCGTCATGGGGGAAGCCCCAGGCCGCCCCTGCGCCATGGCTTCGGTCAGGGTCAGTGAAGGGGTTACCATATGCGGCATCCGTATTTACAGCAGCAGAGGTAGGCTGAGTGTTGTCTACCCGTATCTGAGAGAAGGGAAAAAACAAATGCCCGCTGTTGTGATCAGCGGGCCGGTTAAGCTGAAACTGACGGACCTGATCCTGGAGGCGTATGAGTATGAGAGAATGAGGTAGGTCCATATGGCGCGGGAGCTTACTGACGGGGCAGTCTGCAAAACGTTTATGTTTGCGCCAAAATCATAATCATACAGCACCAATATACAGCAGGACAGCCAAAATACAGGGCCGTCCTGCTGTATTGCTGCTTTATATGGGGAAAATTCCTTAAAACACTTGCAAAATCGTAAAAGTTATTTAAAATATAGGTATTGACTAAAATCAGAATGAAAGAATGGGAGAATGCATATGGCATTGGCGAAGAAACCGGTTACCGGTATGAAGGATATCACTCCTGCGGAAATGCAGATCCGCGAATATGTGATGGATCAGATCAAAGAGACTTACAGGGGTTTTGGATTTTCACAGATAGAGACCCCCTGCGTGGAGCATATAGAAAACCTGACCAGCAAACAGGGAGGGGATAATGAAAAGCTTATTTTTAAGATCCTGAAAAGGGGAGACAAGCTGAACCTGGAGACTGCTTCTGGGGAGAACGATCTGGTGGACAGCGGGCTGCGCTATGACCTTACCCTTCCTCTGTCACGCTATTATGCCAATAATGCGGCAAACCTGCCAAGCCCTTTTAAGGCCCTGCAGATGGGCAGCGTGTGGCGTGCCGACAGACCACAGAAGGGACGTTTCCGTCAGTTTGTACAGTGCGACATTGATATCCTGGGCGATCCAACCAGCCTGGCTGAGATTGAACTGATCCTGGCTACCACTGCGGCTCTGAGTAAGATCTGCCCGGACAATGCATTTACAGTCAGGATCAATGACAGGGAGATCTTAAAGGGAATGGCTCTGTACTGCGGATTCCCGGAGGATTCCATGGACCAGGTATTCATCACACTGGACAAGATGGACAAGATCGGCCTGGAGGGAGTGGAGAAGGAACTTTTAGAGTCCGGATACCAGAAGGAATGTGTTGACAAATATCTGGACATGCTCAAGAATGTGACCAGGAATGCGGATGGTGTGCGGGCCCTTGGCCAGAAGCTGGCAGATGTAATGCCCCTTGAGGTGAGCCGTAATCTGGCACACATTATGGACACGGTGACTGAGGTGTCTGAGGCTGATTTCGGCCTGGAGTTTGATCCGACCCTGGTGCGCGGCATGTCCTATTACACGGGAACGATCTTCGAGGTTTCCATGGAAGGATTCGGAGGTTCCGTTGCAGGCGGAGGACGCTATGATAAGATGATCGGAAAGTTTACAGGCATGGAGACACCGGCCTGTGGTTTTTCCATTGGATTTGAGCGGATCGTAACCATTCTTATGGACAATGGTTTCAAGGTGCCCGGAGCAGGAGAAAAGAAAGCGTATCTGTTTGAAAAGGGAGTGGACAGTATCACCCTGGCCGGCGTGATCAAAGAGGCCATGGAGGAGCGCAAAAAGGGCGCTCATGTGCTGGTTGCCCAGATGAACAAGAACAAGAAGTTCCAGAAGGAGCAGCTTGGAAATGAAGGTTATACGGAGTTTAAGGAATTCTACAAGGAAAGCTTGAAGAAATAAAGGAGATAATTATGGCAGAATCAATGATTGGGCTTAAGCGGTCCCACAGATGTACAGAAGTAACAACCGCTAATATCGGTCGGGAAGTGACCGTAATGGGATGGGTACAGAAAAGCAGGAACAAGGGCGGAATCATTTTCGTGGACTTACGGGACCGCTCCGGCATCCTGCAGATCATATTTGAAGAGAGCGATTGCGGTCCTGAGAACTTTGCAAAGGCTGAGAAGCTGAGAAGTGAGTTTGTCATTGCAGTGACAGGCCGTGTGGAAGCGCGTTCCGGTGCTGTGAATGAGAACCTGGCCACAGGCGCCATTGAAGTCAGGGCACAGTCCATGAGGGTGCTGGCGGAGTCTGAGACACCGCCGTTTCCCATTGAGGAGAATTCCAAGACCAAGGAAGAACTTCGCCTTAAGTACCGTTTCCTTGATCTGAGAAGGCCTGATATCCAGAGAAACCTGATCACACGAAGCAGGGTTGCCACCCTTACAAGGGCATTCCTTGCAGAGGAAGGATTCCTTGAGATAGAGACTCCCACCCTGATCAAGAGTACACCTGAAGGCGCACGTGACTATCTGGTGCCAAGCCGTGTACATCCCGGTTCCTTTTATGCGCTTCCCCAGTCACCCCAGCTCTTTAAGCAGCTCCTTATGTGCTCCGGCTATGACCGGTATTTCCAGCTGGCTCGCTGCTACAGGGACGAGGATCTAAGGGCTGACCGTCAGCCCGAGTTTACACAGATCGATATGGAGCTGTCCTTTGTGGATGTGGATGATGTTCTGGAGGTGAATGAGCGTCTTCTTAAAAAGCTGTTTAAGGAAATTTGTGATTTTGATGTACAGCTTCCCATCCAGCGTATGACATGGCAGGAAGCCATGGACCGTTTTGGCTCTGATAAGCCTGACCTGCGTTTTGGAATGGAGCTTAAGAATGTATCTGATGTGGTAAAGGACTGCGAGTTTGTTGTGTTTAAGGGCGCCCTGGAGAACGGCGGCACTGTGCGCGGCATCAATGCACAGGGACAGGGACATATGCCCAGGAAAAAGATCGATGCCCTGGTTGAATACGCCAAGGGCTTTGGAGCCAAGGGCCTTGCCTATGTGGCGATCGCAGAGGACGGTACCTTTAAGTCATCCTTTGCAAAGTTCATGAAGGAAGACGAGATGAATGCCCTGATCGCTGCCATGGGCGGACAGCCGGGAGATCTGTTACTGTTTGCTGCTGACAGGAATAAGGTGGTATATGACGTACTCGGTAACCTGCGTCTGGAATTGGCCAGGCAGCTGGATCTTCTTAAGAAGGATGATTTCAAATTCCTTTGGGTAACGGAGTTTCCGCTGCTTGAATACTCGGAAGAGGAAGACCGCTATGTAGCCATGCATCATCCATTTACCATGCCCATGGATGAGGACCTGCAGTATATTGATACAGATCCGGGCCGTGTGCGGGCAAAAGCGTATGATATTGTGCTTAACGGCGTTGAGTTGGGCGGAGGTTCCGTACGTATCCACCAGGCGGATATCCAGTCCAAGATGTTTGAAGTACTGGGATTTTCACCGGAACGCGCACAGGAGCAGTTCGGCTTCCTGTTAAGCGCATTTAAGTACGGCGTACCGCCCCACGCAGGTCTGGCATACGGACTGGACCGGGTGGTCATGCTGATGGTTGGCTCGGACAGCATCCGTGACGTAATTGCTTTCCCGAAGGTAAAGGATGCCTCCTGCCTGATGACGGAAGCTCCTGCTCCTGTGGATGGAAAGCAGCTGGAAGAGTTGGGAATCGAGATTGCGGCAGAGGAAGCAGTAGTTGAATCATAAAAAAGAAAATGGGAGCGGATGGTTATCCGCTCTCATTTTAGTCTTGCCCAACCCGAGGAACCATGTTATATTAAGTAGACCAGTCTGTGGCGTGCCGTAAGAGCTTATCTCTCATTGCTGCAAATCATTTGATCATTCTAATCTAAGGTGCGCAGTGCGCATATTCTGCCCATTGAATCGGGCAAAGGATCCATTTACTATGAACATATCATACTCTTACCCGCTTGGGTAGGAACAAAGGAAAAGGCAAAGGCGCTATTGTCTGGTTTACTTAAAAACGATATAATGGGGATAGGTTCTTATATGGCTTGCCGGAACAGGAGGCTGTATGGGAAAAGAAGGCCTGCCAAGGCAGGGGGAGGACAAAAGGGTCAGCCAGCTGGAGGACCGGGTACTGAAAACCGCCGCCCAGTTTTTCGGGGAGGATCTGCTGCCCTATGTGGGTGTAAAGGGCATGATTGACCGGGTGGCGCCCACAGAACATATCCATCTGGAGATGCGCAGGCTGGAGGAAGACTTTAACTTTATCATGAAAGACGGCTCATGGAGACACCTGGAATTTGAGAGCGACAGCATCACCCAGCGGGATTTAAGACGGTTTCGGGAATACGAGGCATTTATCGGTATGGTTTACAATGTTCCGGTGGTAACTACCGTGCTGTGTACCTCCAATGTAAAGATACTCAAGGGGGAACTGGTTAACGGGAACAGTATATACCGGGTTGAGCTGGTGCGTTTGAAGGACCGTAATGCGGAAAACGTTTTTGAGAAGCTGGAGCGCAAGATGAAAAAGGGAAAACAATTGAAGCGTTATGATGTATTTCCAGTTCTCCTGTCACCTTTGATGTCAGGGGAGATGGCGATGAGCGAGCGCATCTGCCAGGGCATGGACATACTCCAGCGCGGGGAATTGGATATTAGGAAAGGCGAGATCAAACGGATGCAGTCTGTTTTGTATGCGTTGGCGGTCAAGTTCTTAAAAAGGGAAGAACTAGAAAAAGTAAAGGAGAGGATCGGAATGACGATATTGGGACAGATGCTTTGGGAAGAAGGCATGGAAACCGGGCTGGAAAAGGGAATGGCAAAAGGAATGGCAAAAGGCATTCAGGCACTGATCCTGGACAACATGGAGGAAGGTATTCCAAGAGGACGGATTATAGAAAAACTGTGCCGTAGATTTTCGCTGAGCGAAGATGTGGCCATTGCCTACTATGAAAAATATGCAGCCCATGATAATCGGTAGAGTAACATGGTGCGGAGAGAATATGGTACAAGGAAGACATTGTACAAATAACACATGATCCGGTGAGGATATGATCCGGAACAGGCATATTACAGAAAGGACATATTACATGGAAGAGCCAGGCATTGAACGGATAAGGAGCTTCAGGCTCCGCTCCCACCATCTGGATGCAGTATACCGGAAGTCTGATATAGGGGAGGCCATAGGCGCATGTGGGATGCAGAACACCCCGCCCGGCGCATGGGAGGCAGCCCTGTACAACCGTGTTCCCGATTGCACTTTGGGGGAGATGGAGCAATTGCTGTATGGGGATAAGACGCTCTTGCAGGCATGGAGCTTAAGGGGAGCGCCTGTTGTATTTCCGACCGCGGAAAGTGATGTGTTTTTGTCTGCTCTTATTCCCAGAGGAGAAGAGCCGTGGATCTATACACAGGGGATCACATTGGCCCTTGATTTTTTGGAGATGGAGATGGGTGATCTGTCAGATATGTTATTGCAGGTCATGCCGCAGCTGGATGACCAGGTTATTGTCAGCAAAAATGCGCTGGATGAGACCATTGCCCAGTGGATGGCGCCGCTGCTGCCTTCCTCAAAGCGCGGTCTGTGGAATCGGCCATCCATGTACGGCAGCCCGGATAAGCAGACTGTGGGCGGCGCTGTGGTATCCTTTCTGCTTCGCCCCTGTGCCTTCAGGGGGTTGGTGGTGTTTGGGGAACGGAGCGGCATCAGCCCTGCATTTACCTCCTATAAAAACTGGACAGGGCATACCTTAAAGGCGGATGAGGAATCTGAAAAAAAGCTGGTGAGGAAATACCTGCACTGCTATGGACCTGCAACAATTGATATGTTCGTAACCTGGCTGGGGTGTTCCCGTTCCCAGGGGCGGCGTATGTGGGAATCTGTTTCAGGGGAAATGGAGCCGGTCGGGGTGTTGGGGAAAGAGGCATTTATTTTATCTGAGGACAAAGAGCAGCTTTTTGCCGATGCGGTCTTTTCAAGGGAACTTTTATTTCTTGGCGCCCATGACCCCTTCCTGGACCAGCGCGACCGAATGATCCTGCAGCCCGACCAGTCCCTGCACAGACAGATATGGAAACTTGTCACCAATCCGGGTGCTGTCATATTCCGCGGAGAGATCATCGGCGTTTGGACATCTAAAAAGAAAGGTAAGGGGATGGAGATAAAACTATCCCTTTGGGAAGATTGTCATGAGATGCAGAAACTTCGCAATCTGGCAGAGGAATACGCTGGATTCCGCCAACAGGAATTGCGGCTGACCCGCGTTGACGGAGGGATATATGGGAATGATAGAGGTCGGGGAACGGTCCCCCTCAGCTGATACAACAGCTGGTAGAAATATGGAAAAATCTGTAGGATCAATACATTTATTTAGTCAAGGAACTGGTTGTGGATGAGCAGAACCCACTTGCAAAGGGGTTTTACGAACATGTGGGTTTTCAGGTCTATCAAAGAACGGGTCATGACAAACAGGGAAATCCGTATCCGCTTTTATACATGAAACAGGATTAATAGATAAACTAGAAAATATAATGAGGTAATTTACGGAGGCAAAGATGAATATTTCAAGAGCATGGGATTGGAAACAGGAAACGGATCCCTTTTGGCTCAAGCCAAGTGAGGAGAGTTATTATTTTGCAAACCGATGGAAGGAGATGAACTTTAAAAATTTACTGGATTTTGGCTGTGGTCTGGGGCGTCATTCCATTTTTTTTGCAAAGCAGGGCTTTCATGTATGGGCATTTGATCTGTCGGAAGACGGGGTAAACACGCTGACCGGCTGGGCTAAGAAAGAGAATCTGAGCATAAATACCCATATCTGCGATATGTTAAAACTCCCTTATCCCGACCAGTACTTTGACGGTATATTTGCGTATCATGTGATCTCCCATACGGACACAAAAGGAATGGAGGCCATCCTTTCTGAAATCCACAGGGTGCTGAAACCCAATGGGGAGATATTTTTATCACTTTGTTCAAAAGAAACTTGGAGCTATAAAGAAGCCGGGTATCCTAAAATCGATGATAATACAATTGTAAAAACAGAGGAAGGGCCGGAACAGGGTGTCCCCCATTTTTATGTCACCTTTGATGATATCATCCAGTTGTTTGGAGAGTTTGAGATCCGGCATATCCGGCATGTGGATGACTGCTACTATGCAGGTGAAAAGCATAATAGCAAACATTATTTTATATTGGCAAAGAGCCGGTAAAGAATGCATATAAAGAGAGGATCCAACAGATGAATGCCGGAAGCATAAGAATGCTCCGGCATTCACTGCTGGAGGATTGTTTGCGTGAGTATTGTTTGAGCAAAGATTGTTTGGAAATGTCCCAATTTAAAGTCCCATCCTCATCCTGAAATCCCATGAATCCTTTCGTCCTTTGAAAGCGCAAGGAGCAGTTTGTTTTTCTCATATCTTGCCGGGTAAAGCAGATCAAACTCAATCTTGGTCTCAGATTTGGATTTATTGATTTTCAATCCTATGATTTTTATCTTTTCCCTGCGGAATTTTTCCTGCATCTCTGACATCACTTCGTCAAAATGATCCGTGGTCACTTTTACATAGCCTCTGGTTGGCTCAGAGGACAGGAAGGGTATGTTGTGAAGCAGGATCTGGATAAAGACGACCAGAAAGCCTGCACAGATTCCGATAAAATAAGATCCGGCCCCAATGGCCATTCCCACACCTGCGGTTGTCCAGATCCCCGCTGCCGTGGTCAGGCCGCTTACTATATTATTTCTCACAAATATGATACCCGCACCCAGGAAACCCACGCCGGATACGATCTGGGCAGCCACACGGGAAGCGTCATAGTCAGGGATATCGTGAAACCCGTATTTGGATACGATCATGATCAGGGCGGCCCCCAGGCCTACGATGGCGTGAGTGCGCATGCCTGCGCTTTTGTCCCTGCTTTTGCGCTCGTATCCTATGATATAACCTACAAAGCATGCCAGGATAATTCTCATCAGAAGCTCGCTTTGAAATTGCATTTCAGGGGACAGACGGTTCAATAGTTCCATTCGCATCACCGGGCAGATTCCTTCCTTTCTCATATTTGTACGATATTAAAGCCCTTTTCTGTCAAAAGTTCTTCACATGCGCTGTCCAGGTGCATACAGTACACCGACATGCGCTTTTCCATGGGTACCCACTGTTCCAGCTTTCCATAAAAGCAATGGGAAGGGTCAGGGGAGTCATGGGTGGATGTATCCTGGTAAATTCTCTGTACAGAACCGGTGAGGAACCGGGTGCGGATCTCATCCGGCACATCGGAGGCATCTCCGCTGTAGTAGACACACTCCCGGTCATCGAAGAGGAGATAACCGTAACATTTCATATCGGCTGCATGTTTGACCGGTACGGGCTCTGCCTTCAGGCCCGCTCTGTTTTCCGGGAGGTGTTCCAGGTAAATGTATGCCTCCGGGTCAATTCCCACCAGGGTCAGAAGCTGGGTTATGGTGGACTCGGGGTGGATGACATGGACCTTGATGCCGTGGAGGCAGTGATAATAGGATATCAGCGTTCCCAGACTGCCCACATGGTCTGCGTGAAGATGGGTGAGGATCACGTAAACTGCGGTTATGCTGTTCAAGTCTTCCTTTCGGTAGAGCGTATCAAAGATGGTCTCCCCGCAGTCTAACAGGTACAGTTCGCTGCCGCTTCGCAGATAAGCCCCTGTATTGCCGAAAACGGGATAAAAGGCAGAGCCCTTTCCCAGAAAATTAAGTTTCATGAAAACGCCTCCTATTCTTTAATGCCTGCGCTTACAAAGCTGCTCATGAACTGTTTCTGAGCAAAAAAGAATGCCAAAAGCAATGGGATGATGATGATAAATGCAGCGGCACAGACATTAGCCCATTGCATGTTTGCTTCCTTTGACTTGGCGAAAATGGCAAGACCCACGGTCAGGGTCCGGTTCTCCGGTGAATTGGTAACGATCAAGGGCCACAGATAGTTGTTCCAATGATAGCTGACAGAGATGACCGCAAAGGAAAGGTAAGCCGGCTTTGCACAGGGCATGTATACCCTCCATATGGTCTGCCAGGTATTGGCGCCGTCAATCTTAGCCGCCTCGGCCAGGGCCTTGGGGATGGATTTAAAATGCTGCCTCAGGAGGAAGATCGCCAGTGCGCTTCCGTAGAAAGGAAGCATCATACCGATCTTTGTGTCCACCAGCCGCATCTCAGAAAGTGTCATGAAGTTGGGGGTGATCAGTACATCATTAGGGATGATGATCTGCATGAAGATCACTGCAAATAGAAGGGAGGAACCCTTAAAATCCATAACACCAAGGGCATAGGCTGCCAGGGTGGAGGTGACAAACTGGACGGCAAAGGTACATATGACCAGGGCCAGGGTGTTGATATAGTAGGTGGCAAAAGGAATGGCATTCCACACATAATAAAGGTTATCAAGGGTAAAAGGAGTGGTGGGAAACAGTGACATGTGGAAGGAGGGAACGGAAAATGCAGTCCCAACCATCCAGATCAACGGAATCAGCCATAACACCCCAAGGATAACTGCAAATGCGGTGACTGCGAAACCGGTTCGTTTTTTCTTCTGCATGGTTGATCCTCCTTTAATTATAGTGAATCTTCTTATCCTGGCTCAGGAAGCGCGGCAGTGCAACGATCATAAGCAGGACAAGCATAACGGTTGTCAGGGCAGATGATACCCCGTAGTTAAAGTTGGTAAAGCCCTGCTGGTATATGTAGTAGAGAAGCAGGGTGGAGGCGTTGTTGGGCGCCCCTTCGGTCATGATGACCACATGGTCCACCAGCTTAAAGCTGTTGGTCAGGGCAATGGTGGAAACAAATAAAAAGGTGGGTGCCAGGAGCGGCAGTGTGATCTTCCTGAAAATGGTCCAGGTACCTGCGCCGTCAATTCTGGCGGCTTCATTGACTTCCTCGGAAATGCTCTGGATGCCGGAGAGGAAGAAGACCATCAGGTATCCGGCTTCCTTCCACACATACATAAAAGCCATGGCGGGCAAAACCATTTTTTTGCTGGAGAGCACGTTCATGGGCTTGATGCCAAGGGATGAAAGCATCTGGTCAAACAGGCCGTTCTTTGCCATGTAGATAAACATCCAGATGCTGGCAATGGCGATCATGGGCATGATGACCGGATAAAAGTAGGCTGTGCGCACAAACCCGGTGGCTCTGCTCTTGCGGTTGACAATGGCAGCCAGGAAAAGGCCGACTACCATACTGGGTATGATGGTGATCAGGGCAAAGTAAAGGGTATTGCCCATTACCTTCCAAAAAAGGGAGGAGCCTGCCAGGCTGATGTAATTCTCCAGGCCGATAAAATCCGGGGCCTTCATGCCCAGCTTATATTTTGTCATGCTTAGATAGATACTGCGGAAAACAGGCCACACAGTAAAAATAAGCATAAAGATCAATGACGGTGTGACCAAAAGCCATGCGATCAGGTTCTTTTTAAGGTCACGTTGTTTTTTTGTATATGTTTTCATATTCATTGCCCTCTGTTAGCTTAGAAGGAACCTTGTATCAAGGTTCCTTCATGGTGGATTTACTGGTATTCTGACAGGACCTCAGTGGCCTGATCCTGGGCTGCCGACAGGGCTTCCTCAGGTGTGGCGTCTCCAACAACGGCTGACTGTATGTTGTCGTTTAAGATACGCCAGATTTCAGCTGCATTGTATGTGGTAAGCTCCGGCTTGGACATAGGGATCTGCTCATATGCCACCTTTGCCTGGGGTACTTCCTCATAATAATTCTTCATCAGGTCTGTGTCAAAGCAGGATTTCCTGGTTGCTACGTATCCTGTATCCAATGACCATTGTGCGGCCCTTTCCGGCTCGGTTGCAAATTTGATAAATTTCCATGCGGCCTGTACCCTGTCTTCGGAAATACCGCTGGAGATATAGAAATTGCCGCCGCCCGTAGGAGCGGCCACCCTCTTATGCCCTGGCAGGAATGCGGTGCCGAACTCAAAGCTGGCATTTTCGTTGATGTTGGCCATGTTGCCTGTGGTGTGATAGATCATGGCAACCTCACCCGCAAGGAACTGGGTGGGAAGATCGGTCCACTGTACAATACCGGGAGCCATGATCTTGTACTTGTTCTGCAGATCCAGCCAGAACTGAAGCGCTTCCACATTCTCCGGGGTATTGAACAGAACCTGTTTGCCGTCCTCTGTCATCAGATTCTCGCCGTTTGCACTGTTCTGAAGGCAAAATCCTGTAAATGCCCACTGGGCGGATCCGGAGTTCAGGGCAAGCCCCACGCCAAATCGGTTGTCATTCGTTAGTTTCTGGCCATATTCCACAACTTCCTCCCATGTGGCAGGCGCCTTCTCGGGATCAAGACCCACTTCCTTAAATGCATCCTTGTTGTAGAAAAGTACCATGGTGCTTCTCTGGAAGGGGATGGAATAGATCTGACCGTCCACATAGGAATCTTCCATAAAACCATCCAGGAAATCACCGATATATGCCTTTCCCTCATCCCCGTCAGCTGCGATCAGCTCATCTAAAGGCATTGCCATCCCGGTGGAAGCCATGGTAAAACGCTGGGTTGCCAGACTGACAAATACATCCGGAGGGGTGCCTCCCTGTACGGCTGTCTGGATCTTGGTAACGGTGTCGTCATAATTTCCTGTATAAACCGGTTCTACTACGATGTCGGGATTTTCTGCGTTAAAATCTGTACAGATCTGTTCGATCAGCTTTGCTGCGGATCCGCCTACATTGACAGGATAATAAAATGTCAGATGAAGGGCGTCTTTGGACGCTGTGGTTGGGGTGGTGCTTTCGCTGGCAGCCTGAGTCTGCTGTGCGGTCTTGTTGTTTTGGCATCCGCTTAAGGAAATAGCTGATACGATAAGTCCTGCAGCTGCTGCAAGTGCTACTCTTTTTTTCATTTGTTTCCTCCTTTTAAGTGCCTGATTATCAGATAGGCTAATTATAGCAAAAGGATTGAAACGTGTCAATTATGATATGCAAACTTATACACAAAAATTACAATATTTTACCTAAAATTTTCTTATAATTTACGATATATAGGAAAAAATGCTCAAAAATGAAATTGAATATAATTCAAATACAGTGGAGCGAGGGGAATTCAGATTGTTGTTTTCTAATAGATATGATATAATTTCTACAAGATAGGAGGTCACTATGGTAACGATCAAGGACATCGCCAGGGCAGCGGGAGTGGCGCAGGGAACAGTTTCCAATGTGCTCAACGGCAAGGGAAATGTAAGCAGCGAAAAAATCAAGCGTGTCATGGATACAGCGCATGAGCTGGGCTATGTTCCCAATGGGCGGGCAGCCCTGCTGCGCAAAGGTCTTAGTAATTCCCTGGCGGTCATTATGCCGGATTCCAGGGCAAGGCAGTATGAGGATTTTTATTTCAGCTTTAAAAGCTATGCCCAAAGCTGCGGATACACAGTGACCCGCCATATGGCCAATGAGAATACGCCGGCCAGCGAGGAGGAGGCTCTGTCAGAGGTGCGGCCTCTTCTGGTTAAGGGAATTGCCTGTATCTCGTCCGTGGCCGGAACACCCTATGAGGAAAATATCTATAAAGAGGGAAGTATTTATAAGGAAGAGGGAGATCTGCCCGGGATGCTGTTCGTGGAACGAAGACCGGGGTTTCAGTCGGATTTTATAGGATTTGATTATGAGGAAGCCGGGGCGGGGATGGCCCGGGAGGCGATCCGGCGCCGATACACCAATGTCTGCCTTCTCACCGGCAATCTCTGCTATTCCAATGAAGCTGATTTTTACCGGGGGTTCATGGAAACCATGGACGGCTGCAGCTGCCAGGTGACCCATATACAGACGGACAGTTTCCGGAGATATCAAAACATCATGCAGATATTTAACGGGCCCATGCCTCAGGCTTTTTTCATATCCAACTACGGATTTGCGGAGAGTGTGAAAGATATCTGCCTTACGTTTTACGGCACGGACAAGCCCTTGGAGATATATACGGTTTCGCCGGTGTTCACCATGCCGGAAAATGATTTTACAAAATATGAGATGAACTACCGCCAGCTGGGGAAGGTGGCGGCAGAGATCCTGATCCGTCAGGCGGATGAGGAGGAAGCAGGCGGGAAAAGAGAAGAATGGAGCCGGGTGATGTTGGAGAGCAGCGGTTTCAGGGACTGGTATTCCAATATTATTGTGCCAAGGGATAAAAAGCCCCTTAATGTGATCACCCTGGACAGCCCGGAAGCCTATATCATGCGGAATTTTTCCAGACTGTATACCAAGAAGACCGGAACCCGTGTGAATATCTGTATCTATTCCTACGATGAGATCTATGAGGCGTTCAACACCCTGAACCAGTCTTCTAATTTCGATGTGCTGCGTCTGGATGTGACCTGGCTTTCCTGGTTTGCGGAAAAACTTCTGATGCCGCTGACTGATATAGATCCTGCTATCGACAGGAGTTTTGGGGAATTCCTGGACGGGACCCTGAAGCATTACGCCAGAGTTCACGGCCGTATCTACACCCTGCCCTCCACCCCCAGTGTACAGATCCTGTATTACAGGAAAGATCTATTTGAGAGCCCCATCTATAAACGGATGTACTTTGAGCAGTTTCGGACCGAGCTGGCGCCCCCCAGGACATTTCAGGAATTTAACCGTATTGCGGCCTTTTTTACCAGGTCTGTGAACCAGGCATCCCCTGTGGATTATGGCGCAACCATCACCATGGGGTCCACGGGAGTGGCAGGGTCGGAGTATCTGGCAAGGCTGTTCAGCCACCAGGAGAACCTGTATGACGGCAGCCGTGAGATACATCTGGACTCGGATGTGTCCATCCGGGCCCTGAAGGAGCTGATCGAGGTGAAAGCCTACACTGCCCGGGATTACTGCAGCTGGTGGACCAACACGGCCCGGAGCTTTGCCACGGGCAACTATGCAATGTCCATTCTCTACAGCAATTATGCAAGCGACCTGCTGGGACACGCGTCCAATATTGTTGGAAAGATCGGCTATACCATGGTTCCGGGGGCGAATCCGGTCATTGGCGGAGGCAGCCTGGGGGTATCGAAATATTCGGAACATCCCGAGGACGCACTATCCTTCATTAAGTGGATGTGCAGCGAGCCCATATCATCGGCCGCATCCCTTTTGGGCAGCACATCCCCCTGCAAAAAGACATATGAAAATTATGAGGTGCTCCACAACTTCCCGTGGATGAACCTTTCAAAGGAATGCTTCACCCTTACCAGAGGCGGCCGGATCCCCGAGCAGTCGGGAATGGCCTTTGATGAAAGGAAATTCCTGAGTATCCTGGGCATGGCTGTGAAAAATGCCTACAGCAGCATATCTTCCCCTGAGGTATCGCTTAGAAACGCCCAGGAGCAGTTTGAACGGTACTTTAAGAGCCGGTTCTAGCGGCTCATCAAAATCCCCAGCTCCGTAGCCTCGCACCCGCCCCTGGTACGGTGTACCTTGATGCATCCGTCCTCAGCCAGGCGCTTGAGCACGGTGCGGATCTTTCCCTCCGACAGAGTGATGCCCATTTGAAGCAGCTGTTCCTGGATGGAGGCGCGGCCGATGCGGGGACTCATTATGATCAGTGAAAGGATATGCTTTTCCGTCACATCCAGGGAGGTCTGGCGGCTGAGGATCTGGTTCAGGATGTAGCCGGGCAGGTCGCTTAGGGGAATCCGTTCACGCTGGTATATGCAGGAAAAGTAGTTGCACAGGTTGTTCATTTCCTGGGCATTGCCGGGCCAGTCGTATTGCTTTAAAAATGTAATAAGATGTTCTGTGAGGACCCCTTCCATAAAGACCGTGGGGTCCTTAAATGCGTCTTTGAGCAGGCTGTTTAAAAGCAGGGGAATATCATCCCTGCGCTGCCGGATGGGGACTGTGTTCAGGGAAAATGTGTTCAGCAGGAAAAACAGGTCATCCAGAAAACGGCCCTCCAGCACCAGGCCGTACAGGTCCTTGGTGGTGGTCGCGATGATCCTCACATCCAGGGTCATGGGTTCTGAACTGCCTATGGGCATATAATATCCGTTCTGAAGCACGTTAAGAAGGAGCTGCTGTGTCTGGGGCGCGGTGTGATGGATGCCGTTTATTAAAAGGGTGCCTCCTGAGGCGGCCCTGAATGCGCCCAGACGGCGGTGGGTTCCCAGGGAGGCATTTTCCTCAGTGCCCAAAAGCTCCGCCTCAATGCCGGATGGATTCAGGGAGGAAAAGTTTAAGGAAACAAAGGGGCCATCGTGGCGCCTGGAATTGCGGTGGATGGCCTGGGCCAGCATTGCCTTTTCCGTGCCGCTTTCCCCCTGGATGATCACCGGAAAGTCGTTCAGGGATATCCTGCGGGCCGTGTCCAGCAGATGGGTCTGGGTGGGATTCCTTGTGATCATATTGTTAAAGTCATATAGGTTCCTGGTGCGGAAAGGAAAGGTGGACCCGGAAGGCCGGATACCTGCTGCCTGGTCTTCGCACTCAGTGGCATGGAGCAGGTAGATCTCCGATTTGGGGTTCAGGCTGAATCTCTGGAACCACAGGCGCACCTGGCCGTGTCCCGGCTGCCCGATGATGGTTTCCCTTGTTTTGGGAAAATCGTATTCAATGCCATAGGAAGCTAAAAGGGCATGGAAATCCCTTCCCACCAGGTTTTTTTCCTTAAAGCCTGTGAGCTTGCGAAATGGATGGTTGGCCATCTTGATCATACCGTTTTCATCCAGCAGGCAGAAGCCTTCGGATACATTATCCAGAACCACCTGTGTGATCTGCTTCATGTCCAGTGCATGGCTCAGCTGCTGGTTGGACAGCTTAAGGACCTGTACGATATGGCTTATGTAATTCCTGGTCACCTCGTCCGCCAGGCTGATGGGAAGGTGGAACCATGCAATGATCTCGTTGATAGTGGAAATGTCCACCACCCGGTTGCCCATATCGATCACCGTTGAAAGAGTGGATGGGACCAGGTGGAGTTCTCCGGGGGTGACGCCGTAGTGGATATCCGGGTCCGGATCCGTGCAACCCGGAAACCAGGGCAGGAAATGATATTGGGAAAAACCGTATTCCTGGAGCTGGAGGATGACTTCATTGGCGTTTTCCTCCGTGTCATTGACCAGGTATACGGAGGAGCCCGGCGGTATCTGAAGGATCTTATGGAGGTAGGTGTGGTTAAAGGTGCGCATGCAGACCATCTGGTATACCTGTTCAGGCAGGGGGTATAAAAGATTATCCTTTACGTTCTCCGTGGTGAGAAGGATGCAGTCGGCACTTTCCATGAGCTCAGGGGTGGCGTCCGCGCCTCTGGCTGCCTGTATGGTGAGGTATTGGTTAAAGATTGAGGACAGATAGGATGCAATTCCGATTTTTGCAACCGGGTTGTTTGTTAAGACCAATAATTTCTTTTTCATTGTAAAAACCTCCCGTAATTAGGTTTATTATATCCTGAAAAAACATTTAAAACAACCTAAAGCATTTAGAAAACAAAAAATGGATCACATTAGGGGTGTTTTTGTCCCGGTTTATTTGACATTGATAAATTAAATCAATAAAATTTAAGAAAAGCAATGGCGCTTTTTTCGTACCGGGTGCGCCCTTGCTTTTTCTTTATCATTGTGTAAAGAAAGGGCAGTTATCAAGAACAGAAGGAGGAGTATAAGAATGAAAAAAAGAACATTATCTTTATTTGTTGCAGTATCCATTGCAGCGGGATGTCTTGCCGGCTGCGGCGGAGGTTCCCAGACCACTGCTACCACGGCAGGAGGAACGTCTGAAACCCAGGCCACACAGGGAGGGCAGTCAGGGGAAGCTGCTTCAGACAGTGCTTCGGGAAAGGACAGCCTGGTGATCGCCATGGCTTCAGATATCCTTTCCATGGACCCGTTTAAATATGATGAAGGTCCTACAAACCAGGTAATGGCCCATATTTATGAGGCCATGGTATTGCAGGGTTCAGATATGCAGTTTGAGCCAGGTCTGGCAGAGAGCTGGGAAACTTCCGAGGATGGTCTGGTATGGACCTTCCATCTGAGAGAGGGCGTTAAGTTCCATGACGGTGAGGTAATGGATTCAGGTGATGTTCTGGCCTCCATCAATGTGGCCAAGGATCCGGATTCACCTTCTGCTTTCAGCAGCTACACCAGCACCTTTGAGAAGATAGAGGCCCCGGATGCCAACACGATTAAGATCACGACCAAGACACCGAATCCTTTGATGCTCTTTAACGTGGCTCAGATCTATGTGTTAAAGCAGGAGAATGTGGAGGGCAAGACAGAGGAGGAGATCTCCGATGTGGTGATTGGTACCGGCCGCTATAAGTTTGTGGAGCAGGTAAAGGAAGACCATCTGGACATGACTGCCAATGAGGATTACTGGGGTGAAGTGCCGTCCATTAAGAATGTACGCTTCCGCCCCATCACAAACGAGGCAACCAGGACAGCTACCATGCTCACAGGGGAAGTGGACTTCACCATTGATATCTCCCCGCGTGACATTGACAGGCTGGAGAACACCGAGGGCATCAGTATATTAAAACAGCAGGGCACCAGGGAAATCTATCTGAACCTGGACAGCCGGGAGGATTCCCCACTGTTCCCGGGACAGAAGAACCCCATGGCGGATCCTAAGGTAAGACAGGCAATGTACCTTGCCATTGACGAAGCCACCATTATCAAGAACATCATGAACGGCTGCGCATTTGAGATGAATTCCATTATCCCGGAAGGATATGTTGGATATGCTCCTGTGGAACGTGAGGGTTATGATCCTGAGAAGGCAAAACAGCTCCTTGCAGAGGCAGGTTATCCGGATGGATTTGAGGTGACCCTTGACGCTCCCAATGACCGCTATATGAATGATGGGCAGATCGCACAGGCAGTTGCTGGCTTTCTTGAGAAAGTGGGGATCAAGGTAAACCTGAACCTGATGCCAAAGGCCAACTTCTTCACCTATATCAAACCGGCTGAGAACAAGTCCATGCTGCTGATGACAGGCTGGTCCGATGCTTCCGGCGATGGCCTTTCCCTGCTTCACGACATGCTCCAGACCTTTAACAGGGAGAACGGTGACGGAACTGTAAACAGAGGCCACTACTCCAACGCAGAGGTGGATGCCCTGATCAAAGAGGCATACACGGAGATGGATGACACCAAGAGAGGGGAACTGGTTGCCAAGGCAGAGAAGATCGCCAGGGATGACTATGCATACATCCCGCTGCATTTTGAGCAGGATACATACGCGATCAAGGATACTCTTGACTATACTCCAAGAATGAACAAATACGTTCTGGCTTGGGAATTCTCATACAAATAAGGCGTAATACGCCTGATATAGGGCGGAATTATGCCTGCCAAAGGGACTGCTGCAAAACAGGGAGAGGAATACCTTTGCGGCAGTTCCCTTTTTTACAATCCGGCAAGGTATAGCTAAGAACGAGGTGAAACAGAGTGTTAAAATATATAGTAAAACGATTTGTACAGATGATAGTGGTTCTGTTTGTGGTTTCCATACTGGTATTCATGCTGACCAATTTTATCGGCGACCCCGTGGATATGCTGGTGCCTGAAAATGCAACTATGGAACAGGTTGAGTCGGCCCGTGCCAGGCTGGGGCTTGACAAGCCTCTTCCTGTGCAGTACGCCATTTTCCTAAAAGATGTGCTTCATGGAAACTTCGGTAAGTCCTATACCTACGGCAAACCTGCCATGGGTCTTATCCTGGAGCGTATGCCCGCAACCATGGAGCTGGTTGCCATAGCAGCCCTTTTAGTGCTTGTGATCGCGATTCCTCTGGGCGTTTACGCGGGAGCGTATCCAAAGAGGGCCAGCAGCAAGATCATCATGTCCGGTTCCATACTGGGCATTTCCCTTCCATCCTTCTGGGTGGGTATGATGATGATCTACATATTTGCGGTCACCCTGGGCAAGCTGCCTGCTTCGGGCAGGGGCGGTACGGTGGATGTGCTGGGGGTGAACTTAAGTATTTTTGCCCCGGGCGGGATCAGGTTCATTATCCTCCCGGCCATTACCCTGGCCATCACCAATGTGGCCACCACCCTGCGCCTTACCAGATCCGGCATTCTGGAGAACATGCGCCAGGACTACATTAAATTTGCAAGGGCCAAGGGCGTGTCGTCCAGAACACTGCTTTTTGGGCATGCCTTAAAGAATGCCCTGATCCCGGTGGTTACCATATTTGGTATGGATCTGGGGAATATGATTGCTTTTACAACCATCACGGAAACCATTTTCGCATGGCCCGGCATGGGAAAGCTGCTCATTGACGCCATCAACAAATCAGACAGGCCTATTATCGTGGCCTATCTCATGGCCGCAGCCTGTATGTTTGTGGTATTAAACTTTGTAGTGGATCTGTTGTATACATTGATCGATCCCAGAATTGAATTGAGGTGATGACATGGAAAACGAAGTACGCGCAGAAAAGACAGGCTGGTGGAAAAGCTTTTTAAGTTCAGAGTTTTTCTTCCATTATAAACACAATATTCCTGCCATCATCGGCAGTATTCTGGTTCTGATCGCCATCCTCACAGCCGTGGTGGGACGGTTCCTGGCGCCTCAGAATCCATATGACCTGACACAGATCAATTTGTCCGATTCCTACCTGCCGCCTTTTTGGCTGGACGGGGGAAAGATGTCCTTCCTGCTGGGAACAGATGAACAGGGAAGGGATATCCTCAGCGCCATCATTTACGGAAGTGCAAGCTCTATTATGATCGGTCTGGTGGGCATGGCTGCTTCCTGCTGTATCGGTACTACCCTGGGACTGATCGCAGGTTATTTTGGTGGAAAAGTGGATGCCGTGATCATGAGGATCGCGGATATCCAGCTGTCCTTCCCCTCCATGTTAATCGCCCTCTTTATCATGTCCGTGTTCGGCAGGGGCGTGGGCAAGCTTTTGATTGCCCTCACCATGGTGGGATGGGTGACTTATGCCAGAACGGTCCGGGGTGAGACATTGTCCGTAAAAAAGATGGAGTACGTGGAAGCGGCCAGGACCATCGGCCTTCCGGGCCGCATCATCATCATAAAACACGTGCTGCCCAATGTGGTCAATTCCATTATCGTCCTTGCCACCATTCAGATTGGTAACTTTATCCTGACAGAGGCGACCTTAAGCTTTCTTGGCGTAGGCGTGCCCATTACCCAGCCATCCCTGGGACTGCTGGTTAAGACAGGATTTGACGTGCTCTTCTCAGGGCTGTGGTGGGCTTCCGTATTTCCGGGCCTTTACATCATGCTCATCGTGTTCGGCATCAATCTGCTGGGGGATTTCCTAAGAGATGAGTTGAACCCCAATCTGAAATAAGCGAGGTGGCTGTAATGGAAAATAAAATATTACTGGATATAAAAGGCCTGAAAACCTACTTCCATACATTTAAGGGAGTGGTCAAGGCCGTGGATGATGTGAGTTTTACCCTGAGGGAGGGGGAAATCCTGGGAATCGTAGGTGAATCCGGAAGCGGTAAATCCGTCACCAGTTTTTCCATCCTGAAGCTGGTGGAGGAACCGGGCGTGGTCAAGGCGGACCATATCATGTTCGGTGACAAAGATCTAAGCCATGCCAGTGAGCGTGACATGACAAAGATCAGGGGCAAGGATATTTCCATGGTGTTCCAGGATCCCATGACGTCCTTAAACCCCCTGTATACCATTCAGAGGCAGATGGAGGAGGTTCTGATCCTTCATGAACCCCAGATGAATGCGGCCCAGCGCAGGGCCAGGTGCCTGGAACTGTTGTCCTCAGTGGGCATACCCAATCCTGAGGAGCGGTTAAAGGAATATCCCAACCAGTTCTCAGGCGGTATGAGGCAGAGGGTTATCATTGCCATTGCCCTGGCCACCAATCCCAAGCTGCTGATCGCGGATGAGCCCACCACGGCCCTGGATGTTACCATTCAGGAACAGATCTTGAAGCTGATGAGAAAGCTTGTAAAGGAGCACAATACTGCTTTGATCCTGATCACCCATGATCTGGCAGTGGTGTCCCAGATGGTGGACAGGATCAATGTCATGTACTGCGGCAAGCTGGTGGAGACAGGAAACACACAGGATATTATTTCTTATAACGCCCACCCCTACACCGAGGGACTGTTAAATTCCATTCCCAAGCTGTGGGAGGACAGGGACCGTCTGGATTATATCCCGGGCATGGTGCCCAATATGTTTGAACTGCCGGAAGGGTGCTATTTTGCTCCCAGGTGCAAATACTGCCAGGAAATCTGCCTGAATAAACAACCGGAGATGAAGCGGGTCGGCCCAGACCATATGGCTGCCTGTCATTTTCCACTGGTAAAAGATAAAACAGGGAAAGAGGAGGGGAAATGATGGCGCCATTGATTGAAGTAAAAGATTTAAGCCAGGAGTTTCATCTGACAAAAGGCCTTCTTCAGTCCCTCAGGGTTGAAAAGGGAAAGATCATAAAAGAGGACAAGGTGGTCCACGCGGTAAACAAGGTAAACTTCCAGATTGAAAAGGGCGAGGTGTTCAGCCTGGTGGGGGAGAGCGGATGCGGCAAATCCACCACTGCCAGGACCATCATCCGCCTTCTGGAACCCTCAGGGGGCCAAGTGCTGTACAAGGGTGAGGATATCAGCCATCTGAGCCCCAGGGAGCTTCTCCCATACAGAAAAAGCATGCAGATGATCTTCCAGGATCCCTATGCCTCGCTGAACCCAAGGCAGAGGGTAGAGGATATTATTATGGAACCCATGTTGTTCCACGGGGTTGCAAAAGACAAGAGTGATGCCAGGGAGCAGTGCATGAACATCCTGAACCGGGTGGGGCTCCGCCCTGAACAGGCCGGCAGATACCCCCATCAGTTTTCCGGCGGCCAGAGACAGCGCATTGGAATTGCCAGGGCGCTGGCTGTTAAGCCGGAGTTTATTATTGCGGATGAACCGGTATCTGCCCTGGATGTATCCATCCAGGCCCAGATCCTTAACCTTCTCATGGACCTGAAGGATGAGTTCCATTTCTCATGTCTGTTCATTGCCCATGACCTTTCCGTGGTGCGCCACATCAGCGTCCGTCTGGGCGTTATGTACCTGGGCGCCCTGGTGGAAGTGGGGAATAAGCAGACCTTGTTCCAGAACCCGCTGCATCCCTATACAAAGGTGTTGTTCTCAGCGGTTCCCACCGTTGGGGAGAAACCATTGGTGGAGCATATTGACGCCACCGGAGAGATTCCCAGCCCTGTAAACCTGCCCAAAGGGTGCTTTTTCTGCGAACGCTGCCCCTATGCCACAGAGCGGTGCCGCAGGGAACACCCGGAACTCAGGGAAATCGAACCCGGGCATCAGGCCGCCTGCCATATACTGTGACGGGTCATGTACCGTGGCAGACTATTTGACGCAGCTGAAAATAGAGACAGGAAAAGAGGAAAATAAAATGTTATCCAGGGAAAAACAGGAGATCGCGGATCGGATCCATGGGCTGGAGGAAGGCCTGATCGGACTTTCCCATGAGATCCACAGGCATCCGGAGATCGGATTTCAGGAATATAAGGCAGTGGACGCCATAGAGACGTATTTGAAAACACAAGGAGTGGAAATAGAGCGAAACTATTGTGAAATTCCTACCTCCTTCCGTGCAGTGAAAAAAGGCAGGGGAAAGGGACCGGTGGTGGCATTCCTGGCTGAATATGACGCCCTCAGGGGTGTGGGCCATGGGTGCGGCCACAACGTCATAGCCGCCTGCGCGGTAGGAGCATTTCTGGGCATGGCGTCCAAGATGGATCAGTATGACGGTGAGATCTGGCTTTTAGGCACACCGGCGGAGGAAGGCGGAGCCGGGAAGGTGCTGATGCTGGAACGGGGCGGATTTGACGGGGTGGAGTTTGCCCTGATGATGCATCCCACAGGAGGCGGTGTGGAGCGCAACTATATTAACCGGGGAGGAAGGGCCTCGGGCTCCATTACGGTTTCCTTTCGCGGAAAGTCGGCCCACTCCTCTGTTCCATCCGCGGGTATCAATGCTCTGAGCGCGGCTATCAGTGTGTTTAACCAGATCGATATGATCCGCCCCACCTTTGGAGTGCAGGACAATGTAAACGGCGTGATACTGGAAGGCGGGACAGCGGGAAATATTATTCCGGAGTTTTCCAAGTGTGAGTTCTGCATCCGGGCCGAGACCATGAAAAGGGCTGATGAGCTGATCGGCATGATCAAGGGATGCATCAGGCGGGCGCAGGACTTGACCGGCGCTGCGGCTGAGATCGAGACAGAACCCATTTACGCGGAGCGTTATCCATGTCTGCCGTTGTGCAAGGCGTTTAAGGAAAACATGGGAGAGCTGGGGATCAGCATGTGCTACCCGAAACCGGGAGAACTGTTCGGATCCTCGGATATAGGCAATGTATCCATACGTATCCCTGCTATCCATGACTATCTGTCCATTACGGACGATGCATCCATTGAAGCCCATTCCACTGAATATGCAAGGGTTGCAGCGGAGCCAAAAGCAGATGAGATCTGCATCCTGGGCGCCGAAGGTCTGGCCATGACTGCGTTTGATATCCTGACGGATGGGAAACTTAGGGAAGAGAGCATCGCGTATCATAAAGAAATTGTCCCTGCTTTTTATGGAAAAGAATAGAGGATATTTGAAGGAGAGGAATCATGATAATATTTAGACAGGCCGATGTGTACAGCCCCGGATACATGGGAGTGAATGATGTACTGGTGTGCGGCGGCCGCATAGAGGCGGTGGGTGACCATCTGGAAGGGGGCAGCGGCTGCAGCGAGATCGATGCCAGGGGATATTTTCTGACACCAGGTCTGATCGACCAGCATGAGCATATCATTGGCGGAGGCGGTGAGGGAAGTTTCCATACCAGGACGCCGGAGGTGCAGCTGTCCGCGCTGATCCGGGCGGGCATCACCACGGTCCTGGGACTTTTGGGAACAGATGATATGACCAGGAGCATTGAGAGCCTGGTTGCAAAGGCCAAGGGGTTAAAGGAGGAGGGAGTTACGGCGTTTGCCCTGTGCGGAGCCTATGGTTATCCCTCCCCCACGATCACTGGCAGTGTGAAAAAGGATATTGTGTTTGTGGACGAGATCCTTGGCCTGAAGCTGGCGCTCTCTGACCACAGGGCGCCTAATATTTCCACAGAAGAGCTGATCCGTCTTGCCAGCGATGTGCGCACCGCGGGAATGATCAGCGGGAAACCTGGATTTATCGTACTTCACATGGGCGATGGGGAGCGCCGCCTGGACCAGGTGTTTGAGGCCCTGGAGCGGACGGATATACCGGTGAAGACATTCCATCCCACCCATATGTCCAGGACGCCTGAGCTTTTGCAGTCCGGATTCAGACTGGCAAAAATGGGCGGATACATAGACATAACCTGCGAGGGCGGAGAGCGGATACCGGCCGGCCGGCTGGGCACGGGGCGGGTGATGGAGATTCTTAAGGAGGCCAGGAGCCAGGAGGTTCCCATGGACCGCATCACCTTCAGTTCGGACGGCCAGGGCAGCTGGTCCAGCTATGACGGATACGGGCATTTGAAGGAGATCGGGGTCACGGATGTGGGAAATATGTACCGGCAGTTGAAGTATCTGGTGATCCAAGGTAAAATGGACTTATCGGAAGCCCTTCCTTTCTTTACATCCAATGTGGCAAAAGCCCTGGAGATGTATCCAAGAAAGGGATGCATTGCCCCGGGGGCGGATGCCGATCTGCTTTTGATCCGTCCGGATATGACCCTGGATACGGTGATGGCCGGCGGTAAGGTCATGATGGCGGAAGGAAACTTAAAGAAGAAGGGGACTTATGAAGCTGAATATTGACATGTTAAGGGACCTGACCGGTGCATTTGGCCCCAGTGGATTTGAAGAGGAAGTTGTGGAAGTGATTGGTAAATACTGCCGGGGTATGAACGTTGCAAACGATGCCATGAACAATGTATATGCCTGGCTGGCGGACCGGGACTCCACGGATCAGGATAACATAAACCTGAATAATACAGGCCGGGTGCCTGCGGACAGGAAAAAACCGGTGATCATGCTGGATGCCCATACGGATGAGTGCGGCTTTATGGTCCAGGGGATCATGGATAATGGTCTGCTGAACATGATCATGCTGGGCGGCATGGACCTGGCCAGTTTGCCCGCCCACACCGTGCTCATACGCACGGAAAGCGGGAAAAAGGTGAGGGGTATCATTACGTCCAGGCCCGTGCACTTTATGACGGAGAAAGAGAAGAATGCGCCCCTGGATATTCAGGAGCTTTATATTGATGTGGGGGCCTCCAGCCGAGCCCAGGTGCAGGAGCAGTACGGAATCCGGGTCGGGGACCCTGCGGCGCCTGAAGTGGGGTTTGAGTACGACCGGGAACATGGGATGTGCTTTGGCAAAGCCTTTGACAACCGTATGGGCTGTGCCTGTATCATCCACACCATGGAGGAGATACGGAAACTGGAACAGGAACCGGCAGTGGACGTGGTAGGGGCCTTTGCGGCCCAGGAGGAAGTGGGCATGAGAGGAGCTGCCGTGACCTCGGCCAGGGTGCAGCCGGATCTGGCCATTGTGTTTGAGGGTTCTCCGGCCGATGACTTTTATTATGGGAAGGAAAAGGCCCAGGGAGTCCTGGGAGCAGGTGTGCAGATCCGGTGCATGGACAAAAGCTATATCACCAATCCGGCCTTTCTCAGGTATGCCCATGAATTGGGGGATACGTTGGGAATACCATACCAGGATACGGTGAGAAGGGGCGGAAGCACCAATGCCGGGAAGATCAGCCTGGCGGGCAGGGCGGTCCCCACACTGGTGCTGGGAATCCCCAGCCGATATGTACACAGCCATTACAATTTCTGCGCAGCAGGGGATGTGCAAGCTGCGGTAAAGATGGCAGTGGAGGTAATCCGCGGCCTGGACAGCCACAGGATCGATCTTTTGATGCGAAAGGATATACTGGGGCGCGGCTTGTAAAGCCGGTGTTTTGCCGGCAGGGCGTTTGGGAATCCGGCCGCTTTTTTGCGGTACAGGGACGGAAGGGATCATGTCGGAAAGGATCATGTCAAAAAGGATCATGTTCAGAAGGGATGGATCAAATGTTCAGGATAGGTGAATTCTCAAAGCTCACGCAGGTATCCGTACGTATGCTGCGCTACTATGATCAGGAAGGACTGCTGAAGCCGGAACAGACAGACCTCTTTACGGATTACAGGCTGTATTCCGCGGATCAGATCCCATCCCTGAACCGCATTTTGTTTCTGAGGGATCTTGGGTTTGGCGTTTCCCGTATCAGGGAGGCGCTGGAGCATTGGGATCAGACGTTTATTTTGGATCTGTTGGAGCAAAAACGCCTGGAGACTCAGGATAGGATCAGGGCGGAGCAGACCAGACTCCTTGATATTGAACAGGCTGAGAGGGACCTTTTCAAAAATACCATTTCGGTGAACTACAATGTTTCCATCAAGGCGGTTCCCTGCTGCAGGGTACTCTCCCTTCGCCGGGTGATGCCTGACTACTATGGGGAAGGGATGCTGTGGGAGGAAATGTCACTGTATGCGGGGAAACATGGCATTTCCATATCAGATCACACCTTTACCATCTACCATGACATGGATTACCGGGAGCGGGATGTGGACATGGAAATATGTGCGCCTGTCCTTGGACTGGGGGAGGATGGGGAAGGGTTTACATACCGGATGGTGGAGGCGGTTCTTCCCTATATGGCCGGCATCATGGTCCGCGGTCCCTTTGAGAACATTTCCGGCGCCTACCGCGGGTTTGCGTCATGGATCCAGGAGCACAACCAGTACCGGATGACAGGACAGAGCCGTCAGACCGTCCACCGGGGGCCCTGGAATGAGACGGATCCACAGGATTATCTCACAGAAATCCAGATTCCTCTGGAAAAACGCTGATCATTCTTGACTCTCACATGGTGTCAGGGTATACACTGGCATCACAGGCAAGAATCGTGCACTCTCGGAAACCCCGATCGTGCACAATAAAGATCAGGAGGAATGTGATATGGAGAAATACTATGTTAATCCCATTGGGAGGATCAGGGTCAGGGGGGAGGAGATGTGGATCCAGCTGGATCAGAAGCTGACCGCTGCCCTGAAAGCCCTGGATGGATTCAGCCATCTGAACGTACTCTGGTGGTTCAGCGATTCTGACAATGAGGAGATGCGCAGCGTGCTGGAGACTCCCCAGCCCTACAAGGGCGCGCCGGAGACAATGGGTATCTTTGCAACCCGCTCCCCCATACGCCCCAATCCCATTGCCCTCACCGCAGTGGAGGTGCTTCATATTGACTATGAGGCAGGTGTGATACGGATCGCGTATATTGACGCCAATGACGGTACACCTGTACTTGACATTAAGCCCTATACCCCCAGTCTGGACCGTGTCCAGGACCCGGCTGTGCCCGGATGGTGCGGCAACTGGCCGTCAAGCCTGGAGGAGTCGGGGGAGTTTGACTGGGAGCTGGTATTTAATTTTTAGTATGGATCCAGGTAAAACAGGATAGCCGCATCGTGGGATCATCCCATGGTTCCAAAAAAGGAACCATGGGATGATTTTTTGCTTTAAAAAGTTTCCGGCTATTTAAAATTTAGGGTTGACATTTTTTGATTTGAGCATATAATGTAGATATAAACATATGAACAATAATTCGTATGAACAGATGTGAATGAGAAAAAGGGGGTCAAGGCCATGGCGATAAACGATGTGGAGTGCTGTGACTTTTACCAGGTCCATGAGGATGTGGTTAAAGCTGTTAACAATAAGATGCCGGAGGAGGATGAACTCTATGACCTGGCAGAGATATTTAAGGTTTTTGGTGATTCCACCCGGATCAAGATACTGTATGTGCTCTTTGAGTCTGAGATGTGCGTGTGCGACATAGCGCAGCTGCTGAACATGAACCAGTCGGCGATCTCCCACCAGCTGAGGATATTAAAGCAGAACCGGCTGGTGAAGAGCCGCAGGGAGGGAAAGGCTGTGTTCTATTCCCTGGCGGACGGTCATGTGAGGACCATTATCAACCAGGGTATGGAACACATTCAGGAATAAAAGCAGTAGTTCTTAAAATAATAATAGATGGAGGATATGAAAATGAAAAAGAAATTCAAATTACAGGATCTGGATTGCGCCAACTGTGCGGCTAAGATGGAGGAAGCCATCAAAAAGATCCAGGGTGTATCGGATGCCAATGTGAGCTTCATGACACAGAAGATGACCATTGAGGCTGAGGACGGCAGGTTTGACGAGATCATGCAGGAAGTTGTAGCAGTGTGTAAAAAGGTTGAACCGGACTGTGTGATCCAGCTGTGATCCATATATGGTCCAGCTGTAATTTGGCTGTGGTCCAGCTATGATTCAGCTTTAATCCGGACTTGATCTTGCGGTGAGGAATTGCAGGCCATGCCTGTATTGGAAAGGAAATCGTTATGACTAAGAAACAAAAGGCAATGTTGGGACGCATCCTGCTTACATTTATCATATATGTTCCCATGGCGGTCGCAGACCATATGGATATGCTGCCGGCCGGTCTGGGAACCTGGGGAAAGCTGGCGGTGTACCTGATCCCCTATGTTCTGATCGGATGGGATATTGTGTATAAAGCCCTGCGCAATATACGGAACGGGCAGGTGTTTGATGAGAACTTCCTTATGACCGTGGCCACCTTTGGCGCATTCGGAATCGGGGAATATTCAGAAGCAGTTGCGGTTATGCTGTTCTATCAGGTAGGCGAGCTGTTCCAGAGTTATGCGGTGAACCGATCCAGACAGTCCATCACGGAGCTGATGGATATCTGTCCTGAATATGCCAATATAGAAGAGGACGGACAGCTTAAGCAGGTGGATCCGGATGATGTGCAGGTAGGGGATATCATTGTGGTAAAGGCAGGGGAGAGGATTCCCCTGGACGGCAAGGTGGTGTTCGGCGATTCCATGGTGGATACCTCGGCCCTGACCGGTGAGTCCGTGCCAAGGAAGGCGTCTGTGGGGGATGATGTGATCAGCGGCTGTGTCAATGGAAGCGGCCTTCTGAGGGTACAGGTTACAAAGGAGTTTGATGACTCCACTGTTGCCAAGATACTGGAACTGGTGGAAAATGCCAGCAGCAAAAAGGCACAGGTGGAAAATTTTATTACCAGGTTTGCCAGGTATTACACACCGGTAGTGGTCGTGGGCGCCGTGATCCTTGCAGTACTCCCGCCCCTTCTCTTTGGCCAGTCCTGGGCCGAGTGGGTGAGAAGGGCATGTACCTTCCTGGTAATTTCCTGCCCATGCGCCCTTGTCATATCCGTTCCCATGAGCTTTTTCTCAGGGATCGGCGCCGCGTCCAGACGGGGCGTGCTGATCAAGGGAAGCAACTATCTGGAGGCATTATCCGAGATGAACACCATTGTCTTTGATAAGACCGGAACTCTTACTAAAGGTGAGTTCAAGGTGACGGAAATACATGCGGCAGTTGGCACCCAGGAGTCACTTTTGGAACTGGCAGCACTGGCGGAGAGCTATTCCGACCATCCCATTTCCCGCTCCATTAAGGAAGCCTGCGGCCACGCCCTGGATATGAACCGCGTATCCGACACGGAGGAGATTTCCGGCCACGGTGTTAAGGCAGTGATCGATGGTCATGTGGTCCTTGCCGGCAACAGCAAGCTGATGAAGGAGATGAAGGTAGAATATACGGAGAGTCCCAGCATCGGTACAGCGGTCTACATTGCAATGGACGGAACATTTTACGGCTCCATCATTATATCCGACACCATCAAGGAGGAGGCGTATGAGGCCATCAGGAGCCTTAAACAGGTGGGAGTAAAGCGGACCGTCATGCTTACCGGCGACAAGAAAGAGGTGGGCGAGGCAGTGGCTGCCCGTCTGGGCCTGGATGAGGTCCATGCAGAGCTTCTTCCGGACGGTAAGGTAGCCAAGGTGGAGGAACTGCTGGCCGAACTGAAAGGAAAGGATAAGCTGGCCTTTGTGGGAGACGGGATCAATGATGCCCCGGTGCTTTCCAGAGCAGACATAGGGATCGCCATGGGAAGTATGGGATCCGATGCAGCCATTGAGGCAGCGGATATAGTGCTCATGGATGACGATCCTTCCAAGATTGCGGATGTGGTGCGTATATCCCGCAAGACCATGACCATTGTAAAGCAGAATATCATATTTGCCCTGGGAGTGAAGGCCATTGTTCTTCTCATGGGGGCCTTTGGTATGGCCAATATGTGGGAAGCCGTATTTGCGGATGTGGGCGTGTCGGTGATAGCGATCATCAATGCCATGAGAGCGCTGTCCCTGTAGGACTTGAGTGGATTCAGGATCATACGATGGGATCATAAAAAGAGGAGGTCCGGATTAGGCGGCCCCCAATAAAGAAGTATTGTTACAGCAAGCGGCATAGTCATTTCGACTATGCGGTTTAGCTGTCCGTTTCATTGGTGTCTGGTAAGTCAATCACACCGACACAGTTATAACTGATTTTCACCTGCTGTACCCGTCTCCCAGTACTCTTGTCCGGGGCCGTGGACAATGATTTTTTCCACAAACTCGCTTTCGTATTCCCTCACATACCGGACTGTCCTTTGCAGATGTTCCGGCACCAGCTTTTCCAGTACCACGGCCCGGATAAAGTGGGCCGAGCAAATCCCTGTATTGTTCTTGTAGTTGGAGCATACAAAGTGGTCTTGTCGTTCCTCGAAATCGTTGGTGGTGCAGTAATATAGCTTCGCCCCGCAGTCGGCGCATTACACCAGCCCAGAGAATATATTGTGCTTGTCCACCGATGAACTAACACAAGTCTACACCTTTTTGATCGTCCCTCCCGCATATCCGAAAGGTTAGATATCCTGCCCATAAACACACTATTTCCACGTTCTCGGAATTGTGGTAAAATGAAAATGGGAGATTAAAAAATCGGGAGTTGACGAGGAGGTATGTCAAAATGACTTGTAAAATAAGAAAAAGGAATTAAGAGCGATATTATTCGTATCTACGCAGAGCCGTTTGCATACAATGTCACATCTTGCCGGGTATTTGAAAAAGCAGGTTTTCAATATGAGGGCACATTGAGAAATAACGACATCAAGAATGGTAAAGTTATTGACATGAAGATGTACTCAATACTGAAAACAGAACTATGATGACTCTCGGTTTATCGAGTGGTTAGTAAGGAAGGGATAGTATTGCGTTAACTATACAGGAACGCCTGAAAGATCTGCGTGTGGAGCGCGGCCTGACGCTGGAACAACTTGCGGAGCAGACCGGGCTTTCCAAGTCTGCGCTGGGCAGCTATGAAGCGGACGACTTTAAGGACATCAGCCACTATGCCCTTATCAAGCTGGTAAGGTTTTACGGCGTGACCGCCGATTACCTGCTGGGGCTGACGGAAACAAAAAGTCACTCAATCGCCGACCCTGCCGGCCTGCGTTTGAGTGACGAGATGATAGACCTGTTGAAAAGCGGGCGCATTGACACCGTATACGCATTAGGCGAATAAGGCGTACCTGTCAGATTAGAAAATATGGAGGGATTGTATAATGGCACTTAATCTTGTGGGGTGGAATGTCGTTTTGGATTCTAATCACGCGGACGAGTTGTCTGCATTTTATGAAAAATTGCTTGGCTGGACGCGGTTCAAAGGTGAAGAATATACAGTCTTAGTAAATTTGGAACAAACAGGAAATCCAACTTGGATTACCATTCAACAGGTGGATGATTATGTGCCGCCCGTGTGGCCTGCGACACCGGATACGCAGCAGCAAATGGCGCATTTGGATTTTCACGTTCAGGATGTGGAAGAAGGGGTGAAATATGCTTTGTCGTGCGGCGCAAGCGTATCGGAATACCAATATGACGACCGTTGGCGGATGATGATTGACCCAGCGGGACATCCGTTCTGTATACTGCCTCCGATTATGCCTTGGATGTAAGAATTGAAGCCCGTTAAATAAAAGTTTATTAGGTTAGTTGAATGCGTCTTATTGGTATAAGGCGTACGGGCATAACTGGGGAAATAGAAAAGCCAGCCGAGCCGGTCAACGGTCAATATGAACGGCGCTTACAGCGGCGCCGTTGATGGCCCCGCCTGTTCCCGCTGGGCGCAAAAGAGGGACTATCAATTCACCGCCGATAGTCCCTTTTTTGTTGTTACATTCCGCTTGCCGGCTGCCCAATCTGAAGGTTCCTCAATACTTCCTTATTGGGTGTCAGCCTTAATGGACTCCTCTTTTATTCTGCGATCAGATCAGGATATCTTCCAAGCTTCTCTTGGGGACGTAGTGGGTCTGGTTCTCATCCCTGTAATACACCGTGTTTTGGTCCTCGCCCACAGGGACCATGACCACCTCTTCCTTTGGTTTCCCAAGAGCCAGAAGCAGGCCCACACAATATTTGTCCGGGTCCAGGTTAAGGATCTTCAAAAGTTCAGAGCGCCTGCAGTTTCCAATCATACATCCGCCATAACCCTTTTCCACAGCGCTGAGCATAATGGTCTGGGAGGTAATCCCTTCATCCCACTGTTTGTTCTTTCCTATGGAGAGATCACAGATAACGGCAATATATGCGCTTGGACGTTCACCCGGTTCAGGCCCGCCCCAGTCCTTTAACGCAGCGGCCCATCCGATGGTGGGAAACACCTTGGCGCACTGGTCGGGATCGCATATGATCCTGTATTTTAACGGCTGGGCATTGGCTGCACTGCCTGTGACCCTTGCAGTGTCCACCATATCCTTTAGTTCATCAAAGGGAATCCGCACATCTTCGTAAAATCTTCTGTAGGAACGGCATTGGTTCACAAGGTCTTTTAACATGGACATCTCCTCCTGTGCTTATGATGTTATGGTCATACCCCGTCCGGCAGTTCATGGCCCAGGGTAATGTGGCGCTTGATGGCTTCAAATGTCTGGGCGCTGAGAACATGCTCCATGCGGCAGGCATCCTCGGCCGCTGTCTTGGCATCCACTCCCAGGTAGATCAGCCAGTTGGACAGCATGGTATGGCGCTCGTACATGGTATCTGCAATAGTCTGCCCTGAGGCGGTAAGGGTAATGTGGCCCTGGTCATCCATCAGGATGTATCCGTTTTCACGGAGGTTTTTCATGGCAACGCTGACGCTGGGCTTGGAAAAATTCAGTTCATTGGCAATGTCAATGGAACGCACATATGGTTTTTCCTTTCCCAACATTAATATGGTTTCTAAGTAGTTTTCCGCTGATTCCTGTATCTTCAATGTAATAACACCCCCGTTTATCTTTAACCTTAAGTGTAACATATAAAAAAAAGATTGACAAGAGAGTTAGAAAGTGCTAATCTGAAAACGAAGTTAGAATTACCTAACCAATGTGTTCTATAAACATTTGTGTAAATGATAAACCGGACGGACAGAGACAGAAGGGGGAATATATATATGAATCTTTCAACATTTATAATTTTAGTCGTACTGGCAGTGATCATAGGCGCGGTCATAAGGGGCATGATACGGGATAAAAAAGCAGGAAAGGGCTGTTCCGGATGTTCAGGGTGCTCCGGCTGCTCCTCAGGCGGCTGCGATACCCATCAGGATGTTCACGGGGAACATCAATAGGAAAAGAGAAAACGGAACTGGACCTGACAGGGGGATCGATCTCCCGCAGTCGGATCCGGTTCCGTTTTTTATATCCTCAATTCCCCATCCGTTCCTTCACAAAATATTCCCCCACCAGGTCCATGAGATAATGGTCCGGCTCGCAGGGCTTAAAATTGCGTTTGGCGACAGTACATATGTTCCAGAAGACCCCGTCCCCAATGGAGAAATAGCTGATATGGGGGTTACTGTCCACATAGCTGAGCGGGATCACGGTAATCCCCAGGCCGCTTGCCACCATTTTCAGGGAAGATGAATGGTTGTTGATCTCGCAGATGATCCGGGGTGAGATCCGGTACTGTTCAAATACCGAGTTGGTGATATCCCGGATGGCTGTTCCTGAACAGGATATGATAAAGTTTTCATTCTTTACCTTGCTGATATCCAGGGCTTTCAGCGCTGTGCCCGGCCGCCTTTGGCAATCCGGCATTTTTCCCAAGGATACGGGCACGGCAAGCACAAGCTCCTCCCTGGACACGCTGACGCTGGGAAGTGAGACAGGTGCGTCATCCGCGACTGCCAGGATGGCTATGTCCAGGGTTCCCTTTACCACCTGTTCCAGCAGGGGCTTTGTGGTATCCTCCAACAGGTTGACCAAATAATTGGGGTATTTCTGCTTGAATATTGGGTAGATTTCCGCAAACATTTCCCCTCCCCACTGGGGCGTGATCCCGATGGAAATATGCCCTGTCTTGGACTGTTCAATATCAGAAAGCTTTTTGTACAGGCTGCTCTGCAATTCCATCATGTTGCGGCAGGTTTCCTCATATAACTCCCCCGCATGGGTGAGGGTGAGTTCGCTGCGGTTCCTGGAAACCAGCTTAACCCCCAGTTCCTGTTCCTCCCTGGCCAGGAACTGGCTGAGAGTGGACTGGGACACAAAAAGATAATCCGCTGCCTTTGACAGGTTCCTGTATTTTGCAATGGCCATAAAATAAGTCACAAACTTCATCTCCATATATCAATCCCCCATTCCCCAAATGCTCATAAAAATTAATACCTGATATTAAATCCTTTTATTGGTGCCAGACCGCTTAAAATAGTATAATTCAAATATCACGTGAACGCAACAAGGGACTATGCCGGCAGCTGCCAATACAAATTTATTATGACTTACCGCCTGAAAAGGCGGTAGATGCAATCGGAGGGAAAGATGAATACTGTAACATATCTTATTATCTTACTGCTGTCAGTGGCAGTACTGATATTTTTGAATGTGAAATTAAAAGTGAACAGCTTTATGGCTCTTTTTGTCACTGCCGCAGCTTTGGGGATACTGTTTGGCGCCACTCCATCGGAAGCCCTGGCCGCGGTGAACAATGCCTTTGGATCTACCATTGGAAACATTGGTATGGTTGTGATCCTGGGGGCCGTGCTGGCCATGGGAGTCCAGGACTCTGGCGCAGCAACCGCGATCACCAATTTCTTTATACGCCTGTTTAAGGGAAAACGCCTTGAACTGGCACCGGCCCTCACAGCATTTATCATGTCTATTTCCGTTTTTGGGGATGTCACACAGCTTCTCACCTCCCCCATTGCAGCGCGTATCGGAAAGCGCAGGAACATCAGTATGTCCGTAATAACACCGTACACCATTGTGGGCGTGTGGCTCACCCACGGGGTGGTGCCTCCCTCAGCAGGGATTCTGGCCGTGTGCATCCTCCTTGGAGCGGACGTGGGAATGTCCATATTCTGGAGCATCCTGGTATGCCTTGCAACCCTTCTCATCACTTACGCGCTCACCATTGGGTTTATGAAGAAAACTGAATTTGTGGAGGCAAAGCCGGAATTTGTTACAGGAGTTGTGGAGGCGGACCAGGCCGCTTCTGTGGAGGAACTGCTGATCAAAGAGGACCGTCCCCTGCATCCAATAGCCGCTTTCCTGCCGCTGGTGGTACCTGCCCTGCTTATAACAGTGGGCTCCCTGGGGAACATGTTTTTCAAGGACAATGGAAACATACTTGCCGTGACCTCCTTTATAGGAGACAAAACCGTGGCAATGCTTATTGGGATCATCATCCTTCTGATAACCTGCGCTGCAAGAAAGGACCAACTGGTGGACGCTGCCAGGAATTCCGGCTCCCCTGTCAGCGACAAGCCCTCATTTTTGGAACTGGGTTTTGGAAACTGGATTGAGCGGGGGATCAAGGTAGCTGCCATGGTGATCATGATTACCGCCATGGGAGGAGCGTTCAGCACCATCCTTAAGAGCCATCCGGCTGTGAATGAGATCGCCAGTGCAGTGGTTGCCAGCGGTATTCCTATGCTGCTGATCCCCTTTGCCATCTCTGCAGTGATGAGGGCTGCATGCGGTTCCATGGCCACTGCCACCATGACGGCTGCCGGAATCTGCGCCCCCATCATGGGAGCCATGGGCCTTACACCGGTGGCGGTTGCACTGTCCATTGGCATGGGCTCCCTGCTCTTCGGCCATGTGAATGACAGCGGTATGTGGATGTGCTGCGAAATGTTTAACCTGAAGCCGGAGCAGTACTTAAAGTATGTTACTCCCATTACCACCCTGGCGGGGATCATTGGCTTTATACTGCTTTTTATCCTCAATACCATAGGATTACTGTAACAAAATATCTACCCTTGTCCACTGAGGGTATAATTAGTAGAAGGGAATATTATATCAGCTTATGAAGATCACATCCGTAAAAACCATCTTACTGAAATGGGAATGCCCTGTAATGAGTGATGCCCTGTCCGTGTGCACTGCCCGCCAGGCGCTTCTTGTAAAAATAGAGACTGACACTGAACTGTACGGCATAGGGGAGGCATTCTGCTATGGAAGCCCACTCCATGTGGGAAGATCCATTGTTGAGGAGCAGCTGGCCCCCATGCTCATAGGTCAGGATCCGGAACAGATAGAGAACCTGTGGCAGACCATGTACTGGAGCACCATTGCCAATGGCCGCAGGGGAGTAGTCATGGCCGCTGTCAGCGGAATTGATATTGCATTGTGGGATCTGCTGGGGAAAATGCTGAAGGCCCCTATCAGTACATTGCTGGGCCGCCACCAAGACCAGGTCCCTGCGTATGCCAGCGGCGGTTTCTATGCGCCGGGAAAATCCCTGGATGGGCTGGAACGGGAATTGGAAGGATATGTAAAGAAAGGATATTCTGCCATTAAGATTAAGATCGGACGCAATCCCCACATGCCCCACAATGCCATACGCTACACAGCGGACCAGAGCTTTGGCGTCAGCTACGAGGAGGATATGAGGCGTCTGGAGACAGCCAGAAGGATTCTGGGAAAAGGGAAGCTGGCAGCTGATATCAATGCGGCCTGGACTCCCATGCAGGTCCTTGCGGCCAGAAAGGACTTTGCCCGGGTTGGACTGGACTGGCTGGAGGAACCGGTCAGGTTTGAGGACAGGGAAGGGTGCAGGTTGCTGGTGCGTGAGATGCCCGGGATCAGCCTTATGGGCTTTGAGACAGAGCAGGGATTAAGCAATTTTACGCATCTGGTGGAGGATCAGATGGTGGATATCGTACAGCCGGATATCGGCTGGGGCGGAGGGGTCAGTGAACTTGTAAAAATAGGCGCCATGGCTTTGGCCAACCACAAACCGGTTTCCCTTCACTCTTTTGGTTCCGCCGTCCATTTTGCAGCAAGCCTTCAGGTGGCGGCCGCCCTGCCTAATACGGAATGCATAGAGTCGGAAGAAAATGAAAACATGCTGAAATCAGGGATCCTTAAAACCCCCTTTGAGGCGGATGAACATATGAATTTTTATGTACCCCGGTCACACGGATTGGGCATAGAGCTGGACTGGGACGCGCTGGAGCAGTATGTGATCCTGTAGGTCCCCTACAAATTACTGGTAACAATTCAGGAACGCGGCATCCGGCCGTTACATTTATAAAACATACCGGAAAAGGCCCTGGGCGCTTCCTGCGCCCGGGCCTTTTCCATGTGTGCCAAGCATGGCACTAATCTAACTGGTGAAAGTCCAGTCGCAGGTATTTACCGCCAAGTGTAGCGGAGCGTAAGTTGGTGTCAGTAATGGCATAGATGAAGGAAGCGCATAGCAAAGTTCTCGAGCCTACGAACAGAAACTTGATAAGGCGATGAGGTGGGTAAGGTTGCATGACAAACTAAAGCCCAAAGGGTAAACGTATAACCGAAATTGTAAATCAAGAGGTTGTGGAACGAAAGATTAGTGTCTTACCTTGGGAGACCCTACCCACATATCATTCGATATGGTCGAAAAAGGTTTAGGGAGGGAGTCAGATGAAGTCATAGTAGGCGTAATAACTGAAGGACTGAAACGATCTATAGTACGAATTGTTATTAAGAGAATGGTGCATTAGCCAGAAATCAGATGGATAGGAAAAGTAGGAACGTAACCGAGGAATACTGTCTATATCGAGAGGGGCGATGTGCATAAATTTTGTGATAATCAGAGGAGTAACAACAATGGAATTAATAGATGCGATTACATCAAAGGAAAATCTAAACAAAGCCTATAAGAAAGTAGTGGCAAATAAAGGAGCAGGGGGAGTTGACGGAATGAAAGTCGAGGAACTTGGTGCATACATCAAAGAAAACCAAGATGAAATTATCCAGTCAATCAGAAATCGAACCTATAAGCCAAAGCCGGTACGCCGAGTTTATATTCCAAAAGATAATGGAAAACAGAGACCACTAGGAATCCCAACGGTCTTGGACAGAGTGATACAACAAGCTATAGCTCAACCCATTATAGAAATATATGAGGAAATATTCAGTGAATTTAGCTATGGTTTCAGACCAGGAAGAAGTTGTCATGATACCATAAAACAAGCATTGGAAAATCTGAACGAGGGATATGAATGGGTAGTAGACATTGATATAGAACAATTCTTTGATAAAGTAAATCACGATAAGTTAATTCAGATTCTTAGAGAGCAAGTGAATGACAGTACCACATTAAACCTGATTCGGAAATATCTCAAAGCAGGAGTGATGGAAAAAGGACTGGAACAAGCAACCATGACAGGTGTGCCGCAGGGAGGACCTCTCTCAGTCGTACTTTCTAACGTGTATCTTGATAAATTAGACAAGGAACTGGAACAAAGAGGACTTCGTTTTACAAGGTATGCTGACGATACAATGATTTTCACTAAAAGTGAAATGGCAGCCAACAGAGTGATGAAATCCATAACAGACTGGATAGAAAGAAAACTGTTTCTAAAAGTAAATGCAACCAAAACGAAAGTAGTCAGACCTACAAGAAGCAAATATCTTGGCTTCACATTTTTAAATCATGGTGGAGAATGGAAAGTAAAACCCACCACAGAGAAGAAAAAGAGACTAAAACAGAAATTAAGTGAATACCTCAAAAGAAATAAGGCTATTGCACGACCACTTGCGGAAACAATTAAACGAGTGAATGAAATAGTCAGAGGATGGATTAACTACTTTAGAATCGGAATGATGAAAACATTTATGAAAGAGTTTGGAGCATGGCTTAGGCACAAGATAAGAGTAATTGTTATAAAGCAATGGAAAATGCCTAAGAGAATATATAGAAACCTATGCTATCTCAATCAGAAATATAAAAATGGGTTTGACCATGAGGCTATTTACAAAGTTGCTAATTCAAGACTTGGTTGGTACAGGAGAAGTGGTATGAATGTTGTGAATTATATTCTAAGTCCAGAGTTGCTTGAAAATAAAATAAAGGACGGAGCTGGTTTGCTCAATCCTTTAAATTATTATCTAAGATAAGTTGGAATATAAGTTGTAGAGCCGTATACGAGACCCGTACGTACGGTTCAATGAGAGGGAAGTAATTCCTAGCAATTACTTCTCTACTCTATTACAATGATCCGCACATGGATCTTATATTTATTCGGATTTGATCTCTTTCCACATATCATTATAGATGGTATCCACGTCATCTCCCAGGTATTTGATGATCTCGCAGTTTGGCAGGCTGCGGATATCAGGGAACAGCGCTTTGTTGTTCTTTAACTCGTCATCCAGCAGGTCGTATGCGCCTTTGTTGGGTGTTGCGTAGGTGATATATTCAAAGTTCTTCTTGGCAATGTCAGGACGGCACAGGAAGTCGATCCATTTCTCGGCATTTTCCTTGTGCTCCGCATTGGCGGGAATTACCCAGGAGTCGATCCAGTAGTTGGTTCCTTCCTCGGGAATCACATACTCCAGGCTGTAGTCCAGGCCCTGGTCGGCCACTGCTTCCTGAATATAGAGCATTTCTCCGGAGTAGATCACGCCCACGGCTGCCTCGCCGCCGATCATCTTATCCCTTACCTGGTCAATGACATATGCCTGTACCAGGGGTTTCTGCTGGATCAAAAGGTCACGGGCCTGGGCCAGTTCGTCCGGGTTGGTGGAGTTTAAGGAATAACCCTCCATTTTCAGGGCAACTGTAAATGCATCCCTTACGCTGTTCTGCATCAGGATCTCGCCGCTGAGACGCTCATCCCAGAGGTCAGACCACTTAGTGGGAGCCGGCACGCCCAGTTCCTCCAGCCGCTTGGTGTTGTAGAGGATTCCCATGGTGCCCCAGCAGTAGGGTACGGAGTACTTGTTCTCAGGATCAAATCCCTTGGAGATATCCAGGTAGTCCTCGCCGATCTCCTTATAGTTGGGGATGTTGTCAAGGTTGATCTCGGCCAGCAGATTGTTCTGGCTCATACGCTGGATCATGTAATCCGATGGGCAGACCACATCATATTTCACAGCGCCGGCCTCGATGACAGGGTACATTTCCTCATTTGTCTCAAATACATCATAGACAACCTTGATCCCTGTCTCCTCCTCAAACTGGGAGATCACATCCTCGTCAATGTATTCGCCCCAGTTGTAGACATTGAGCTTGTTGTCCTCTTTGTTTCCTCCCTCGGAGGAACCGGATTTGCCGCATCCTGTAACCAGGGCGGCGGACAGTACTGCAATGGAAGCAGCTGTCAGGGTGATGACCATTTTCTTTTTCATAATTATTCTCCTTTAGATCTCAAAATAGGTCAGAGTGGATCACTCTATGCTTGTTCCGGTTTTTTAATGGACCGGAAATTAACAATAATAAGAAGGATCAGCACTGTCAGGAAAATGATGGTGGACAGTGCGTACATGGACGGGCGGATACCGCGCCTCACCTCGCTGTATATGAGGGTGGAAAGGGTGTTGATACCGGCTCCCTTGGTAAAGTGGGTGATGATAAAGTCATCCAGGGACATGGTAAATGCCAGCAAAAAGCCGGAGAGCACGCCGGGCATGATGTCCGGGAACACCACCTTAAAAAAAGCGTAGGACGGGGACGCGCCCAGATCCAGGGCTGCCTCATAGGTATATTTGTCGGTCTGCTTCAGCTTTGGCATCACGCTCAGTATCACATAAGGTATGTTGAACGTGATATGTGATATGAGCACAGTCTTAAATCCCAGGGAAATGCCAAAGGCGATAAACGCCAGCATCAGGGATATGCCTGTTACGATATCAGCGTTCAGCATGGGTATATTGGTAATCCCCATCACAATGGTCTTTGGAACCGCCCTCATGGAGCCTATGGACAGGGCGGCGGCCGTGCCGATGACAGTGGCTGCCAGGGCGGACACAAAGGCAATGACCAGTGTGGTGGTCAAAGCGCTCATAATGGAGCGGCTGTCAAACATCTGGGCATACCACTGCAGGGTAAAACCGCCCCACTGTGTCCTGGACTTGGACTGGTTAAAGGATAATACCATCATGGTCAGGATAGGGGCATATAAAAAGATTAATATCAGCACCATATAAAAATCAGAAACAATTTTGCGCAGCGCTCTTGAACCTTTTGTCATCAGAATGCAGTCCCCTCTCCATTTTTATCGTATTTGGCGATCATGGCCATACTGATCAGGATAAAGACCATAAGTACCAGTGAAAGTCCGCTGCCCAGATGCCAGTTGCTTCCCCTGGTGAACTCCTGCTCAATGACATTGCCGATGAGAAGGATCTTGCTTCCGCCCAGCAGGTCGGAGATCACAAAGGTGGTCAGGGAAGGTACGAACACCATAGTAATGCCGCTTATGATGCCCGGGATGCTTAAGGGGAACCATATCCTGATAAAGCGCTGGAAACCGTTGGCCCCCAGGTCTTTGGCAGCGTTGATGATATTGTCGTCTATCTTGGACAGCACATTGTAGATGGGCAGTACCATAAAGGGCAGGAAATTATATACCATGCCCAGCACAATGGCTGAGGGCGTGTTGATCAGGGACTGTGTTGGCAGGTGCAGCCATGTGAGCAGTCCGTTGATCACCCCGTTCTTTTCCAGCAGTGTCTGCCAGGCCAGGGTCCTCAGAAGAAAGTTCATCCACATGGGAAGGATGAATATGAACACAATAAATCCTCCAGCCGCAGCCCCGCGGCCCCGGAGGATCATAGCCAGGGGATAGGCCAGGAACAGGCACAGGACAGTGCTCACCAGGGAAAGTCCCAGGGACAGCCACAAGGCTTTTGCATGGTCTGCTGACGCGATGGCAATGATGTTGGACAGGGTGACGGCGCCGTGTTTGTCGGTAAGGCCATACCACATGATCAGTGCCAGGGGTATCAGGGTAAAACCGATCATCCACAGCAGATAAGGTCCGGATAACAGCGCTTTGCCGATGGCAGCGCCTTTTTTCTCGCTATTCATTGACTCCCAGCGCCTCCTCATCCTCAGAAGCAGGTTTGTTCATGATCTGGATATCAAACGGCTCCACATGGATGCCAACCTGCCGGCCAACCGGGAACATGTCGGTGGAGTGTACCAGCCACTCAAAACCATCCGGGGTGGTTACCTCCATCTCATAGTGCACACCCTTAAAGATCAGATGGGTCACAACACCCTGTATACTGCCCTCCTCGGGTTTTACAAGATCAATATCTTCAGGACGGATCACAACGTCCACAGGCCTATTATTTCCAAAGCCCTTGTCAACACATACAAACCTGGCGCCGAAAATTTCAACCAGTTCATCCTTGATCATAATGCCGGGTACAATGTTGCTCTCTCCGATAAAGTCAGCCACAAAGGCATTTTCCGGTTCATTATAAATCTGTTCAGGGGAACCCATCTGCTGGATATATCCCTGGTTCATGACCACAATCGTGTCTGACATGGTGAGGGCTTCCTCCTGGTCATGGGTCACATAGATAAAGGTGATTCCCAGTTCATTCTTAAGGCGGATCAGCTCGTACTGCATATCCTGGCGCAGCTTCAGGTCCAGTGCGCCCAGGGGTTCATCCAGAAGGAGGACCCGGGGTTCGTTCACAATGGCCCTGGCAATGGCAATACGCTGCTGCTGGCCGCCGGACAGGGAATCCACGGTACGCTTCTCATAGCCGGACAGGTTCACCAGCTTTAAGGCGTATTTTATCTTATCATCAATGTAAGCTTTTGATTTGTTCTTGATCTTAAGCCCAAAGGCAATGTTTTCCGCAATATTCATATGGGGAAACAGAGCGTACTTCTGGAATACTGTATTTAACTGGCGTTTGTTGGGAGGGATCCTGGTGATATCCTGCCCCTCAAACATGACCTTTCCTGTGTCCTGTGTGGTAAAGCCGCCGAGGATACGAAGGGTGGTGGTCTTGCCGCAGCCGCTGGGGCCAAGCAGGGTGACGAAACTGTTCTCCTTAATGGAGAGGTTCAGGTCGTCCAAAACCATCTCACCGTCAAAACTTTTTGAAATGTGCTGTAAATCAATGAATGGCTGGCTCATGATAAATACGTTCTCCTTTTATCGTAATGTGAAGCTTCTAAAAGCTGGGCGGTGAGCTTACCCACAGCAGGAGTGCCCCGTTCTTGCTGGTCAGGTAATGTTTCTTGTCCGGGGTGAAATAAAAGGATTCCCCCTTTTTGGCCTTGTATGTCTTGCTCCCCAGATGAATGGAGACAGCCCCCTGAAGCACGTACCCGAACTCTTCTCCTTCATGGGGATTATCCGGATAAGTGGATCCTCCCGCCTTTAAGGTCAGGAGAATGGGCTCCATCACATTCTTCTGTGCATTGGGGATGATCCATTTGATCTCATTATTCAAGTCTGTGTCAATTTTTTCAAAATAATCCTGTTTACCGAATACAATCTGTTCGTCCGGTGTTTCGGTGAAGAAATCCCCGATGGTGGTGCCCAGGCACTGCAGTATATCCATCAGGGTTGCGATGGATGGGGAAGTCAGGTCCCGCTCAAGCTGGGATATAAAGCCTTTGGAAAGCTCGGCCCGGTCCGCAAGTTCCTCCTGGGTCAGACCCTTCAGCACCCTCAGTTCTTTTAATTTACTTCCGATCTCCATGGAAACCCTCCCTGTATCCCGGGTGTGTCTGCGGACACACTCTAATCTGAACAAAAAGTTTACAAATACTAACTGACTGTAAAATTAAGCAAAAAGTTTAGTAATAATAAACAAGCGCGAATTTCATTATACATTAAATTGATAGTATGTCAATACTTTTTTGTAAAGTTCCGGGCAACAATTTCATAAATATCCGGTTAACAAATTCACAAAATTATGATATGATGTTTTTAGCGCAGCGTCCAATGAAAAATCAGGGATTGGGCCGGCATTAAGACGGACGTGAATCAGGGAGGTAGAACAGGTATGAATGGAAAATATATGGCATATGTAGGATCCTATTCTTACACCGGCAAGGCCAAGGGAATCACAGTGTATGATGTGGATGTGGAAAAGGGTGTGTTTAAGGAGCGGTGTGAGGTGGAAGTGGACAACTCCTCCTATGTCATTGCTTCCAGCGATGGAAAGACCTTGTACTCCATAGCAGATGAAGGTGTGGTATCCTTCCGTATCCTTCAGAACGGAAGCCTGGCCAGGCTGAACAGTTCTCCCATACGCGGTATGAGGGGCTGCCATTTGTGCACGGATGTGAAGGACGAGTATGTGTTTGTGTCCGGCTACCATGACGGCAAGACCACTGTGCTGAGCCTGAATAAGGACGGTTCCGTGGGTGAGATCGTGGATGAGGTTTATAATAAAGGTTACGGCAGTGTGGCGGAGCGAAATTTCCGCTCCCATGTAACATGTACCAGAAGGATGCCTGACGGCAGGTATGTCCTGTCCGTGGACAACGGCACGGACCAGGTAAAAGTTTACCGGTTTAATGATAAGGATAAAAAACTGGTCCAGGTGGATGCCATCCACTGTGACCTGGAGTCGGCACCCAGACATTTCCGCTACAGTTCGGACGGAAGATTCCTTTATCTGATGCATGAACTCCAGAATGTGATCAGCGTGTATTCCTATGAGACCGGGGACAGGGCGCCGGTGATCGAGAAGATCCAGACCATTTCCACCACGGCCACCAAGAATCCGGGCAATCTGACGGCTGCCTGCGCCATGAGGCTGTCTCCGGACGAAAAGTATATTTACTGCACCAATGCAGGTGAGAACACGGTGACGATCTACAGAAGGGATGAGGAATCAGGACTGCTGACCATGATCAGCTGCCTGCCTGTCAGCGGCGAATATCCCAAGGATGTGGCTATTTTCCCGGATCAAAAGCACATTGCGTCCATCAACCATGACAGCGGCTCCATCAGTTTCTTTGAGGTGAATTATGAAAAAGGGCTTTTGGTCATGTGCGGACGCAGCATCAGCGTGAACCAGCCCAACTGCTGTGCCATTGCCAGGATCGGCAGGTCATAGCAGGGGATGTGATGAGGGTGTATTATCAGGCGCACGATCAGGGTATACTACCAGAACATAGGATACTGTGGGCAGAACAAATACGGGCATGATATGGAGGCAGGATAAGGATACATGGCAGGTTCAACATATGGAACAATTTTAAAAGTTACTACCTGGGGTGAATCCCATGGAAAGGGGATCGGCGTGGTCGTGGACGGGTGCCCGGCCGGCCTTCCCCTGACTGAGGCAGACATCCAGGTGTATTTGGACAGAAGAAAACCAGGACAGAGTAAATTCACCACGGCCCGCCAGGAAGGGGACGTGGTGGAAATTCTTTCAGGGGTATTTGAGGGCAGGACCACGGGAACGCCCATTGCCCTGGAAGTGCGCAACACGGATCAGCGCTCCCACGACTACGGCAACATCATGGATGTATATCGTCCCGGACATGCGGATTATACCTTTGACTGTAAATATGGGTTTAGGGATTACCGCGGCGGCGGGCGTTCCTCAGGCCGTGAGACTACCGGCCGGGTGGCTGCAGGGGCTATTGCCTGTAAGCTGCTTAAAAGCCTTGGAATCACTGTGAGGGCTTATACCCGGTCCGTGGGTGAGATAGAGATCAATGACCAGGCGTTTCAGTTGGATGAGATGTGGAACAACCGCCTGTATATGCCGGATGCCGGTGCGGCGCAGAAGGCCCAGGCCTATCTGGAGGAGATGATGGCCAGGAGGGATTCCTGCGGAGGCGTGGTGGAGTGCGTGATCCAGGGAATGCCTGTGGGGGTGGGTGAACCGGTATTTGAAAAGCTGGACGCCAACCTGGCAAAGGCCATTCTGTCCATTGGGGCAGTGAAGGGATTTGAGATCGGGGACGGTTTTGAGGCCGCCAGGGCTCTTGGGTCATCTAACAATGACGGGTTTATCATAAGCCGGGAAGGCAAAGAAGACGGCAAAGAAGACGGCAAAGAAGACGGCAAAGAAGACAAAAAAGAGGACGGCGGAGGGAACGGAAAAAGGGCCGGACAGGAGTATAAGGTGGTCAAGAGCAGCAACCACTCCGGGGGCACCCTGGGAGGTATCAGTGACGGCAGCGATATCGTGATCCGGGCAGCATTTAAGCCAACCCCATCCATTGCCAGAAGCCAGCACACGGTCACCAGGACCGGACAGGAACTGGATATTGAGATCAGGGGACGTCACGATCCCATCATTGTGCCAAGGGCCGTGGTGGTGGTGGAGGCCATGGCTGCGCTGACAGCGGCCGACCTGCTGCTGGTGTCCATGACATCCAGGCTGGACCGGATCCAGGGCTTTTTTGGACGCGGATAGAATTGTGCATTTAAGGGATAAAGAAAACTGACGCATCAGGAGATAGGAGAAAGATTATGAAAATCGCAATCGGTAATGACCATACAGCCATCGAGCTGAAGGAGATCATCAAAGAGTTTGTGGAAAGCAAGGGATATGAGGTTATTGACCTGGGAACCAATTCAACGGAAAGCTGTGATTACCCTGTATATGGGGAAAAGGTGGGAAAGGCAGTGGCTTCAGGAGAGGCTGACCTGGGAATCGCAATCTGCGGCACGGGCGTTGGGATCTCCCTGGCTGCCAACAAGGTAAAGGGTATCCGCGCATGCGTGTGCAGTGAGCCTTACACGGCCAAACTTTCCAGAATGCACAACAACTCCAATGTCCTGGCTTTTGGCGCCAGGGTGGTGGGAAGTGAACTTGCCAAGATGATCACTGAGGCGTGGCTGGATGCCAAGTTTGAGGGCGGAAGACATGAGCGCAGGGTGAATATGATCATGGAGATCGAGAATCAGTAGGATCATAAAAGCAGGGCCGGGATATGAAGTTTCCCGGCCCTGCTTTTATGATAGGGTATGAATTAATAATTCTCAACTTTTCTCTCAAAGTAAGCTCTTGGATGTGCACAGCATGGACATACTTCAGGAGCTTCCTCGCCCTCATGGATGTATCCGCAGTTTCTGCACTTCCAGCCCAGAGGAGCATCGCCCTTAAAGGTCTTGTCGTTCTTTAAGCTGTTTAACAGGGTGTTGTATCTTCTCTCATGAGCTGCCTCAACCTTGGCAACCAGTTCAAACTTAACAGCCAGTTCCTCAAAGCCTTCCTCACGCGCCTCACGCGCCATACGTGCGTACATGTCGGTCCACTCGTAGTTCTCGCCTGCAGCAGCGTCAACCAGGTTCTCCTCAGGAGTTCCGATCCCGTGAAGCTCCTTGAACCACATCTTAGCATGCTCCTTCTCCTGATCGGCGGTCTCCAGATATAATGCGGACATCTGCTCATAGCCAGCCTTCTTAGCTGCGGATGCATAGTATGTATACTTATTGCGTGCCTGGGACTCTCCGGAGAATGCGTCCTTTAAGTTCTGTTCTGTTTTAGTTCCTGCGTATTTTGATGCCATAGTTTTACCTCACCTTTCTCTTTTGAATATTATATATTGCTGCTGTTTACTGCTAATTCCTATTGTATCCTTAAATTTCAAATATTTCAATCCATATTTTGCTAATTCCTCCTTTGTAACTGACAGCCGGTGTTAAGGGCAGTGCAGGCAGCCTTGGGGAGACCGCCTGACCGTTTAAAAGGAGGGTTCTATTGATTATGCTAACAGATTAGCCGAAGTATCTATTTAACAGGCCTTCAAATGCCTTGCCGTGGCGTGCCTCATCCTTGGCCATCTCATGAACCGTGTCATGGATCGCATCCAGGTTCAGGGCTTTGGCTCTTTTAGCCAGGTCGAACTTGCCGGCAGTAGCGCCGTTCTCAGCAGCCACTCTCATCTCCAGGTTCTTCTTAGTGGAGGAGGTGACAACCTCGCCTAACAGCTCCGCAAACTTGGCAGCGTGCTCCGCTTCCTCAAAAGCAGCCTTTGCCCAGTACATGCCGATCTCGGGATATCCTTCCCTGTGGGCGACTCTGGACATGGCCAGGTACATGCCAACCTCAGAGCACTCACCCTCAAAATTAGCCCTTAAATCCATCATGATATCTTCAGGAGCGCCCTGGGCGACCCCTACCTCATGCTCGCATGCCCATGCCATCTTGTCAGCTTCCTGCTCCTTGAACTTGGATGCAGGAACACCGCACTGTGGACATTTCTCAGGTGCATTCTCGCCTTCATAAACATAACCGCATACTGTACATACCCATTTCTTCATAACTTATATTCTCCTTTTTGATTTATGATTAAATGTTTTGTTTCTATCAATAATAGTAATTGTTACTGATATTAATATAATACAAATAACCCCATAAGTCAATAGATTTTTAAAAATATTTAAAATATATTTGTGCAAATCCCGGGTTGGAAATACTGCTGAAAAAAAATGAAAAGTATTAAGGGGCCAGGGAAGAACGCCAGGGGGAGAAATGAAGAAAAATGAAAAAATAAGAAAAAAAGTAAAAATAGTTGACAAAAAATAAAAATAATTATATATTATTACTAACAATATGAAAGAAGGTGACAAAATATGAAATTTTCTGGAAGAATGAACTCTTTTATGTTTAAAGGAAATTATGATCTGTTCCAAACCATAGATGCATACCGAAACCTGGAGGGGATCACCCACCTGGAGTTTAATTACCCGGAGCATGTGGACGGTTATGATCTGGATGAAATCAGGGAGCATATGGGCGGCCTGGGGGTGAACGGGGTTGCCTTAAGATTTCGGGGCAATGAGTTTGCTGAAGGAGAATTTACAGGCACCCGTGAGGATGTGAGCAGACGTTCTGTTCAGCTTTGCAAGGATGCTGCGGATGCCTGTGAGGCGCTGGGGGGAAGTGTTATAACAATATGGCTTGGGTTTGACGGGTTTGATTATCCCTTCCAGGTTGACTATGAGAAAAACTGGGACAAGATCGTCAGGGCGTTCAGGGAAGTGGCGGATTACGCAGGAGGCAAGGGGCTTAAGGTGAGCATTGAGTATAAACCATGTGAGCCCAGGGCATTTTCCATGATCGATGGCATAGGGCTGACCCTGCAGATGATCGATGAGGTGGACCGGCCTAATATCGGAGTTACCCTGGATTTCTGCCATATGCTGATGAAGCGTGAGAACCCGGCTTATTCCCTGGCTTTGGCTGCCAGGAAGAATAAGCTGTACGGGCTGCATATGAATGACGGATACGGGGAACTGGATAACGGTTTGATCTTTGCCTCTGTGAGCATGCCCCAGGCGCTGGAGTTTGTGTATTACCTTAAGAAATACAATTATGACGAAGTGGTATTTTTTGATTCCTTCCCCATCAGGGAGGAGGCGCAGCAGGAGGTCAGCGCCAATATCAAGGCGTTTAAGGCACTGTCAAACGCCATTGACAGCTATGGTATGGACCGGATCGAGGAGGTTATAAAAGAACAGGATGGTATCAAGGCTCAAAAGCTGGTACTGGACATGTTCTCAAAATAATAAAAAGGAATCCAACAAAAGGAGGATCAAGCGATGAGAAAAAAGGTATTGGGAATTTTGGTTACATCAGCAATTGTAGGGGCCATGTTAATGGGATGTAGTTCAGGCGGCGGCAGTACCGCAGCGGTCCAGACAACAGCCCCTGCGCAGAGCGAGGCCCAGTCCCAGGAGACAAAAGGGGAGGATAAGGGCGCGGAAGCTGCAAAAGAGGAGACTGAGGCCGTGGTCAGCGAAGGTTTTAATCCTGATAAGGAGGCGGGCGTCAGCATTGAGGATGTGCGTGAGGAATTTGGAGCAGAGGTCCCTTACGGAAGCCAGGATATCGTAGTCGGGGCAGTTGCCAAGCAGTTCCAGAATGAATACTGGCGCACCCTGAAAGAGGGATATGAGGAAGGAGCCAGACTGGCATCCGAGGCAGGGGTAAAGGTTACCATCGATGTCCAGGCCGCCCTGGATGAGAACGATGAGCAGGGACAGCTTGCCATCCTTAATAATATGATCAATAAAAAATACTCTGTGCTGCTGCTGTCTCCCATTTCAGACGGAAACCTGGTGCCGGGTGTTGAGAGCGCGGTTGAGAAAAACATACCTGTGATCAATGTAAACGATGGCCTGATTGCAAATGCACCTAACTTTGTAGGGCCAAAGGCAGACCAAAACGGTGAACTGGCAGCGGAGTGGATCTCCAGACAGCTGGACGGCAAGGGTCAGGTTGCCATTGTGATCGGTATGCCCAAGGCATTTGCCGCAAGGCAAAGGACCGAAGGCTTTGAAAACTGGATGACGGCAAATTCACCGGACATTGAGATTGTTGCAAAGCAGAATGCCGACTGGGACAGAAACAAGGCCAAGGAACTGGCTGAAACATGGATCAAGAACTATCCCGACCTGAAAGCGATCTTCTGTAACAATGACGGGATGGCCCTTGGTGTTGTGGAAGCGGTCAAGGAATCCGGAAAAGATATCCTGATTGTAGGTGTTGACGGAATCGGCGAGGCCTATGATTCCATCAGAAAGGGTGAATTAAGCGCAACCATTGATTCCTTCCCATTCTACAAGGCGCAGATCGCCCTTGAATGTGCCCTGCGTGAACTGGCCGGACAGAAGCTTCCAAGAGTTATCTGGACGCCGCAGGCCCTGATCGATTCCACCAACGTGGATACTGACGCAAAAGAGATCATTAATTGGGCTTCCACAGAATATAAAGCCCAGTAATATACAGCTCAGCAGAATACAGCTAGTAATATACAGGATCAATACATGGGGCCAATGCAGAATGCTCGGTAGGGCTTTGCACAGGCCCCATAGCTGAAAGGGGCTTGCAAATGGAAAAATCAATCGAGTTTAGGCAGATAGGCAAACAGTTTTCCGGCGTCAGGGTACTAAAGGACATCAGTTTTTCCGTGTGTAAGGGGGAAGTCCATGCGCTGTTAGGGGAAAACGGGGCTGGCAAATCCACGCTGCTGAATATCCTTCATGGGGTTTACCAGGAATATGAGGGCAGTATTTGGCTTAACGGCAGTCAGGTATCTTTTAAGAACCCCAATGAGGCCATTAGGAAAGGCCGCATTGTTAAGGTACACCAGGAGATCAATGTGGTGAGGGATCTGACCGTTGGCCAGAACGTTACCCTGGGATATGAGCCCCATCATGGCATGATAGTGGATTACCGCACGCTGAACAGGACTGTGAATGAGATATTGGACAGGTTAAAATGCGATTTCAGGGCTGAGGACATGGCCAGCCGCCTGACGGCAGGCGGGATGCAGATGCTGGCCATTGCCAAAGCCCTTTTTCATAAGGCGGAGGTGATCTCCCTGGATGAGCCCACCGCCTCGCTGACAACCGGGGAAACGGCTGAATTGTTTAAGATTATCCGGGAGCTAAAGGAGTCAGGCATTACCATCATCTATGTAAGCCACAGGCTGGAGGAGATTTTCCAGATCTGCGACAGGGCTACGATCCTGAGGGACGGGGCTTATATTACCACCCTGAATGTGGGGGATATCAGCAGGGAGACCCTGATCAGGCACATGGTGGGCAGGGATGTGAATGCGGTGGCATCCAGAATGAGAGAGAGCTGTGTCCGGGATGAGGTGGTCCTTAAGGTTCAGGGTCTGAGCCGTAAAGGGGTATTTGAGGACGTCAGCTTTGAACTGAGAAAGGGTGAGATATTGGGATTTGCCGGTCTGGTGGGAGCGGGAAGGACCGAGGTGATGAGGGCGATCTTTGGAGCGGATGCCAAGACGGCCGGACACATTTTCCTAAAGGGCAGGGAGGCGGCCATACATAATACCCAGGACGCCCTGCGCCTGGGAATCGGCCTTCTTCCCGAGGAGCGCAAAACCCAGGGCTTTATCAATATGATGAGCAACATAGATAACGCAGCCCTGTCCTCCCTGGAAAAATATTTGACCAACCACTTTGTGGATGAGAGGAAAAAACGAAAGAACTATCTGAAGTATGAGAGTGAACTGAACGTCAATCCCAAGAAGCCGGATTATATGACCCAGAACATGTCCGGGGGAAACCAGCAGAAGATTATATTGGCCAGGTGGATGTCCACGGATGTGGATATACTCATTTTCGATGAGCCCACCAAAGGCGTGGACGTGGCGGCCAAGGCGGAGATATACAGGCTGATGGAGGACATTGTCCACAATGGAAAATCCGTGATCGTGGTGTCCTCAGAACTTCCGGAGGTCATGGGTATCAGCGACCGCATTATTATTATGTGTGAAGGAAAAAAGACAGGGGAGCTGCAAAAGGAAGAGTTTGCAGAGCAGGTGATCCTAAATTACGCAATGGGAGGAAAAGACAATGGGGAAAGAGAATAACAGCCGGCAAAAGGCCGTATCGCGGATGATGTTCAGCGGTTCTGTCCGTGAAATAGGGGTTTTTGTTGCTTTGATCATCATGGTCATCATATTTGCGCTGATTGACTCCTCTTATGTGACCGTGGGAAATTTTGTGGATATTGTAAAGCAGGCCACCATTAACGGGATCCTGGCCATCGGCATCACCTTTGCGATCATTTCAGGGGGAATCGACCTGTCCCTGGGAAGTACGTTCGCCATTGTCATTGTGGCGGTCGGACAGCTTACGGTACTGGGTGTGCCGCCTGTAGCCGCCATATGCGCAGGCGCGGTGCTGGGAACCTTTATGGGATCCATCAATGGACTGCTGGTCACCAAGATGAGGCTGCAGCCATTTATCGCCACCCTGGGCACCATGAGCGTATTCCGGGGTATCGCCTATGTGGTCACAGGCGGATGGCCGGTCCTCAACATACCGGATGCGTACAGAAAATCCCTGGGGGCAAAGGTGATCGGGGATGTGCCCATATCTATCTTTGTGCTGTTTGCCATCGCGGTAATCGCCCATATCCTGCTTAAGAAGACCAGGTTTGGAAATTATCTCTTTGCCGTGGGAGGCAACGAGGAGGCGGCAAAACTGTCGGGCGTGAATGTGGACAGGACAAAGATCCTTGCATATTCCATGTGCGGGTTCTGCGTAGCATTTGCCGGCATGATCATGCTGGCCAACCTGGGCACCGGCGAACCGGCCACCGGACAGGGATATGAACTGGATGCCATCGCTGCCTCGGCTATTGGCGGAACCCGTATGGCGGGAGGAAAGGGCAGTATTTTGGGCACCTTTTTAGGCGCATTGCTGTTGGCAGCCCTGAAGATCGGTCTGATCATCACCGGGGTCAGCACCTTCTGGCAGTATATTGTGACAGGTATCATCATTGTCATAGCAGCCTATTTTGAGGTGATACAGAGCAAGTTGTCCTCAAAATTTTCAAAGTCACAGGCATAAGGACGGATGGTGAAAATGGAGGGAAAGGCAGTTGTAATAGGAAGCCTGAATTATGACATTATTCTAAAGACAGACAGGATGCCGTACAAAGGTGAGACGCACCAGGCAAAAAGCGCGGAGTTCTGCTGCGGGGGCAAGGGCGGCAACCAGGCGGTGCAGTGCGCCAGGCTGGGGATCAAGACCTATATGGCCGGCAATGTGGGCATGGATGTAAATGGTCTAAAGCTTCTGGAGGGTCTGCAGAAATACGGGGTGGACACGGAATTTGTGAAACGCAGAAACGGCAGCAGCGGCATGGGAGTCGTACACACACTGCCGGATGGGAGCGTGTATGCCTCCATTACCAGGGGCGCCAATTATTCCATGGGTACGGAGGACATTGATGGGATAGGCTGCCTGCTGGATGAGCATACGGTTGTCATTCTGCAAATGGAGATCCCGGAGGAAGTGATCCGGTACGCCATTGAGACGGCTGCAAAGGCCGGATGTACCATCCTGTTTAATATGGCACCGGCTGCAAAGATCCATAAAAGATATATGAAGCTTTGCGGTTACCTGATCATGAATGAGGTGGAAGCTGAATTTTATACAGGTGAAGCAATTGACTCTGTGGAAAAGGCAGAGGAGGCATTAAAGCGTTTTGCAGGGGAGATGGGGAATGTCTGTATCTTTACCTTGGGAAGTCTGGGGGCGGTGGCCTGTAAAGGAGAACGGCTCTGTTACAAGGGATCCTATCCGGTCGCGGCAGTTGAGACCACCGGGGCCGGGGACTCCTTTGTGGGCGGCCTGGCATACGGCATCCTAAACCATATGGAGCTGGAGGATATGCTGGATCTTGCCACCTGCTGCAGCGCCCTGACCGTACAGGATACGGGCGCACAGGACTCCATGCCGGATATTGGACAGGTGTTGGATTTCCGTAATAAATGGTTGAAATGAGACCACTGTAAAATTGACAATCTTTGCATTTCATGTATACTTTAAGGTAAATAGTGATGTGAAAGATACAGGGAGGGGTCTGATGATTCCATACGAAAGACGGCAGATATTGCTTACAGAACTGGAAAAGCAGGATATGGTAACCCTTGGGGATTTTGCCAAAGCATTAAACGGGGTTTCGGAATCCACGATCAGAAGGGATTTGAAGATATTGGAGGGGGAAGGGCAGATCGTCCTTTTGCGGGGAGGAGCTGCCAAGATCAAAACAGGCTCCTATGATACTCCCATCAATTCCAGGGGCTTATATAAGATCAAGGAGAAAGAGGCCATTGCAAAGACGGCGGCACAGCTGGTAGGCGATGGAGAGGTCATTTATATCGATGCGGGAACCACCTGCTTAAAGATGATCCCTTATCTCAAGAATAAGAAGATAACAGTGGTGACAACCAATGCAATGGTGGTTCCCAGCATTTTGGAAACTGAGATCAATGTAATAATGATTGGCGGGGATGTACTGAAGTCCACGGCGTCTATTGTGGGCAGCATGGCGGATAACAGTTTAAAGAACATGTTTTTTGACAAAGCCTTTATTGGCGCTACCGGGTATGACCTTCAGTCCGGTGTCAATACCCCTGACAGCAGGGAGGCCAATAAAAAGCGGATCGTAAAAGAAAATTCAGCGCAGATCTACGTGCTGGCAGACAGTTCAAAGTCGGGAAAACGCACCATGTGCAAAGCCATGGAGCTGTCGGAGTGCACGATCATAACTGAAAAGGAGACGCCGCTTTTAAAGGAATATGCCAACTACATTCTCGCCAGGGATTAGGAGACGGAATGGAAGACGGGATAAGAGACAGGATAAAAGACGGGATAAAAGACGAGGCCGTATCGGGATTGGATCTTGGGGCGGGCGCCAGGAGGATACTTGGCATAGACATCGGCGGCACCAACCTGCGCATGGGGCTGGTGGATGAAACGCTCATTGTGTCAGCCCTTGAAGTGATTCCGGCCAGACAGGTATATGAGGCGGACGACACGCCCCAGGCCCTTGGCGCTGTGATCCTGGATTATATCAGGAGAAATTCAAATGGCCGTGTCCCTGTGATGGTGGCGGCAGGATTTCCCTCTGTTGTGGACAGGCACAGACGCAGACTGTATTCATCCACCAATTTTCCGGGACTGGATGGTGTGGATATTGTGGAGGCGCTGGAAGATAGGCTGGGCATACCGGTCATCATAGACCATGATGCATATTATCTGCTGGCCAATGACATATGGCAGCTTAAGCTGCCTTCAGAGGGAGCAGTGGCAGGCTTTTATTTTGGCACGGGAATGGGAAATGCGATCTACATAAACGGACGTCCTTTTATTGGCAAGAACGGCACGGCTGCCGAGGTGGGCCATATACAGATGGGACTTGAGCAACGCCCGTGCAGCTGCGGCAATAAGGGATGTGTGGAGATGTACTGCTGCGGAAAAGCCCTGGAGCAATTGCAGAAAGCCCATTTTCCCCATACCGGAATCGGGGATCTGTTCACCCAATGGGGGCACACGCAGGTGCTGGACGAATTTGTACAAGCCATGTCCATTCCGGTGGTGGCGGAGATCAATATACTTGACCCCGAGGCAGTGGTGATCGGAGGCGGGATTGTACAGATGAAGTCATTTCCAAGGGAAAAGCTGGTACGCTGTATACTGGAGCATACGAGAAAGCCGTATCCGGCTGAGAACCTTCAGATCTATTTCTCCCAACCATCGCCGGCCAACGGTATTGTGGGGGCAGCGATTGCAGGTTTTAAGAAAATAGGAATGGAGATGGGATAGGGTTCCCCGGCATTTCCAAAAAAAGTGGGCAGGATCCCCGAGTATGGGGGCCTGCCCGCCTTGCGGTGCGCCGCAGTCCGTATTCCGCTATCCTGGTACGGGCTGGGATGTTTATTCTGATGAAATTTTTATATATTAGCCAAAGTACCTCTGTAGCAGACCTTCAAACGCCTTGCCGTGGCGTGCCTCATCCTTAGCCATCTCATGAACCGTGTCATGGATCGCATCCAGGTTCAGGGCCTTTGCTCTCTTGGCCAGGTCGAACTTGCCGGCAGTAGCGCCGTTCTCAGCAGCCACTCTCATCTCCAGGTTCTTCTTGGTGGAGGAGGTAACAACCTCGCCTAACAGCTCCGCGAACTTGGCGGCGTGCTCTGCTTCCTCAAAAGCTGCCTGAGCCCAGTACATACCAATCTCAGGATATCCTTCCCTGTGGGCCACTCTGGACATGGCCAGGTACATGCCAACCTCGGAGCACTCGCCCTCGAAATTAGCTCTTAAATCCATCATGATATCTTCAGGGGAACCCTGTGCAACACCAACCTCGTGCTCGCATGCCCATGCCATCTTGTCAGCTTCCTGCTCTTTGAACTTGGATGCAGGAACACCGCACTGTGGACACTTCTCAGGTGGATTCTCTCCCTCATAAACATAACCGCATACTGTACATACCCATTTTTTCATAATCAATATTCTCCTTTTTCCCATATATTTATAGTTCGTAATTGATAATAGTAATTGTTACTGATATCAATATAATACAGATCCAGGAAAAAGTCAAGCATTTTTTTGAATATTTATAGAAATAAAAGACGCCTGGATTTCCCTTAGGATTTATGAAGGAAACCAGGCGTTTCTGCAGTATGGGGTGTATGGCTTATTCAGCCGGCAGATACGCCCTAAGAGTACGTGCCAGGTTTTCATATTCACTGTCAGAGAGAAACGTCTTCTTACTGTTCATCTCAAAAGTTCCGCCCCATTCTTCTCCATCCCTGTACTTGGGGACCAGATGAAAATGGAGATGGGAGCCGGTATCACCATAAGCGCCGTAATTCAGCTTATCAGGTTTGAATGCCTTATGAATGGCATTGGCTGCCGCCGCCACATCGGAGAAAAAGGCGGTCCGTTCCTCAGCGGTCAGGTCGATCAGCTCACTGACATGTTTTTTGTGGGCAATAACGCAACGGCCGCGTTTGCTCTGCTCCTTAAATATGTATAGAAAACTGGTATTCATTTCGCAGACAGGATAGGCGAATGCTGCTGCCATATCACCCTGCATGCAATAGGCACAATTTGGATCTTTCATCTTATAGATACCTCCATATGTAATCTGTTGGTTTGTTCCGTTACGGAGCGTCCAAGGGTTTAGGGTTCATGCTGATTACAAAATTTATAATAAAACGTTTTATAAAAATTGTCCAGTGAAAAATACACTAGTAAAACTACTAAAAATATGTTTAATGTGCACGAAAATAGTAAAAAATCCAAATAATTATTGACTAGAACATGAATAATCTGCTAATATCAAGCCATAAACATAAAACGTTTTAGTTCCGCGTTGGAGTAGATAGGGCAGGGGGGATCAATGCTGATTACATGGATTCACCATCAACCATAAGTGGGAGTCCTAATCCGAAAGAGATAAGAAAGGAAGACAGAAATGAACGTAGTGATTGCATCAGATTTTTCAGGATTTCGCTTAAAAGAAGCGGTAAAAGCGCACATCATTGCCCTGGGATATGAGGTGGAGGATGTGGGAGCACAGAAGGAGGAGGATGCTACCCTATATTTTGAAGCATCGGAAAACCTGGCCCGAGTAATCCGGGAGGGAAGGGCGGAACGTGGTATTGTGATCTGCGGAACAGGAGCAGGTGTAAGTATGATCGCCAATAAGTTCAGAGGCGTGTATGCGGTTGCATGTGAGAGCGTATACACTGCTGAAAAGACATCCCTGATCAACAATGCCAATGTACTGGCCATGGGTGAAAAGGTGGTTAGCTTCAGTATGGGAGCCGAGATGGCTGAGCGTTGGCTGGAGGGCAGATGGTGCCAGGGATTTGAGGAACAGAGAAGGCGGAATAACGAGAGAGGTTTTGGAAAACTCCAGGAAATAGAATCAGAAAACTTTAAATAGATGAAAGGAAGAGATACAAAATGGATCATATGATTTCGGATATTACATATTACAGAGCGGTTTCAAGCATCAGTAAGCCTATAGCGGATTCCACCCACACGATCAGCAAGATTGCATTTTACATTGTGGAGCTGACCACAAGGGAGGGAATCAGGGGACAAGGATATCTGTTGTCCTTCCACTATTCTCCAGGTGCGGTTGAGGGGGCCTTAAAGGATGTGTGCAATTTTATAAAATCCCGGCAGTATGCTGTCTATGATACGGTGAAGATGAAAAAGGACTGGGACATGGAAGCGGAATATTTTGGAAACACAGGCATTAACACCTGTGCCATAGCAGCAGTGAATATAGCCATGTGGGATGCATGGGGGCATTGCTGCGGACTGCCGGTATGGAAGATGCTGGGGGCAAACCAGAAGAGGATACCTGTATACGGAAGCGGAGGATGGATCTCCTACAGTATTGAGGAACTGCTGGAGGAAGTGACGGATTATAAGAGCAGGGGATTCACTGCAGTCAAGATCAAGGTGGGATCCGGATCTGTTGACAGGGACATGGAGAGGCTTACAAAATGCAGGGAAGCGCTGGGAAGCGGAGTTAAGATCATGATGGATGCAAACCAGGGAATGGATGTGCCCACTGCTTTGGAATTGTCAGAACGGGCCAGGGCAATAGGAATCCAGTGGTTTGAGGAACCGGTGGTACACACGGATTTTGCGGGTTATGAGCTGCTGCGCAGCAAATGCGGCATAGCCCTTGCCATGGGAGAGAGGGAGTACGACTGTGAAGCCCTTAAGAACCTGATTGCGCGTAATGCACTGGATCTGTGGCAGCCGGATATCATACGCCTGGGAGGCGTGGAGGCGTGGCGGGATTCAGCGGCCCTTGCGGATGCCTACCATATACCTACATTACCCCACTATTATAAGGATTATGATGTACCTCTTCTGTGTACGGTCAGGAACCCATACGGTGCGGAATCCTTTGACTGGATCGATGGGATCATTGACAACACCATGAGGATTGAAAATGGGTTTGCCTATCCGAGAGAGGGAGCAGGATGGGGATTCAGGTTCAGGGAAGAGTGCATGCAGGCGTTGGAAAGAGGATGATGGGAAAGGCGGTAATGAATATGGGTAGTGTTGAATATGTAAATGACCTGTTCAGCCTTAAAGGGCATGTGGGAGTTGTGACAGGCGCGTCCAGGGGTATAGGTCTTGGCATTGCCAAGGTACTGACCGATGCAGGTGCCAAGGTATATAATCTGGATGTGGTATCCAGGAGCAGTGAGGAAGAAATTTCAGGGGAAATGACGGATGTCCAGGTGAATCTTATGGACAGGGAAGAGACAAAGCAGGTCATTGAAACCATTGCAGAAAAAGAGGGTGGCCTGGATTTCCTAGTAAATAATGCAGGTATTACATATAAGTGCAGGGCCGAAGAATTTCCCGCTGACCGGTACCAAAGAATACAGAACCTTAACCTGGAAACCGTATTTGAACTGTGTAAGATGTGTTATCCCTACCTGAAGCAGTCCCAACACATAGGGAGGATCGTGAGTATTTCCTCCATGGGGGCACATATGGGATTTTCGGGAGTGGTTCCGTACTGTATGACCAAATCAGGGGTCACAGGCCTTACCAGGGGGCTGGCTGAGGAGTGGAAAAATGATAATATACTAGTTAACAGTGTGGCGCCGGGATGGGTACTTACCCGGATGAATGAGGAAATGTTCCGGGAAAATCCCGACAGGAAGGAGGCTGCGCTTCGCAAAATGATGCTGGATCGTTTTGCCGCTCCCTCTGACATTGGGAGAATGATCTTGTTCCTTTTGGGAAAGGCATCATCATACTGCACAGGACAGGACTTCGCAGTGGACGGCGGTGCCCTTGCTCACGGATTTTGAGGGGTTTATGAATATGCTCCGGGAAAGGCAGGATAGAAAGAATGAGATTCAGCGGGACAATTACACTGCAGTATGATACGCCCTTTGCACCTTACCGGGCCAGGGAGTATGGACAGGCTCTGAAGTGGCTGACTGACAGTGGCTTTGACGGTGCGGAAGTGTGCATATCCAGCTATGAGGATGTGGATGTAAGAAAGGTCAGAAAAGATCTGGATGAAAGGGGGTTGGGGTGCTCCACTATTTCAACAGGGCAATCCCGGCTGTTGGAGGGGATTTCCCTTTTGCACACCGGCGGTGAACTTAAGAAGGCCCAGGAGAGGATGAAGCAGCATATCGATGCAGCGGTGATACTGGGAAGCAAGGTTACCCTGGGACTTTTGAGAGGGCTTGGAGAGCCTGGGAAAGAGGAGGAACAAAAGCAGACGCTGGCCAGGAATCTGGAGCCTGTTATAACCTATGCACAGGACAGACGGGTAACCATAATACTGGAAGCCATTAACCGTTATGAGACATCACTGTTTAACAGTGCGGATGACGCAATGTCATTTGTAGAAAGGGAGCTTGCAAATGCAGGCTGTATGGGAATCCTATGGGATATCTTCCATGCCAATATTGAGGACGCCAGGTTTGACGAGGCGATTGAGCGTATGGGCAGACGGCTGTGCCATGTCCATGTGGCGGATTCCAACAGGATGTTCCCGGGGTACGGACATATTGACTTTGAGAGGATCGTGGAAAAGCTGGGGAATGCCGGGTTCCAGGAGTATATGTCATTTGAATGTATGAATCTTCCCACTGTGGAAAGCGTGCGCAGGGAGGCAGGGCTGTTTGTCCGGAAAATGCGCGGCGTGGCACAGGGGTGACTGAATAACAAGGAGAAGGAGAAGGACTTATGAAGAAATTATTAGCAGTTGTATTATCGGTAACCATGATGGCGTCCCTTTTATCAGCATGCGCTAAATCCAATACCGCAGGGGAGACAACAATTCCGTCTGCTGGAGAATCACAAACAGAAGGGCAGAAGGCTTCGGATAGCCAGAAAGCAGCCGCTGACCCTAAGGTTACACTGTCATATGCGGAGGTAAACAGCGAGACCTCACTCATGGGAATGACTGCACAGAAGTTTAAGGAAGAGGTGGAGCGCCTGTCCGGAGGGTCGGTTGAGATCCAGATCTATGCAGGCGGCGTGTTTGGCGCAGAGGGGGATGTACTGGATACCATGACCTCAGGGGGAGGCACAGTGGATATGACCAGGATCGCAACCCAAAGTCTTAAGGACTACACAGGGATCAATGTCACCAACCTGTTGACTGTTCCTTATATATTTAACGGGAGGGAACATTTCTGGAAGACTGTTGAGACAGACATTGGGGATGATATCTTAAATGAATGCCATGAGGTGGGACTTGGAATCAGAGGTCTGTTTTTTGCAGAGGAAGGATTCCGCAACTTTTTCTTTAAAGATAAAATAACGGGGATAGAAGACCTGAAAGGAAAGAAGATCCGTTCTTCCACCGATTCCACCATGGTGGGAACCATTGAGGGGCTGGGGGCAGCTCCGGCAACGGTTGCATTTAATGAACTGTATTCCGCTCTGTCAACCGGTGTTGTGGATGGTGCGGAGCAGCCGATCGTAAACTACCAGTCCAATGCATTTAATGAGGTTGCCCCATATATGATTTTGGACGGTCATACCTTTGGGGCCTGTATGGTACTGATCACTGATTCGGCCTGGGACAAGCTGACACCGGCCCAGCAGGAGGCAGTGATGGAGGCAGGCGGTATCGCCAGTAGATATAATGCCGGATGCTCCCAGGACGTGGAGGATGAGTGCAAAGCAAAGCTGGTGGAAAGCGGTGTGACTTTTGTGGAGGTGGATGACCTTCAGCCGTGGCGGGACGCCTGCTCTAAGATTATTGGTGAAGTGACAGAAGGCCTGGACGATTACATGGTAAGAATAGAGGAACTGGGAAATTAATGATGGACTGGATGCGGGACAGCCGAAAGACTGCTGTCCCTCCCTGCCAAGAGATTATAAAAAGGAGCCTGTTATGAAACAAGTATTCAACCGTGTTTACCAGTGCATCATGATTCTATGTAAGATTTTTCTGATCATAGAGATCCTGATTGCAGCTTTGGTGGTGGTGACGCGATACCTTCCAGGCATCGTGGTTCCCACATGGAGTGAGGAGACCATCCTGACCTGTATGATTTATATGGCCATGCTCAGTGCGGCCCTGGGGCTGCGGCGCAATGCCCATATACGGATGACCGTGTTTGACCGCCTTTTGCCAAAGGCAACGGTAAAGGCCCTGGACCTGTTTGGCTGTGTGGCCGTGCTGGCATTTGCCCTGGCAATGGTGTACTATGGCTGGAATTTTGCCGTCACCATGGGAATGAAAGGGGCATATGCAAGCATGCCCTTTATCTCCAAGTTCTGGCTATATTTCCCAATCCCGCTGTCAGGGCTTGTGACGGCCCTGTTTGAAGTGGAACAGATCTGTTGCCTGGCCGGGCCTGAGAGAGAGGAGGGGTAATATGGATACAAACAGTATGGCGATTTTAATTCTTTTAGGTTCTTTTGCGCTTTTAATATTGATGAGGGTTCAGATCGCGTATGCAGTGGGTATTTCGTCCATTTTGTGCTGCCTGTACCTGAAACTGCCCATTACCACCATCTGCCAGATGATGGTAAAAGGCGTAAATTCCTTCAGCCTGATGGCTGTTCCCTTTTTCATTACCATGGGCGTGCTGATGGGGTCGGGAGGTATTTCCGAAAAACTGATCAGCCTTGCCAATTCCCTGGTGGGATGGATGACTGGAGGAATGGCCATGGTGAATATTGTGGCATCCTATTTCTTTGGCGGAATCTCAGGTTCCGCAGCGGCTGACACAGCATCCCTTGGGACCATTCTGATTCCCATGATGGTAGATCAGGGGTATGATGATGATTTCTCAACGGCAGTTACCATCACTTCCTCCTGTGAAGGGCTTTTGGTGCCGCCCAGCCATAATATGATCATTTATGCCACCACTGCCGGTTCCATTTCTGTTGGAAGCCTGTTTTTAGCCGGATATATTCCCGGAGCCGTGCTTGCAGTTTCCCTGATGATCGGTTCCTACATTATATCGGTCAGGCGCAGGTATCCCAAAGGGGAGAAGTTTAGCTTCAGGGCGTTTTTCCATGAACTTGGAAGGTCCGTTTGGGCCCTTGCAGCAGTTCTCATTGTGGTGGTAGGGGTTGTGGCGGGAGTGTTCACTGCAACGGAATCAGCGGCAATTGCCGTAGTATACAGTCTGTTTGTTAGTGTGTTTATTTACAAAGGACTGGATTGGAAGGGAGTATGGAAGGCATTTGGGGATTCTCTGGACACCCTGGCGATCGTACTGATCCTTATAGCCACATCCAATGCATTCGGCTATCTGCTTACATACCTGCGCGTACCTAATCTGGCGGCCGGTGCCATTACAAGCCTGACCACAAATCCAATTGTCCTGGCTCTGATGATCAATGTTATCCTATTGGTATTGGGATGTGTCATGGATATGGCTCCCATTATTCTGATCGCCACGCCTATCCTGCTGCCGCTGGCGCAGACCATTGGTATTGATCCGATCCAATTTGGGATCATGATTGTTCTCAACTGCGGTATCGGACTTTTAACTCCTCCTGTTGGCGCGGTTCTATTCATTGGCTCAGCTGTGTCTGGTGTTCCTATGGAACGGGTAGTGAGGGCCACGTTTCCCTTCTACGTGTGTATGATCATAACATTGCTTCTGGTCACCTTTATCCCCCAGGTTAGCCTGTTCCTGCCGGGGCTGTTCAGTTAAATTGAATTTGCATATAGAGGATATGTCTGTTAAAATGGATTACAAATACACATCAACAGACAGAAAGCCAAGGGATTTCCATATGGAAAAAAAGATAACAATTAACGATGTTGCAGCCGCGGCCCAGGTGTCCAGCGGTACGGTGCATAGGGCCTTGTATGATAAGCCGGGGGTAAGCGAAGCGGTCAGGAAAAAAATTGTGAGGATTGCCAATGAAATGGGATATCAACCCAATCTGGTAGCGTCCTCCCTTAAGAAGAAACCGCTGAGAATCGTGGTGGCATTTCCCGGCCCCACACAGGATAACCGCTATTTCTACGGGGAGCTGTGGAACGGATACCGCCAGTACAGGAAGGAATTGATCGCCTATAATCTGGATATCATAGAGGCGCCCTGTTACAATGATGAGGTCAACAGCTTTGCCGATAACCTGAAGAGCATTATGAGACAGTATCAGGGGGAGATTGACGGAGTTATAGGAGGGGGAAAGCTTCTTGAAAAGGATCAGCAGACGGCCTGCAGGCTCACTGAGAACGGTATTCCATTGGTTCTGGTGAGCGAGGAAGTGGAGGGAGTGGACTGCCTGTGCAGTGTACAGTCCGAACACAGGACAGACGGGAGGATGGCAGCAGAGCTTCTGACAGCACAGATTCCTGAGGACAGCAGTATCCTCATCTGTGCAGGGGACGTGCTCCTACCGTCCAATATTGAGAACACCATGGGCTTTGAATCCTATCTCAGGGAACAGGATGCCCATAATAAGCTGATCAAGGTATATGGATACAGGGGAATTGATAACGTATATGAGCGTGTTCTGGATACGCTGAGGGCAGATGAAACCATTAAAGGACTGTATTCCGTGAATGCCCGGTGCAGCCTTTTTCTGGCCAGGGCAGTGGAGGAGGTAGGCCTGGTGGGAAAGGTCCGCATCATTGGAAGCGACCTGTACCCGGAGAGCATCCGGTATATGGAGAAGGGGATAATCAACCTGATTATTGACAAGAATCCCAGGAATCAGGCGATCGTAGGATTAAAACGCCTTCTAAATTACCTGATCCGCAGGGAGGAACCTTTGGAAAAAGAGGAGAATGTAGTTTCCACCATTATATGCCGCAGCAATATGGACAAATATGTACAGGGGAAATTTACAGTATCCTAGAGGGGCCCAAAAGAGCCGTCTGCCCCTTTTGGTCCAGTGTTTTTGGAAACTGATCCAGGGGCAGGGCCTTTGCTCTCTTGGCCAGGTCGAACTTGCCGGTTTGTCAACCAATATTTTAAGGAGTATAGGAGAAATATTTTTCCGGGTCCATTTCCTTGTTTTTTATATCTGCAAGGAACCTTCCAAGTATGGTGCTGTATTCCCGGGCTTTAATTCCGTCCATGTGTCCGTCATAATCCCAGTATCCCTCCATGGTACGGTCCATAAGCTGGGGATTCATGTAGTTAAAGTTGTAGTACTTCAGGCCGTAGCGTTCCATTAGGCCGGTAAAATATTCATGGGAGGCCTGATAGGATTCCTCAAACTGGGAAAGGGTGTCAAGGGGGACAGGGGTGGTGATGACGATCAGCTCTATGTCCCTGTCCTTGCAAAATGCCGCGATGCGGTCAAAATACCGGAGTGCCTTTTCCTTGACCCGGCTTTCATCCCAGGGAATATTGTTAAAGGTTCCCTTGTCTTCGCCCTCCACCCGGTTGCGGTAGATGAATCCCCGTCCTCCGTAATGGCCGGCAGGGACATCCAGTATGGTGGGATCGTAGCTTCGGTAGGCGGGACTTAGCTTCTTTTGTATATTGGACGGTATCTGGGCGTAAAGATTCCGGTAATAGCTCCAGGGCGCCAGGGTGGAGCGGAAATCCAGCCCTGCTATTTTATCCATGAAATAGAGGAACTTTGCGGCGGATGGAGGGAAGTCCTGGTAAAAGAATATCTCGGTGGAACCGCTGCGCTGCTCATTCATCCAGTAGGATGGGTCCAGCTCATACACCACCTGAGACGGGTTCTGGGTCTCAGCGGCCAGACGCAGCAGGTAGTACATATCATCCGGATAGGCGTCTGCCATGCACAGGCTGACGGAACTGATCCCGTCCCGGTCCATGGCTCCGGGATCGATTCCATACTGTCCGTGGGAAGTCCCGATGAATACCGTGTCATAGTCCTGTCCATCCCTCAGGTTGTGAAGATTGATCCTCACGGAACCGGGAGGAATAAGGGCATAATTGAGCGCCAGGGTAATCCCCAGGCAAAGGGCCGGGAACAGGACAGCCCTGGCGGCTTTTAGCCAATTAGAACTGGGCATAGATAAAACCTCCTCCCGTTAGATTGATCTGCCCCAGAAGGGGAATGGCAAAGAGCAGCAGAAGATACACGCTCCACCTGGCGGCCAAGGGCTGTCTGGCCAGGGTCTTTCTTATTTCCATATGGTTTTCCTGGAAAAAACTGACAGCAAACAGGACCCCGAAGGATAGGGCAAGGGCCACGTAATCCTTTTTGTCCAACCCCAGATCTAACAGGCTTCCGTCTGTGAGCGCGGAAAGGGAAAATCCACTCACCGTGTTCTTCATCATGGTCAGGGCAGCCCCAAGACTTGGTGCCATGTCAAAATACCAGCTGATATTCACCAGTATAAAGGTCCGCAGGATCTGGACCACCATCCAGGCCCTGGATTCCGCCGGGACGCGGAGGGATTTGGCTGCCTTCTGGTAACAGGGGGCAAACAGGTTGCTGGCAGCAATGATCACGCCGTTATAGAGGCCGTAAACAATATATTTCCATGCAGGTCCATGCCATACGCCCACAAGGAAAAACACCAGCAGGTTGGCTATACACACCGGAAGGACACGGCCTATATGTTTTCCACAGTGGTTCTTACAGTATTTTCCAAACCTATTCATGCCCTTGGAAAGAGAAAAGGGATAGAATACATAGTCTTTCATCCATGTGCCCAGGGTAATGTGCCAGCGGTGCCAGAAATCCGAGATCGACCGCGCAAAATAGGGACGTTTAAAGTTGGCGTCCAGGGAAATGCCAAAGCACTCTGCAGCGCCCGTCACCACATCCATGCCTCCGGAGAAATCACCGTACAGCTGAATGGAATAAAACAGGACCGCTGTAATGACCACGATCCCCCCGTAGGATTCGTATTTGCCGAACACCTGGTTTACAATGACCGCGGCCCGGTCCGCAATGACTATTTTCTTAAAATATCCCCAAAGCATCAGCTGCAGCCCGCTTTCGATCCGTGAAAGACAGAAGGTCCTCTGGCCAAAGAGCTGATCTGACAGCCGGTCATAGCGTCCGATGGGACCCTGAAGGATCTGTGGGAAAAATGATACGAACAGGGCAAAGCGGAAGGGGTTGTGGTCAGGAGGATATTTCCCTCTGTAAACATCAATGAGATACCCCATGGACTGGAAGGTATAAAAGGAAATACCCAGGGGAAGCAGAAGATTTCCCGGGGTATAGGGGGCGCCGAACATCCGGCTTATGTTTTCCACCGCAAAGTTGCGGTATTTTAAAACAGCCAGTATGCCAAAATTAATAAGGAGCACAGCGGCTGTGATCCATTTCTTGTACTTGCGGTAACGCTCTTTTAATATCTTTTTCTGCCCGGGTATGGGGTTCTCAATGGATCTTAGGATCAGAGCCAGTCTGAGATCCGCCCTTTCCAGGCACAGGCCTCCAAGAAAGGTGGTGAGGGTGGTGGTAAGGATAAACACCGCCGCCCATGTGCCTGAAGCCAGGTAGAACAGGTAACTGAACAAAAGAAGCCATACCCACTGAAGCCGTCCCGGAATCAGATAATATCCCAGGACGGCTGCAGCCAGGAAAAGAAGGAAGTTCATTGAGAGAAAAGACATCCCGTCCTCCCTCTGTTAGTCATCGCCCAGACGCTGTACCATTTTCCACAAAGCGTCTGCGGAGTTGAAGTTGCCAGGTACAATATCCACAGGTGAGATCTCAACGCCAAATGCATCGTTTAATTCGCTGACAATGGAGAGGATATCAAAGGAATCCAGATATCCACCGTCAATCAGGTCCGTGCAGGTCTTAAAATCCACATTGGGTTTGATATCCTCTAAAATTTCTAATAATTCATCCATGTTTTATTCTCCTTTTATAATTGATCGATATGGATACTGCCGTCATTGAGCGGATCCGTGGGCAGATCCCTGCGCACCAGGCAAAGCCCGTCCGCTTCTGTATAGGTCAGGATCCTGGGCAGCCTTCTGCTCAGGAACAGGTAGATCCCTTCCGTCACAGAATAGGCGCCGATGCGGTCAAAGACCAAAAGATCCCCCATTGCCGGACCGGGCAGGGGAAGATTCTTGACCAGCATATCTCCGGAAGTGCACAGGGATCCGCAGACCGTCCATCGTTCTTCCTCCCGTCTGCCTGAGGCCTGCCGGGGCATAAAGCGGTGGAACGGGATCTTCATGGCCATGGCCTGTCCGTAATAGTTCACATGGTGGATGCCTCCGTCCACAATGCAGTAATTTAATCCCTGACTGCGCTTAAGGTCAACCACCTGGGTGATATAGCTGCCGCAGGGGGCTGCCAGGAACCGGCCGGCTTCCAGGGTTATGGTTCCCGTAAATTCCATTTGGTCAAGGAAATCCCGAAATTCCCTGAGCATAAGATCCTCATCCTGGATTTCCTGGCCCTCAAAGTATGGAATAGAGAGACCCGGTCCATATTCCAGTTCACGAAGTTCATACACCAGTTCCTCCCGGATCCCGGCCAGGACCCCATCCAGGTACTCTAATTCTTTTTTTAGCTTGGACATCTGTTTCTTCTGGGTTCCTGAGTAGTACTGAAGTCCTATAAAATCCAGGTGGGGATAAGAGCCGCGGTCCCGGATAATGGCCCGGACCGTCTCCTCATCCATCCCAAACTGGTTTCCGCTGGTCAGGCGCAGCAGGACAGGGACAGCGGACTTTTGCGCGGTTATCTGGCCGGATTCCTGTGCAGCACATGCTTCCAGGATCTGAAGCTGGTACAGGGATTCGGCGGTAAAGGCCGCAGCCCCTCCCTCCCCCATCACTTCCAGGATCTGCTGCGGTTCTTTGTTAACGCCGGATAGTACGATCTTCTTCCCGGGGATGCCCGCCCGCCGGCAGATGGCGTATTCCCCGGGAGAGCACACCTCAAGACCATCGGCTGCCTGGGCGGCTGTGGCTGCCAGGAAGGGGTTGGCTTTCATTGCATAGCAGATCTTTCTCTCATGGCCCAGTATTTCTTTCATATGCCGTATACGTTGATGGAATTCATCCAGGTCAAAGACATAGGACGGCGTGCCGTACATATCAGCGGCTGTTTGCAGTATCTGATCGTCCATGAAACCTCCTTTTTTCAGAGTGTGCTCTCGGAATCCCTCCGGCATCCATCTTTGCGGCTGATTTTTCGCCAGTCACGCACAAATCTGGGTACCCGGAGAATCTGGAAGTACACTAGACGCAGAGTTCCCTCAGGGCCTTCCGGTCAATTTTCCCATTCTTTGTAAGCGGGAGTTGATCCAGGTTTTTGTAAATATTTGGGAACATATAGCGGGGCAGCAGCGGTTCCAGCCCGGCGGCAATCTGCCTTTTATGGGCATTCCCTTCATAGAATGCAGCAATCTTGTTTTTTTCCTCCAGGAAAATGCATACGGCCCTGGTAATACCCTCCACGGCCATAAGGGCTGTCTCGATCTCACCCAGTTCGATCCTGTGCCCCATGTGTTTGATTTGGAAATCTTTTCTTGCCTGGAAATACAAAAGGCCATCCGGGCCGTAACAGGCCATGTCGCCCGTGCGGTAGATGATCTCAGGGTATGACTGGTTTAGGGGATTCTGTACAAAGGATGCACCGGTCCGCTGCGGGTCCCTGTAATATCCAAGGGCCAGGGCGGTGCCTGCCACGCAGACCTCCCCCTGTCTGTGGGGAGTGGTCACAAGATGGTCCTCCTCATCCAGCAGAAATACCTTTTCATTGGGAAATGCAGTTCCCATGGGAATCGTACTTCCCGGTTCAAAATCCCGGTCTATCACATAGTATGTGCAGTTGCAGGTGATTTCAGTGGGACCGTACAGATTGACAAACATGGCATGGGGAAGATACTTCCTCCACGTGTTCAGGTGTTTGACCGGCATGACCTCCCCGCTGAACAGTATTTTATCCAGGTGTGTGGGCACACGGTAAGTAAAACCGTTCAGGGTAGTGATGATGCACAGGGCGGAAACGGCCCAGATGGCTGTGGTGACCTGCTTTTGGCAGAGGTAATCCAAAAGCCCGGTGGGGATGGAGAACAGCCGCTTTGGTATGATTTCCATGGTCGCACCGGTTTTAAGGGTGGAGTAAATATCCTTTACGGAAACATCAAAATCAAAGGGGGCCTGGTTGCCGATCACATCTTGGGACGTGATATGGAACATGTCTGTAAAATGTCCTATAAAATCGATCACTGAGCGGTGACCCACCACCACGCCCTTGGGCGTGCCTGTGGAACCTGAGGTGAAAATCCCGTACAGAGGGTCCGTATCCAGGGACTGGCTGCGGATGGATGCCAGAAGGCCGGAGTCCGTGCTGTCAGGCGGCAGGGCTTTCAGTGTTTCAAGGTCTATTATTTCTCCGGAAAATGTGATATCTCCAGCTATGTTAAGGCTTTTACTGTCCGCGATCATCCACTGGGCCTGAAGGCTGTCCAGAATCCGGTTCAGACGTTTGGCCGGTTGACTGGGATCCAGATATACATAGAAGCATCCGGCTGTCACAGCACCCATAAAGGCGCCCAGGGCAAATACGTTCTTTTCAGTCATCACAGGGATAGGACGGCGCGGACCGGACCGCTGGCCGAGATAGGTGCCGATCCGGCGGGACAGCTCCAACAGCTCCCTGTATGTCAGGCTTGTATGCTCATCGGAAAAAGCCGGTTTATCCGGATATGTCCCGGCTGATCCCTCCAGAAAACAAAGTATGTTCTGTATCAAAAAATGACCTCCCATCTTGATTCAAACACACTCTAGCACAGATGCAGGCCTTGTTCAAGGAAATATTTCTGAAGATTCTATGACAATTGGCAGCAGACAGGATGTTAAAGCTGGGATATGAGATCCGGTACATAAAGTCCGGAATATAAAGTCCGGCTTATGAGATCCGGTACATAAAAATGCCGCCGGCCCAATAGGCCGGCGGCATGACGCTTTTATTAACCAAAGTATCTCTCTAACAGTCCTGCAAATGCCTTGCCGTGGCGTGCCTCATCCTTAGCCATCTCATGAACGGTGTCATGGATCGCATCCAGGTTCAGGGCCTTTGCTCTCTTAGCCAGGTCAAACTTACCTGCGGTAGCGCCGTTCTCAGCAGCTACTCTCATCTCCAGGTTCTTCTTAGTGGAGGAGGTAACAACCTCGCCTAACAGCTCCGCAAACTTGGCAGCGTGCTCCGCTTCCTCAAAAGCTGCCTTTTCCCAGTACAGGCCGATCTCAGGATATCCTTCCCTGTGAGCCACTCTGGACATGGCCAGATACATACCAACCTCAGAACATTCACCCTCGAAATTAGCTCTTAAATCCATCATGATGTCTTCAGGGGAACCCTGTGCAACACCAACCTCATGCTCACATGCCCATGCCATCTTGTCAGCTTCCTGCTCTTTGAACTTGGATGCAGGAACACCGCACTGTGGACATTTCTCAGGTGGATTCTCTCCCTCATAAACATAACCGCATACTGTACATACCCATTTCTTCATAATCAATATTCTCCTTTTCATTATTTAAGTTACGTTCCGGATGTCTGGCATCCGGAACAGGTTTGTTATTTTTGTCTGAACTGATAATAGTAATTGTTACTGATATTAATATAAATCATTTATGCCGGTTTGTCAATACCTTTATCAACTTTTTTTCCCAAACATTTTTTACACCGGCCGTAGAACAGCACATAGTGGCTGTCAATGATTCCCGGAGCGTTCTCCTGGGCTTCCTGATTCAGTTCCTCAAGGGCTCCTAAATCCATGTCATAGACCTGGTTGCATTCCGTACATACAAAATGATAATGCTGCCGGATATCACCATCAAAATGGTCAGCGCCGTCTCCGCAGGTCAGTTTCTTTATCTCTCCGGTTTCAACCAGCAGGTTCAGGTTGCGATAGACCGTCCCCAAGCTGATATTGGGAAATTCTTCACGGATGCTGGCGTATAGGGCGTCTGCCGTAGGATGGTCATGTCGGTTCATCAGACTGGCTTTGATGGATTCCCTCTGACGGCTATACTTTAAAGTTTTCATAGCATCTCCTTCTATAAGATATAATAATGATAACAGTTACTATTTGTATTCTAGCAGATTCCATCTTATCTGTCAAGATTATGGAAGAAAAAACACCCTGAGCTTATGATATGTAGGCGCGGGGTGTTTCAGAATCGGTTTATTCTGCCGGACGGTCGGCCGGATAGGGAATGCGTTCCCGGGCAATGCGGATGAATTCCCTGGTCGCCCTGGACATGTACCGGCCCTTGTGGTAGCCGATGCCAAGTACGCCATGGGCTCTGGAATAGTTTAAGGAGTACAGGTTCAGATGACTGTTTTCCAGCATGGCATTGCGGTAGGAGCGGGAGGATTGGTCTGGATTCATGAACATTTTCGGGTAAAATGTGATCCCCATTCCTTTTGCGCACAGGGCCAGCACTGTTTCAATGTTTTCCGTTTCCAGTACCACCCTGGGGCTCATCTGTGCGTCCTCAAATATCTCATCGGAGATGGTGCGGATCCGGTTGCCCTTTTTTAACAAAACAAAGGGGCACCTTTCGAGCAGCGTGACATCCGCCGTGGAGGATAGGATCTGTTTGATCTCCTCCAGGCGGTTGGGATATATCTTTTTCAGCAGTTCGTCCGGTACCACCATGAGGATCTCCTCGCCGCAGATGGGGACGGTCTCCACATTCTCCACAGTAAAAGGCAGAAGGTCGATCATCAGGTCCACGTTGCCGTGGAGCAGATCCGATGCCAGCTGGCTGGAATTGCCCTCCACCAGCCGCAGCTCAATACCTGGAAATTGGGCCTGGTAGGTGGGGAGGATTTCCGGAAGGATGACCCTTCCCCTGGTGTGGGATACACCGATGGCAAGCTGTCCTGTTGAAAAATCCTTGATATCGGAGATCTCCTTATAAGTCTCATCACGAAGGTCCAGAAGCTCCCTGGCCCTGGCCTTTAAAGCCTGGCCCGCATAGGTAAGGGTGAGGGGGGAGGTGCGGTTAAACAGCACCACATCAAACTCCTTTTCCAGATTGGATATATGGTTGCTCAGGGACTGTTGGGAAATAAACAGCTTTTTAGCCGCCCTTGTAAAATTCAGTTCTTCCGCTGCCACCAGGAAATATTCCAGGTTCAGGAAATTGATCATTTGCCCGTGCCTCCCGCTGATGCTGTGTTTCCCGCTGATGCTGTGCCGCCTGCTGACGTTGTATTTCCTGCGTCCCTGCCTGCCTGCCCGCACCTGGCATCATCCGGCTGCGCCAGAATGGAGGTGAGCCGGGGAATGTAGCCGGCCAGAAGGTCAAGGGAGGTGTTCACCACCAGCTCAGGAGGGAAGCTGACCTCCTCCAAAAGGGCGTGGGCAAAGGTGTGGTCTCCGGAATCCGCTTCGCAGTGGGCGTCGCTGTCCACAATGACCGGGGTTTTGTAGTGTTTGCAGAGTTCCAGCATTTTCAGGTAATTCTCCCTTGCGCCCTGGCGGAAGCTCATGGGATTCAGGGAACTGTTGTTAACCTCTAAAAGGGTTTTGTGTTCCCTGGCCGCGCTGACCAGGGTATCGTAATCAACCGGATAACGGCTGTCGTCCGGATGGCCTATGATGTGTATGGCAGGGTTCTTCATGACGCCCAGGTATGCGTTTGTATTCTGGGTCATGGTGCCGCTCTCTATACATGGGTGGTGAAGGCTGGCAATGGCATAGTCCAAATTCTGGAGCAGATCCTGTTCCAGATCAACCCCTCCTTCGTAATCCATAATGTTAAGTTCTATGCCCATCATCAGCTTCATGCCGTAAAGGGTCCTGGGGATGACTTTAAAATTGATAAAATGATAATAATGGCAGGTGCCGGGCATGGCCGGCGCGTGGTCTGAGCAGCCGAAGACGCGCATACCACGTTCCGAGGCTGATCTGGCCATCTCATAAAGGGAGTTATATGCATGGCCGCTGGCCGTTGTGTGTGTGTGCAGATCCAAAAGATCTATCATGGAATACAGGTCCTTTCTTACGTATATTTACCGCTGTCTGAATCATACCACATAATCTCTGTAGTGAAAAGAAACAAAATGAGAATAAAAATGTAAAATTTGGTATAATTTTTATAAGAAAACTATAGAAATATTAGGTGGGTTGTTGTTATAATGGAGAGGAATATATTTTGCTATAGATACAGAAGGTGAGGAGATTATTATGAGCGAAGAAATGAACAAGGAATTAGAAGGCCAGGTAACCGCCCAGGAGGTTGCCCCAGAGGAAGCAGCTGCGGAGAAAGTAACCGCTGAGGAACCCGTGGAGACCATGGAGGATTTTGCAGCTGAGCTGGAGGCTTCCTATCAGACCCTGAACAAGAGAAAGATCGAACTGGCAGAGGAAGAGAGCGGCGCGGGCGCAAAGTGGGCCCAGTTCCAGCAGATGATGGATGACAGGACAGTCGTGAAGGTGAAGATCTCCGAGGCGGTTAAGGGCGGTGTGGTTACAACCCTGGAGGAAGTGCGCGCATTTATCCCGGCTTCCCAGCTGTCCACAGAGTATGTGGAGAAACTGGAAGACTGGCAGGGGAAATATGTGGAGTGTATCATTATCACCGTAGACCCTGAGAAGAAGAGACTGGTGCTTTCCGGACGCGAAGTGGAGCGGGAGAAAAAGGAAGCTGAGAAAAAGGCGCGCATGGAGCAGTTTAAGGCAGGGGATGTGGTGGAAGGAACCGTGGACAGCATCAAGCCTTACGGAGCATTTGTAAAGCTGGCAGACGGTGTGGACGGACTTTTGCACATTTCCCAGATCAGTACGCAGAGGATCAAACACCCCGGCGCTGTGCTCACAGAGGGACAGACCGTTAAGGTGAAGATACTTAGCATGGAGAACGGAAAACTGAGCCTCAGCATGAGGGTTCTGTCAGAGCAGACTGCAGAGCGTGAAGAGCACGAGACATTTGACTACAAGGAGACCGGATCGGTATCCACAGGGTTGGGCGACCTGTTAAAGGGGCTGAAACTCTAAAGCGAACTAGATAAGGAGGGATAGGAATGTCCAATATCCCCAAAGCGGACGACCAGGTTGATCAGTGGCGTTCGGTCATGTTTTTGTATGATTCAGCATTAAAGAAGGTTAATACCAAGATCGAGATCCTGAATAATGAGTTTGTAAGCCGTTATGACTATAACCCCATTGAACACATCAAGTCCAGGCTGAAAACCGCTGACAGCATTGTGAAAAAACTGAAAAAGGACGGATATGAGGTTTCCATTGAGAATATGATGGAGCGCCTCAGCGACATTGCAGGCATACGCATTATCTGTTCCTTTACATCAGATATATATCAGATCGCAGAGATGATATCTTCCCAGGGGGATGTGACCGTCCTCCATGTCAAGGATTATATCAAGAATCCGAAACCCAACGGCTATAAGAGCTACCATATGGTGGTGACCGTCCCCGTGTATCTGACCGATGGCCCGGTGGAGACCAAGGTGGAGATACAGATACGCTCGGTGGCCATGGATTTCTGGGCCAGCCTGGAACACAAGATAGCCTACAAGTTTGAGGGGAATGCTCCTGAGAACCTGCTGAAGGAATTAAAGGCATGCGCTGATATGGTAGATATGCTGGATGCCAAGATGTTCTCATTGAATGAGGCCATCACGGCATTTGCAAAAGAGCAGCGTGAGGATCGGAATCAGGAAAAGACGGAAGAAGAATTTCAGTGAACAGATTGATCAGGGAGACAGATCAGGTTATTAAGTTGAACCTGCGCCAGCTGGTGGTTTTTGAAGTACTCTACCGGCTGGTTGCAGGTACATTCTATATCAGACTGGTTAACCAGCTTCTCAGGTTCTCTTTGCGCATGGCAGGGTACAGTTACCTTACCATGAGCAATATGGGGGCCTTTCTTTGGCGCCCTGTCACCATTATCTGCGGGGCATTGGCCCTGGCCGTGGGCATGGTGCTTCTGGTGACCGAGATCGGGGGCCTGATCACCGCTTATCAGGCGTCTGCCTATTCCAGGAAGATCGACTCCCTGGCCATACTGAGGGGGGCCCTGGGAAAGACATGGGATGAGTATAACAAGAGGGACTGGAAACTGCTGCCCCTGGCCCTGGCCGAGTATCTGACCATGAATTCATATCTGCTGATCCGTCTGCTTACAAGGATCAAACCCCTTAATTTTGTCATGTATGAGATCCTTCACGGCCCGGCCACCCGTCTGGGACTGGTCCTGGTTGTGGTTGGCCTGGTTCTGGTCGGGATTCCCACTATGCTGGTGTTCTTTACCTGCATGATTGAGCAAAAGGGCTTCCGGGACGGCTTCCGGCGCAGCCTGGAGCTTCTAAAGGGCAGATGGCCTGGGGCGGTGGTGCTTCTTTTGGCCCTGAACCTGCTGCTGATCCTGTTTTTGCTGGTTCTGCACTCCGTGATCGTGGTTGTGTCAGCTGTGGTGGTCAGCCTGTTTGTGGACGGTTATGCCGCCATGGCTGTGCTGGCTGCGGTGTGCAGCAGGCTGGAGATCGTGGTGCTGTTAATAGGAAGCCTCCTGGTATCTGTGGTGGATTTCGGCGCCCTGACCGTGGTGTATTACCAGTTTGAGATGAAAAATAATCACAGGCTCCCGTGGGATTTTTCTCTTCCCCGTCAGATGCATATTAAAAGAAAGTGGATGCTTACCATCACGGGGGCGCTGGCTGGGGCCAGTCTGTTTCTGATATTCGACATGGTGTATAACGGCTCCTCCCCTGACTGGTCCGTACTGGGCCAGACAGAGATAACCGCCCACAGGGGCAGTTCCAGGCGGGCGCCGGAGAATACCATGGCTGCCCTGGAAAAAGCCATGGATGAGATGGCGGATTACAGCGAGATCGATGTGCAGATTTCTGCGGACGGAGTGGTGGTGGTGTGCCATGACCTGAACCTGAAGCGGGTGGCGGGGGTGGACAGAAGGCTTGGGACCATGACTCTTTCCCAGCTGGAAGAACTGGATGTGGGAAGCCATTTTTCAAAGGAATATACAGGGGAGAAGATCCCTACCCTCAGGGAGGTGCTGGAAGCATGCAAGGGCCGTATGAAGCTGAACATTGAACTGAAAAGCATTGGGGACAGCACCGGCCTGCCGGAGCAGGTGGCTGCCATGGTCATGGAGTTTGACATGGAGGAACAATGCGTGATCACTTCGGTGAAGCCCTCCTACTTAAAGCGGGTGAAGGAATTTAATCCGGACCTGAGGACCGGTTATATCCTTGCGGCCGCCTATGGAAAATATTATGAAAGTGATGACTTTGATTTTATCAGTATCCGGTCCAGCTTTGTTAACCGCCGCCTGGTGGAGGCGGTCCATGAGGATGGCAAGGCGGTCCATGTGTGGACCGTGAACAGCAAGACGGAACTGGAGCAGATGAAGCTTCTTGGAGTGGACAACATCATAACGGATGACCCGGTGCGCGCCCGGGAAATCCTTTTCAGGGAGGAAGCCACGGAAACCGTGATGGAATACCTGAAAATGATGATCAGATAAAGGCGCAGGCAATGGACAATGGGAAATGATTAGGAGACAACGCATATGAGAGCAGTAGTACAGAGAGTGACCCATGCAAGCGTAACCGTGGACGGCGAATTGCTGGGGAGGATTGGAAAAGGATTCATGATCCTGCTGGGAGTGGCTGACGGGGACACCGTGCAGATGGCGGAAAAAATGGCTGATAAGATCTGCCGTTTAAGAATATTTGAGGATGAAAATGGAAAAACTAACCTGTCACTTGCAGATGTGGAGGGAGAGCTGCTGATCATCAGCCAGTTCACCCTGTACGCGGACTGCCACAAGGGCAACCGTCCAAGCTTTACCAAAGCCGGTGCTCCTCAGATGGCGGAATCCCTGTACAAGCGGTTTATGGAGCGGTGCAGACAGTACGTAGACGTGGTGGAAAAGGGACAGTTTGGGGCGGACATGAAGGTGGAACTTTTAAATGACGGGCCCTTTACCCTAATGCTGGACAGTGATGATCTGTTCAAATAAAGGGACTCATATGATCAACGAGGTAAAATAGAATGGCGAAAACAACAGAGACAGTATTATATTATAACCCGGGCAGGCCGGAGACCATGAAGCATGTGGCCATGATGAAAAGCGTGCTGGTGAGAATGGGAATCAGGATCCGCAACATTGGCCCGGACCAGGTGATGGAAACCGTGGGATATCTGGCGGGAATGGAAGGATTCCAGCCCCGGGATACGGATGGCAGCGCAGACAAAAGCCTTCCTGAAATCCCGGTGGAAATGATGGTGCTGAAGCAGTTCTCAAACAGGCGTCTGGATGAACTGCTCATGAACCTGAGAAAAGCGGGAGTGCCTAAGATCGCGCTGAAGGCAGTGCTGACCGAGCACAACAGCGCCTGGACCTTTTATCATCTGTATGAGGAACTGAAGGAAGAACACGAAGCCATGGCGGCGGGAAATGGACAATGACAGATCCGACCAGACACAGGCAGCTGGAGGAACTGGACCAGGTCAATTTATGCACCAGAATCCTCTATCAGGCCAGGAATGAATTATATCTGAATATGAGGTTCCTGGATCTTTCCCTCAGCAGTCTGGGATTTGAGGCTGACTGGAACAGGAACGGGGTGGCCACGGACGGATGGCTTATCTATTATGGGCCGGAGTATCTTGCCGGTCTTTTTAAGAAGGGAAGAAACCGGGTGAACCGCGCATATCTGCACATGCTGTTCCATTGTCTGTTCTGCCATATGTATAACCGTAAGGACAGGGATAAGGAATACTGGGACTTGGCTTGTGACATCGCCATGGAGTCTGTAATTGACGGACTGTACCAGAAATGTGTCCATGTGCCGAAGAATCCCCTGCGCAGGGAGACCTATCTGCGCCTGGAAAAGGCGATGGCCCAGGATGACGGCAGGAGGGACCCGGGTGGTCAGGGGGAAGGCCGTACAGGCCGCGCAAACCGCCCGGTTCCCCTGACAGCGGAACGGATCTACCGGGCGCTTAAGAAAATGAACCTTCCGGAACGCCGCGTGAAGCTTCTGAAGTCTGAGTTTTTTGTGGACAGCCATGACCTGTGGGAGCAGGAGGATGACCCAAAACAGTCCAGGCCGCGGCAGAACCAGTGGGATGACAACCGGGAAAAGATGCAGACCCAGATGGAGACCGGTTCCAAGGAGGAATCAGAGGACAACCAGAGCCTGCTGGACCAGGTCCAGGTGGAGAACAGGGAGCGGTATGATTACAGCCAGTTTCTCCGAAAATTTGCGGTGATGAGGGAGGAAATGCAGGTGGATCCCGATTCCTTTGATTATGCGTTTTACACCTACGGACTGTCCCTGTACGGCAATATGCCGCTGATAGAGCCGCTGGAATCAAAGGAAGTCTACAGGATCCTGGACTTTGTGATCGTGATCGACACCTCCATGTCCTGTTCCGGAGATCTGGTCCGGCGGTTTTTGGAGGAAACCTATGATGTGCTGTCTGAAACCGAGAGCTATTTCCGGAAGGTCCATATCCATCTGATCCAGTGTGATGACAAGGTTCAGTCGGATGTGGTAATAACAGAGCCGGAGGAACTTAAGGATTACATGGAGCATTTTGAGATCAAAGGACTTGGAGGCACGGATTTCCGCCCGGCTTTTGAGTATGTGAACGGCCTTCGGGCCAGCAGGGAGATCGGAAACCTGCGGGGGCTGATCTATTTTACGGACGGTAAGGGAATCTATCCTGTACAGGCGCCGCCCTATGACACGGCATTTGTATTTATTGAAAACATGTTTTCCGATGAATCCGTTCCGGCCTGGGCCATGAAGGTGGTGCTGGAGGAGGAACAGATCATGGAGTATGGGAGTAAGCCCAAGGACACAGGAGAGCAGGATTTAGGAGACCATAATTTATGAACATTAAACGGGCAAAGGAAGAAATAAAAAACACCATAGAGGCGTATCTGTTAAAGGATGAGAATGGGGAATATGCCATTCCGTCCATCCGGCAGAGGCCGGTTCTGCTCATAGGTCCTCCCGGTGTGGGAAAGACCCAGATCATGGAGCAGATATCCAGGGAGTGCCGGATCGGGCTGGTGGCCTACACCATCACCCATCACACAAGACAGAGCGCTGTGGGACTCCCTTTTATAGAGAAGAAAATGTTTGGAGGCCGGGAGTACACGGTGACGGAGTACACCATGAGCGAGATCGTGGCATCCATTTACAATATGATAGAGGAAACAGGACTTAAGGAAGGTATTCTTTTCATTGATGAGATCAACTGTGTGTCCGAGACCCTGGCACCCACCATGCTGCAGTTTCTCCAGTGCAAGACCTTTGGCAGCCACCGGATTCCCGAGGGATGGATCATAGCAGCTGCCGGAAATCCGCCGGAGTACAATAAGTCGGTCCGGGAGTTTGATGTGGTGACCCTGGACCGTATTAAAAGGATCGATGTGGAGCCGGACCTTGGGGTGTGGAAGGAATACGCGTATAAGGAAAATATCCATCCGGCCATTATATCCTACCTGGGGATCAAGGGGCAGAATTTCTGCCATATAGAGACCACGGTGGATGGAAAGCTGTTTGCCACTCCCAGGGGCTGGGAGGATCTGTCCGAGCTGATCCTGGTCTATGAAAAGCTGGAAAAGAGGGCTGACAGGGATGTGATCGGTCAATACATCCAGCATCCCAGGATCGCAAAGGATTTTGCCAATTATCTGGAACTTTATTATAAATATCAGAACCAGTACCAGGTGGATCAGATCCTGGAGGGGATCATTAGGGAGGACTTGTGCGATAAGGTGGCAAGGGCTTCCTTTGATGAGCGCTTAAGTGTCACCGGACTGCTGCTGTCCAAGCTGGCGGATGGATTTAAGGGCATGTTTATGGAAAACCAGGTCATGGAACTTTTAATGGTCCAGCTGAAAGCTTTCCGGCAGGAACTGGAGCCGGGGGAAGAGCCGGGGGCAGAGGCGCGGATAGAGACACGAATAGAGGCGCGTACAGAGAAAAGGCCGGATGAGGTGTTAAGGCATCTCATAGATTCCATGGAAGCTGAACGGGTCCGGAAAAAGAAGAGCGGTCTTCTGGGAAGGCAGGAGGACCGCATAAACCGCAGGTGCATGACCGTTATGGAAGGACTTGTAAAGCAAATGCAGTCCGGGACCATTACGGGGAAGGATGAGGCATGGCAGTGGGTCAGGGGTGAGTTTATGTCCAGAAGCGATGCCTACGAGGAGCTTAAGAAAGAACTGGGGCTTAAGCTGGAGCACGCCTTTGATTTCATGGAGGCCGCATTTGGCAACGGCCAGGAGATGGTCATCTTTGTCACTGAACTGAATACCAGCCAGGCCTGTGTCTGGTTCCTGGAGCAGTATGAGTGTGAGCGGTACTACCAGTACAATAAGGAGCTTCTGTTTGATGAGCAGGAGCAGGCCATCCGCAAGCTGGTGGAATAGGGGATATTCCCCATGACTGAATTACAAAGAGATTCAAGAAAAAGGCGTATCTTCTTTTGCATGTCACATACAGAAAAAGATGCGCTTTTTATTTACCTATGAATTCCACCGCGGTCTTTTATCCCACCGCGGCTTTTCGTCTCGTCACGGCCTTTTATCTCACCCGTGGGTTTCCTTCTCACCCACCACAGCCACGCCGCCGTTCTTTAAAAACTCCGAGGGCGTTACATTGGTATATTTCTTAAATACGCTGCAGAAATGTTTATACTCGCTGAAGCCCAGTTCATCGGATATCTCATAAATCCTCATGGTGCCCTGGTTTAGCATGTTCAGGGCTTTTTTGATCCTGTATTGGTTTAGCAGGTCCACAAAGGTGGTGTTAAGCCCTGCCTTCAGCTTCCTGCTGAGATAGCTGGTGCTGACTCCCAGGATTTCCGCTACCTGGTTAATGCTTACCTTTTCCTTATAATGCTGTTTGATAAACTCATAGGTCCTCTTTACGTAAGGGTCCATGCTGTTCTTTGCGCTGTCAAATATCTTCCACTCATCATAAACAGTCAGAATCCTGTCCTGGGATATCCTTTCGATCTTTTCATACTTACTGGCATAGGCTATCTGCTGCCGGATTTTGCCCAGGGATTCCTTTAATTCATCCTCGTCCACAGGCTTTAGCAGATAGTCCGTAACCCCCATATGGATGGCCTGCCGGGCCAGTTCAAATTCCGAATAGCTGGTCAGCACCAGACTGTAAAAATGCTGTTCTTTTATGGCTGTCTCTATCATCTTAAGCCCGTTCATCTTGGGCATCTTGATGTCGGTCAGCACGATATCCGGCTGTTCCCTCCGTATGGTCTCCAGCCCCTCTGCCCCGTCCTTGGCCGTGCCCACAATGATGCAGTCCATATCCAGCCAGTTCAGGGCAAAGGTAAGCCCATTTCTGATAATTTCCTCATCCTCCACAATCACTACTTTTAATAACATGACAGATCCCCCCATCTTTACGCCGGGAGTGTGCCTCACTCCTCACATGGTACCCGAAGCGTCACCACTGTCCCCTTTTCCGTTGTACTGTCAATCCCAACTCCAAACCGGCTGCCATATACCAGGCGTATTCTCTTATGTACATTATAGATGCCGATATGGTCCGTCTGGTTCTGCCCCTGTCCCAGATTGGCTTTCAGCTCCTTTAACAGCCCAGGCTGTATTCCCACTCCATTGTCCGCTATGATAACGGAAAGGATTCCGTTTTGTATTTTGGTCCGGATACGGATCTCCAGACAGTCCCTGTCCTCTCCAAAACCGTACTTAATGGAATTCTCCACAATGGGCTGCAGGGTCATCCTTGGTATGGATGCGCCTTTGCTTCCCTCCTCCAGGTCAATGCTGTATTTTAACCGGTCCCCATACCGGTACAGCATGACCTGCAGATACCGGTTAATGAAATCCATTTCCTCCTTTACCGTCACCACATCTTTGCCGTTCTGGATGCTGTAGCGAAGCATCCTGGACAGGCTGACCAGCATTTTCTCCGCCTCCCCCGGTCCGAACTTTATCATGTACCGGATGGATTCCAGGGTGTTAAAGAGAAAATGGGGATTAAACTGGGATTCCAGAATCTGGACCGTGGCCAGCATATTTTCCTTTGCCAGTTCCTGATGCCTGTCCAGCAGATGGCGTATGCTCCCGATCATGGTGTTAAAGGAATGGCCAATGCGTTCAAACTCATCCCCGGAGGTGATTTTCAAAGACACATCCAGATCACCCTTCTCCACCTGGTCCAGGGCGCCTATGAGGTCGTATATGATTTCCGTTTTCTTGTCCGCCACCTTGCCCGCGCTGCGGTAAATGGCCAGGGTCACTGCCAGGGCCAGAAATCCCACCAGCACCAGGGACATAAAGCACAGCTGGACAAAGGAGGTACAGTCATATATGACCTGTACCGAGGCCTCGCCATCCAGCACGGACACGCTGCCCGTGTAGTACCATCTGTTATCCAGGTGCACCAGGTTGCCGCCGTCCCGGAATTCCTCCATCAGCTTGCCCCGGTCATTCTGAAACCTGGACACTCCGTCTGTGAACAGCCGGTTGAACTTATTGATCAGCAGCACGGGCTGCTCTATGTTTCCCAGCTGCTCCTTAAAAGCATCGGCTTTCAGCACAAAACCGCTGTAGCCCTGAAGCCTGCCGTCCTTTACAACGGTCTGAAACATGAGCCATGCCGGAAGCGCCCTGCCGTCCACCCCCGTGTTGTCGTAAATAAAGATACAGTCATTTTTACTGTCATTCTGGTCCGTTGTGTTCCAGGGCAGGTAATTGCCTATGTATTGTATGACGCCGGCCTGGTTGTTGGTGGAAAAGACCAGGTTCCGCTCCTGGTCAAACAGGTAATAGTCCCCCCTGTAAACCTGGCTGTTAAGAAACCGGTAAATGTCGGACACTGCCTCCGTTTTATAGGAAGGCTGTCCCTTAAAGCGCTCCACATCCAGTTCTCCCGCCATCTTCTTGTTCCCGTCCACATAGCTGTCAATAACACCCTCAAACTCCCTGGAAAAGTGTTCCAGCATGGTGCTGCTTTTGCGGATGATTTGCTGGGATCCCACTGCGGTAAACACCAGAAGTAAAACCACCAGCGATATAAAACAAGGCGCAAGCGCGTGGAAGATCAAACTTTTCCGGATTTCGTCCCTGAAACATGTTTGTTTTCGCTTCTCCATACGCCTGCACCTTTTATCATTAATTTTGCACAATACTGCACGTTTCAGTTTATCATATGACAGCTACATTGTCACGTCCTTATTGCCTGACACCTTGAAGAAGATAAGCAGGGATACTACGGTGGTAACTGTCAGTATGGTTGCCAGGGCAGCTGCAGTTCCGTAGCTGGCCCGGATGACTTCGTTATAAATAGCCACCGACATTGTCCTTGTGTTGGCCGTATAAAGCATGACAGAAGAGCTCAACTCATTGATCAGTGTGATCCAGCTTAATATGGCGCCGGACGCAACGCCGGGAAGCATCATTTTCGCTGTCACCTTCACAAAGGACATGGAAGGCGAATCTCCCAGGCTGATGGCAGCCTCCTCCATGCTCGGGCTGATCTGATAGAGGATGGCGGAGCTGGAGCGAAGAGTATAGGCCTGCCTCCGGATGACCAGGGATATGACCATGATGATGGCGGAACCAGCCAGCATCATAGGAGGATGGTTAAATGCAATCAACAGCGTGATGCCAAGGACAGAACCCGGTACAATGTAAGGGAACATGGCAATGGTGTCTATCATGTTGGTGAGCCAGCTTTTGCGTCTCACTGCCAGATAAGCAATGAGCATTCCCAGTACCACAATGATCACAATGGCTGCCAGGCAGTACAGATACGTATTCTTAATGGACTGGACAGCGGTGGAAAATACCTTGCGGTAGCTTTCCAGGGAAAAACCATCCACAAACACCTGCATCTTGGTAGCGCGGAAGGAGGTATATACAACCATGCACTGAGGTATGATGGAGGTTGCTGCCAGCAGATAGATGAACAGGTGGATGAAAAACCCCTTGATACCATGGACCTCCTTGGGCTGGATGGGCCTCATGGAGCTCATGGTAAAGGACTTGGTATTTACATACCATTTCTGCAGCAGGAACACCGTTGCGGTGACTACCACCATAATGGTTGCCATACATGCTGCAAAGTTGGCGGATCCTCCCGTCTCTCCCACGAACTCTGAATAGACCAGGGTAGGCATGACGCGGTATCCCTCGCCGATCAGGGCAGGCGTACCAAAGTCAGCCATACAGTTCATGAACACCAGAAGGGCGGCTGCTATAAGGGTAGGGGTTACCAGGGGCATGATTACGGTAAACACCTTTTTAAGTCCGCCGCATCCCAGGCTCTCTGCGGCCTCGGACAGGGCCACGTCTATCTTCTTAAGGGCTCCCGACACATACATATAGATGAACGGATACAGCTTAAGGGCAAATACCAGCAGCATTCCGCCAAAGCCGTAAATGGACGGCATATGGATTCCCAGGCTCTTTAAGAACTGGGTCACGGTGCCGCTTCTTCCCAGAAGCAGAATCCAGGAGTAGGCGCCGATGAAGTTGGGACTCATCATGGAGATGATGAACAGGATTTCCAGCACCCCTTTTCCCTTTATCTTATAAAACGACATAAAGTAGGCAAGAGGTACCCCAAGTACAATGGCTACCACAGTTACGCAGAAGGTCAGCTTAAATGAGTTGAGCAATGCGCTCTTATAATATTTCTTTGAAAAGAACCTGGCATAGTTGTCAATGGTCCAGACCCCTGTCTCCGTGTCCTTGAAACCGCTTAAGAAAAGGCTGATGAGCGGATAGAGAAGGAAGAGGGCAAACAGGGCAATGATAACCACTGTCACGATGGTCCAGAAGTCCCATCTGATTTTCTTATTCGTCATATCTCTTCACATCCTTTATCAGACTCTGTTCCATGTCCTGGGTGAACACGTTGATTTTATTAGGGTTCGGTCTAAGGCGTATCTTTTCTCCCACTTTGAATATGCGGTCCACATGGCCCAAATCCTGGGAGTACTCGATACTGGGCTGGTCCTCCAGCACCATGCCTTCTCCAAAGCGCAGGAAGTAGTTGGTGTATTTGCCCAGGAAGGTCCTGCTGATAATTTCGCATTCCATACCTTCGGGGTTCAGTGAGAATTCCTCGGGGCGGACAGAAATTACCACCTTTTGTCCCTCTGTTACCGTATCCACAAGGTTGGGCATCTCCACATGGTACCCGTTTGCAAACATAACCGAAGGTATGCTTCCCTGTTTTTTTACGGTTCCGAAAAAGAGATTGGAATGGCCGATAAAGGTGGACACAAATGCATTGTATGGTCTTGCATAGATGTCCTGGGGACTTCCGATCTGCTGGATAATGCCCAGCTTCATGACTGCAATCCTATCTGATATGGCAAGGGCTTCCTCCTGGTCATGGGTCACATAAACCGTGGTAATGCCCACCTGATTCTGCACATCACGGATGGCGCTGCGCATCTCAATACGCAGTTTGGCATCCAGATTGGACAAAGGCTCATCCATAAGAAGCACCTGGGGATGGATGACAATGGCCCTTGCCAGGGCCACTCTCTGCTGCTGGCCGCCGGACAGACGCTCCGGCAGATGGTCCTGGTATTCGTCAATTTTTACCACCCTCAGGATCTCATCCACCCGCTCCTTCATTTGGTTCTTTGGCACCTTGCGGATTTTCAGGCCATATTCCACATTCTGACGGACCGTCAGGTGGGGGAATATAGCATAGCTCTGGAACACCATGCCGATGTTTCTTTTCTGGGCCGGTATATCATTAATGACCTTGTCGTCAAATTGGATGGTTCCTCCCTCTATGCTGTTAAACCCGGCAATCATGCGCAGCAGGGTGGTCTTGCCGCATCCTGAGGGTCCCAGCAGGGTAAAAAATTCACCGTTTTTTATAAAGGCGGACAGGTCCGGTATAATGGTCATGTCCCCATATTTCTTTACAACATTGTCGATTCCGATTGAAACACTCATACGTTTCCCCTCAATTCTTCTAAAATGAAGGGGGCTGACATATTAAGCCACGCCCCCGATGTATGTACTGTTCATGCAACACCTGATGTTTGGATTTGTTTACTCTATAAACAGCTCCTTAAATTCATCCAGCCACTCGGACTTGTGTGCCGCGGTGTCTGTCTCATCATCCTGGATCACCTTGATCTGGTCCATGGGAACCATGGCGTCTCCTGCCTCCACATCCTTGCGGATGGTTCTTCTGTACTGGGTGTTATTCATAAATTCCTGTACATCCTTGCTGGTAAGCCAATCCACGAACTTCTGGGCATTGGATTCATTGGGGCAGTTTTTGATGATGTATACTCCGTCACCACGGAAGATGACGCCTTCGCTCATATAAACGGTCTTAACCGGCGCGCCTGCGCCCACATACTGGGCAGAACCCTGCTCAAAGGTAAGTCCAACGGTGTATTCTCCGTCTGCAACACCCTTATATACTGCGGAAGAACCGCCTAACAGTTTGCCGTCCAGCTGTGCACAGAACTGTTTTACATAGTCCCAGCCATTGTCAGGAGTGCCGCCGCCCATTGCGTAGAGCATGTTTACCAGATGCTCAAAGGAAGAAGAGGATGCCGCAGGGTCTGCAAATGCAATCTTACCTTTTAATTCAGGATTCAAAAGGTCCTCATATCCCTCAATCTTAATATCGCCAATCAGGTCCGTATTCACCATGATAACAGATGGGATGGTATCAAAACGTGTCAGGTTTCCCTCTGTGTTCTTGTACTCATCATAGAACGCATCCTCGTTGGATGTTACGTAATCTGCAAAATATTCGCTCTTATTCTTTACGGTTCCAATGGTTCCCGACCAAAGGATATCTGCCTGAGGGTTGTCGGCTTCTGTCTGGATTCTTTTCAGAGCATCCCCGGTACCCATGGCCAGACACTCAGCGTCAATGCCTGTGTCCTCCTCGAACATGGCCAGCATGGAATCAATCATGGACTCTGTAAGAGGGCTGTAGATAATCAGCTTCTCATTGGCGGAACCAGAGCCTCCCTCATCTTTCTTTGCCCCGGCTGCCTCATCCTTCCCTGCCTCTGCACCGGCCTCAGCCTTAGGTGCCTGGGTGTCAGCGCCTTTCTCTGCCGCAGAACCTGAACTGCCTGAACAGCCTGCCAGGCTGGCCGCCACTGCTGCTGCGCATAAAACCGGGATTATTTTTCTTTTTTTCATTACCTTTATCCTCCTTTAAACTTTGTTAATGTGGTTTATGTTTTATATACCCTCAGTGGACAAGGGGAGTGTGTGCCCTTGTCCACTGAGAGTATGGAATCAATAGGTGCCTGCTTCCTGTCCGCTCAAAAGCTTGAGGGCGGAGCTGGTACCTATACGGTCGCATCCTTCCTCCAGGAACGTCTCCAGATCCTCCTTGGTCTTCACACCTCCTGCAGCCTTGATCTTCACACCCTCGCCAATGTACTGCTTAAATAACCGGATATCCTCGACCCTGGCTCCTGCTGTCCCAAATCCAGTGGAGGTCTTGATATAGTCGGCCCCCCCGTCCGTAACGCATTTGCACAGCTCTTTTTTCTCATCCTCTGTCAGATAGCAGGTCTCGATGATTACTTTCACCACATGGCTCCCCGCAGCCTTTTTGACTGCCTCGATTTCACGTGTGATTCTGGCAAACCCGCCGTTTTTAACATCACCGATGTTTACCACCATATCCACTTCCCCGGCTCCGTCCGCCAGGGCTTTCTGGGTTTCGTAAACCTTTGTCTCCGTGGTGTTGTATCCCAGCGGAAATCCAATGACCGTGCACACATTCAGCTTGTCTCCATAGACATTTGACACCCGCTTTACATAGCTGGGAGGTATACAGACCGAAGCCGTGCGGTTCTCAATGGCTTCCTCACAGAGTGTCTGTATTTCATCCCATGTGGAGACTGCCTTTAACAGTGTATGGTCCACATGGACCAGAATCTCTTCCCTTGTCATACCCATCCCCCTGTCTTTTCCGTGTTTGTTTGTAACCTCATTATATCGTTTCACTACCGCCTAAACCATCCGAAATCCCGGCAAATTGTCTAGTATTCTGAACTAAATCCGCGTTTTTGTATATATTGTGTATAGCCGGCGCCCTGTAATATGAAGACGCAGAAAAGAGTAAAAAATCCATCCGGCAAAACAGGAGAACTGGATTATCTCTCATTTCCGTACTATAATAGGGACAAGGGCAGATTCCCCAAGAGGGAACCGGCTGCCATATCCGGACAGCCTGCGTGTGCCCTCAGTATCTGAAAAGGAGATGAGTCAGTGATGAAGGTTGTAATTGTAGGAGGGGTTGCCGGCGGTGCCGGAACAGCTGCCAGGCTTCGCAGGAATGACGAACAGGCAGAGATCATCATGCTGGAACGAGGTTCATATATCTCGTATGCCAACTGCGGCCTGCCGTATTATATTGGCGGTGTGATCACGGAAAAGGAAGCGCTGCAGCTGCAGACACCGGAAAGTTTTGGCACCCGGTTCCATGTGGATGTGCGCACCATGAGCGAGGTGGCTGCCGTGGATACTGCCAGGAAGTGTGTGGTGGTAAAACATGGCGGGGAGACATATGAGGAAAGCTACGACAAGCTGGTGCTGTCACCAGGCGCAGGCCCTGTCCGTCCGGGAATCCCGGGCATGGAAAAGAATCATGTGTTTACCCTGAGGAATATACCGGATACCTATGCGATCCATGATTATGTTACGGAGCATAATCCGGTGTCCTGCGCTGTCATAGGAGCCGGGTTTATCGGCCTTGAGATGGCGGAGAATCTGGCAGAGCAGGGCCTTAAGGTATCTGTGGTGGAAGGGGCTTCCCATGTGATGCCGCCCATTGATATGGATATGGCCCATGGGGTACATAATTATATCCGGTCCAAAGGAATCGATCTTTATCTGGGACAGACCTGTACGGCCATGGATGGGAGCGGTGTGATTTTGAAAAACGGTGCAAAGGTTCCTGCCGACATGGTGATTATGAGCATCGGCGTACGCCCGGACACCGGATTTTTAAAGGACAGCGGCATTGAGCTGGGAGCCAGAGGAGAGATCATTGTAAACACGTACATGGAGACGTCAGCGGCGGATGTATATGCTCTGGGTGATGCGGTATCGGTGGAACATGTGGTAAGCGGACAGAAAGTCCTGATCCCCTTGGCATCCCCGGCCAACAAGCAGGGCCGTATTGTGGGCGACAATCTTTGCGGAAAGAAGACCGCCTACAAGGGGAGCCAGGGAACTTCCGTAATGAAGTTTTTTGATATGACGGTGGCGGTCACAGGGGAGAAGGAGGAATCCCTGAAGGCACAGGGAAGGCCCTACCGCAAAGCGATTACCACATCCGCATCCCAGGCAGGTTATTATCCTGGCGGCGATATGATGACCATCAAGACCTTATTTGATCCTGAGACAGCTGTCATCCTGGGCGCCCAGATCGTGGGCGGGAAAGGCGTGGACAAGCGGATCGATGACCTGGCGAATGCAGTGCGGTTTAAGCTCACCGGGTATGATCTGCAGGAAATGGAACTGGCTTATGCGCCTCCATTTTCATCTGCCAAGGATCCGGTGAATATGGCCGGATATGTGATCGGCAATATCATGGACGGTCTGATGCGTCCGTTTTACCTGGAGGATCTGGATCAGATTCCGGAGGACGCCATCCGGCTGGACGTGAGGACAGAAGGAGAATATGCAGGAGGCACCATTCCCGGATTTATCAACATTCCTCTGGACAGCCTGAGGGATCGTATGGGCGAGCTGGATCTTTCAAAGGATATTTACATCACCTGCCAGATCGGTCTTAGAGGTTATATTGCGCAGAGGATCCTGGACCAGGCCGGAGCCAGGACCTGGAATATGAGCGGCGGTTACCGGTTCTATGAGATGAAGGTCAGGGATGAACAGTCCCAGGCAGCGGGAATGGGATTGTGTACGGCCTGCGGGATGGAGAAAGCGGCATTGTGGAAATAAAAGACAGAAATGCAGGCGAAGTTTTATGGAGCAATACATGGAATGAAAATGCCAGTGGTAAAACCGTTACAGTTTCGCTCAATAATCTACAAAAAGAGAAAGAGTACGTTGTGGGGTTTACTGGAACTACAATAAATCATGCTGTTGCAAAAGTTACTTTTGAAAGTGAATTGGTTCAAGAGAAATCAAGATCTTCAAAATAAACTTCCAGCCCTTTGTGAAAAGCGGATGTGTCAGCCCCGGAACTCTTAATATTTTTGGATAAATTGAAGATTGACGCAGAATGTTGGTTGGAGTAGGCTTTTATAGAAAACATTCTGCGTCATTTTTATACGGTCCGGTAAATATTGGATATGAGCCGGCCAGGATGATGATGCCGCAGCACAAAGGACGGTAAAGGCACATGGAAAAAAGGAATCCGGGGGGATACATGTTTTCCAATGCAGATTTAAGAAAGCTGATTTTTCCGCTGATCGTGGAACAGATCCTGGCTGTATCAGTGGGCATGGTGGATACCATGATGGTATCCAGTGTGGGGGAGGCGGCCACCTCGGGCGTATCCCTGGTGGACATGATCAATACTCTGTTTATCAATATATTTGCAGCGGTGGCCACAGGAGGGGCCGTGGTGTCCTCCCAGTATCTGGGACAGAAACGGCGGGACCGGGCCTGCCAGTCGGCAGACCAGCTGCTGATCATAACCGGAATGCTGTCCCTGGGGATCATGATCTTGTGCATCCTGTTCAGAAAAGGTTTTTTATCCCTGATTTATCAGGGGGTGGCAGAGGATGTGATGAGGAATGCCAGGGTCTATCTGGTCATATCGGCCCTATCCTATCCGTTCCTGTCCGTGTATAATTCCTGTGCGGCCCTGTTCCGCTCCATGGGAAACTCCAAGATATCCATGCAGGCATCCATTATTATGAATGTGATCAATGTGATCGGGGATTCCCTCTTTATATTTGTATTCCACTGGGGCGTGGCGGGTGCTGCCCTGGCATCCCTGATATCGCGTATGACCGCCTGTTTTATCCTTTTATACCGCCTTCGCAACAGGAATCTGGACCTATATATCGGAACCGGATTTAAGATCAACCGGCGGATGATGAAGCAGATTTTAAATATTGGGATACCAAACGGGATCGAGAACAGTATCTTCCAGCTGGGCCGTGTGCTGGTGGTGGGTATCATCGCCATGTTCGGAACCACCCAGATTGCCGCCAATGCCATTGCCAATAACCTGGACGGCATGGGCGTGCTCCCCGGCCAGGCCATGAGCCTGGCGATTATTACTGTGGTGGGCCGCCTGGTGGGCGCAGGCGATTTTGACCAGGCGGAGTACTATGCCAAAAAGATGATGAAGCTCACCTATGTGGTCAGCGGCCTTTGCTGTATCGCCGTCATACTGACCATGCCCCTTACACTGCGGTTGTACGGCCTGTCCCCCGAGGCTCTGCGCATGGGAGCGATCCTGGTGCTGATCCATAACGGATGCGCCATCTTTATCTGGCCATGTTCCTTCTGCCTGGCCAATGTGTTAAGAGCTGCCAATGATGTGAAATTTCCTATGTGCATATCCATCATGTCCATGATCCTGTTCCGCATCGGATTCAGCTTCCTGCTGGCTGTCGGACTGGAGCTGGGCGCAGTGGGCGTATGGTGGGCCATGATCGCGGACTGGGTGGTGCGGTCGGCGTTCTTTGGCTGGAGGTTCTTTTCAGGGAAATGGAAAAGATTTTACCATGCAATGTAATGATGGAGTTACCTGTGCACCTGATCCGTTGGGGTCAGGTGCATTTTTTACCAAATTCCGGAATTCCCTAGACATCCAATTCACCATCAGAAAAAACTATACGTATTTTCCGGATTATGTTACTATAAGACATATATAAGTGTACTTCCGGAGTACACATAAAGGTCAGGAGGAGAGATTATGAAGATAACATATATCCATCACAGCAGCTTTATGGCAGAGCTGGAACACACAGCGCTTCTGTTTGACTATTTTGAGGGGGACATACCGGAGATACCGGAGGACAAGCCGTTGTTTGTGTTTGCCAGCCATCGGCACGGGGATCATTTTTCACGCTCCATTTTTGACCTGTCGGACGGGCGCAGAAAGGTGACCTATGTGCTGTCGGACGATATCTGGAGAAGGCAGGTGCCGGAGGAACTTCTGGGCAGGACCACGTTCATGGGGCCGGGTGAGAGCGGGTGTTTGGCGGACGGAGCCGGGCAGCCCTTGGAGATTGAGGCTTTTAAATCCACGGACGAGGGAGTTGCATTTCTCATAAAGGCGGAGGGACAGGTTATCTACCACGCCGGGGATCTGAACAATTGGGTGTGGGAAGGCGAGCCGGAGAAGGATAACCAAAGGATGAGTGAGAACTATCACAAGGAGCTTGCCAAACTGGCCGGACGCCATATTGACGTGGCGTTTATGCTGATCGACCCGAGACAGGAAAAGGATTTCTACCTGGGTATGGATGATTTCATGCGCATGGTTGGGGCAGATGTGGTGTTCCCCATGCATTTTTGGGGAGATTTTGAAGCAGCGTCCAGGTTTAAAGCGCTGCCGTGTGCCAAATCCTATGGAGACAGGATACATGAGATCCGTAAAAAGGGTGAAAGCTTTATTATATGATCAGATTAGAGAGAGAGGAACAGGAGTATGATTTTGATTCAAGGCGGCCGCGTGATCGGACCGGCAGAGGGAATAGATATGAAGGCGGATGTGGTGCTGGACGGAGGGCGGATCGCTGAGATCATACCGGCTGGGCAGCAGACAGCCGGGCGGGAGGCATCCCGCGATTATGAGCGTGTCATAGATGCAAACGGCATGATCGTTGCGCCGGGTCTGGTGGACGTACATGTGCATTTCCGCGATCCGGGACTCACTTACAAGGAAGATATTTACACAGGCGCGAAGGCGGCTGCAAAGGGCGGATTCACCACGGTGGTCTGCATGGCCAATACAAAGCCTATTGTGGACAATGAAGAGACGCTTCGCTATGTGCTGGAGGAAGGAAAAAAGACGGGAATCCACGTTCTCAGCTGCGCTGCTGTATCCAAAGGTTTTAACGGCCGGGATATGACGGACATGGAGGGACTTTTGGCAGCTGGAGCCGCTGGGTTTACAGATGACGGAATCCCTCTGATGGAGGGAAACTTCGTGCGTGCGGCCATGGAAAAGGCAGCCCGGCTGGACACTGTGTTAAGTTTCCACGAGGAGGACAAGGCATTTATCAAAGAAAACGGGATCAATCACGGCAGGGTTTCAGATCAGCTTGGAATCTACGGATCGCCTGCCCTGGCAGAGGATTCACTGGTTGCCAGAGACTGCATGATCGCCTTGGATACAGGGGCTGTGGTGGATATACAGCACATCAGTTCCGGCCACTCCGTGGAAATGGTGCGCTTGGCCAAGAAATTGGGTGCAAAGGTGTGGGCCGAGGTAACACCCCATCATTTTACACTGACTGAAGATGCGGTGCTTAAGCACGGCACTCTGGCCAAGATGAATCCTCCTCTGCGTACCGAGGAGGACAGGCAGATGCTGATCCAGGGCCTGAAGGACGGAACCATTGACATGATCGCCACCGACCATGCGCCCCACAGCAGGGAGGAAAAGGACCGTCCTCTGACAGCGGCTCCCAGCGGGATCCTGGGACTGGAGACAGCCCTGGCCCTGGGCATCACCAGCCTGGTAAAGCCCGGCCATCTGACCATGGCGCAGCTGATGGAAAAGATGAGCAGTAATCCGGCCAGGCTTTACAAGCTGGACTGCGGCCGGATGGAAGCAGGCGCACCGGCCGATCTGGTGATCTTTGATGAGAACAGGCAGTGGACCGTAAAAGGATTTGAATCTAAGTCATCCAACAGCCCGTTTCTGGGAGAAACCTTGACCGGTCAGGTAGTGTATACAATATGCGGAGGAGCGATTGTTTATGGGGACGGAGAATAAAATGCAGGTCACGGACCGGAGATATGATGTCATTCTCCTGGATGTGGACGGCACACTCCTGGATTTTAAGCTGTCGGAAAAGCTGGGGATGGAACATGTTATGAGGGCTTTCGGGGTAGAGCCCACAAAAGAACGGATGGAACTGTACCATGAGATCAACGAGGGCTTCTGGTCCGCCTTTGAGCGGGGGGAGGTTACCAAGGAACGTCTGGTATGGGAGCGGTTTAATGTGTTCTTTGCCAGGCTTGGGATCACGGTAGATGGCCATGCGACAGAAAATCTGTACCGCAGGCAGCTGGATGATTCGGCATTTCTTATTGATGGGGCTCTGGATCTGTGTCAATATCTGAAGGAGCGGTATGACTTGTATGTGGTCACAAACGGCACTTCATCCACCCAATATAAACGGCTGGCCGCCTCCGGCCTGGATTGTTTCATGAAGGATATCTTTGTCTCCGAGGATGCGGGAAGCCAGAAACCACAAAAGGAATATTTTGAGTACTGCTTTAAGCGGATACCGGGCGTCTGCCCGGAGCGCATGCTTTTAGTGGGGGATTCCCTTTCCTCCGATATAAAAGGCGGCCAGGCAGCCGGCACAGCCACCTGCTGGTATAACCCTTCCGGCCTGATTAACAGGACAGGGGTCCGGCCTGATCTGGAGATCTGTGCCCTGGGGGAACTGAAAAGAATATTATAAAACAGACTGATTCATTTTTAATCTTTTGTTCTCAGGCATTGCTGCAATAACTGTTGCAGGCATCTTGCGGGATATGCCAGCCATGCCTGGGTCATCCATCCTGTACATGATAATAGCATTTTCCTCTTTACATATGCACTTTAGTGTGCTAATATGATAGCGTGTCAAAAGCACCGGCATTGAGACAACATGGTTTCATGCCGTAAATTTTGAGTGTTTATTATGAGGAGGATATTATTATGAAAAAGAGACTGGCGGGCATAGCACTTGCTACTGTGATGGCATTATCCCTTGCAGGGTGCGGCGGTTCCAATGGGGGCGCAACCACGGCAGCCGATACCACGGCAGCCGATACCATGGCAGCTGATACTTCGGCAGAGGACACCACGGCAGCCGATACATCGGCGGAGGCCGCATCCACAGAAGCGGCTCAGGCAGAGAGCGCCGGAGGCACATTGGTTGTTGGATTTGACCAGGACTTCCCTCCCATGGGATTCCTTGGGGATGACGGTGAGTTTACGGGTTTTGATCTGGAACTGGCCCAGGAAGTTGCAAAGCGTCTTGGCCTTGAATATAAGCCACAGCCCATTGCATGGGATTCCAAGGATATGGAACTGGAGTCAGGAAACATTGACTGTATCTGGAACGGTTTTACCATGACCGGCCGGGAAGATAACTATACATGGACGGAAGCATACATGGCAAATACCCAGGTATTTGTTGTTGGAAAGGATTCCGGTATTGCAAGCCAGGCAGACCTGGCAGGCAAGGTAGTGGAGTGTCAGGTGGATTCTTCCGCAGAGGCAGCTTTGAAGGAAGTGCCGGATCTGACAGCCACCTTTAAGGAACTGCTGACAACCGCTGATTACAACACGGCTTTCATGGATCTGGAGCAGGGCGCGGTTGACGCCATTGCCATGGATGTGATCGTGGCAGGATACCAGATCCAGCAGAGGAACGCTGATTTCGTGATCCTGGAGGATACATTATCCGCAGAAGAGTATGGTGTTGGCTTTAAGAAGGGCAACACAGAGCTTCGGGATAAGGTACAGGCAACCCTGGAGGAGATGGCTGCTGACGGCACATTAAAGAGCATCTCTGAGAAATGGTTTGGAGAGGATGTTACCACCATCGGGAAATAGGGTGCAGACAGAGAGAATGAAGGAAAATAAAGCCGCTGCGCAGGCGTGCTGTCCTGGCTTTCAGTAGCCGGAACAGCCGCCTGATCCCAGCGGCTTTGCATGGTTTTTCAGGATAAAAATTGAAGGTGGTATAGGTTATGGGTAAAATGACGATCCAGCAGATGATATTGCAGTTGGCAGGCGGTATGGGAACCAGTATACAGATATTCCTGGTCACCCTTGTTTTCTCCCTGCCCCTTGGCCTGGTGGTGGCCTTTGGGCGTATGTCCAGGAACAAGTTTCTTCAGGCCATTGTAAAGGTCTACATATCCATCATGCGGGGAACCCCCCTGATGCTCCAGCTGATGGTGGTATATTTTGGCCCCTATTACCTGTTCAGGATCAAGGTGGGCAGCGGATACAGGCTGTGGGCCACCTTTATCGGCTTTGTCGTCAACTATGCCGCTTATTTTGCTGAGATATACAGAAGCGGGATCCAGTCCATGCCCGTGGGGCAGTATGAGGCTGCGCAGATCCTGGGATACAGCAGGTTTCAGACATTTTTTAAGATCATCCTTCCCCAGGTGGTAAAGCGGATCCTTCCCTCTGTCACCAATGAGGTGATCACCCTTGTAAAGGATACGTCCCTTGCCTTTACCCTGAGTGTGGCGGAAATGTTCTCCATTGCCAAAGCGCTGGCGGCTTCCCAGACCAACATGATCCCCTTTGTGGCAGCAGGATTGTTCTATTATGTGTTCAATCTGGTGGTTGCCGTGGGAATGGAATGGGTGGAGAAGAAGCTGAATTATTACCAGTAAAAGCGGGAGGAATGTGGATTATGAAGCTGTTAGAGTTAAATCATGTGGAAAAGTCATTTGGAGACCTGTCTGTGATCAAGGACATCTCCATGAGTGTGGAGGAAGGGGAGATCGTTTCCATCATCGGTCCTTCCGGCTCCGGCAAATCTACTCTTCTGCGCTGCGCCACCATGCTTGAGGATATGGACAGCGGCGAAGTGATCTATCTGGGAAAGAAAGCGGCCTGGACAGGAGATAAGGGAAAGGCCGTGTATGCGGGGAAAAAAGAGCTGAAGGAAATCCAGAGCCAGTATGGTCTGGTGTTCCAGAACTTTAATCTGTTTCCCCATTACAGTGTGATGAAGAATATTACGGATGCCCCCATCCATGTGCAGAAGCGGGATAAGGAGGAGGTGTACCGGGAGGCCAGGGAACTTCTTATGAAGATGGGGCTGGAGGATAAGGAAAATGCCTATCCGTGCCAGCTCTCCGGCGGACAGTGCCAGCGTGTGGCCATTGCCAGGGCATTGGCCTTAAACCCCAAGATCCTGTTTTTTGATGAGCCTACCTCAGCCCTGGACCCCGAACTGACAGGCGAAGTGCTGAAGGTCATCAAATCCCTGGCAGACCTGGACATTGCCATGGTGATTGTGACCCATGAGATGGCATTTGCCAGGGATATTTCCCACCGGGTGATCTTTATGGCAGGCGGGGTGATCGTGGAGCAGGGAACACCGGAGCAGGTATTTGCCTCGGACAACCAGAGGACCCAGAGCTTCCTGGGACGGTACGGGGCTATGCTTCAGTGATATTCAGCCATAGGAACATCAAATCCAAGGCTGTGCCATGATGTTCATATGAAAAAACATAGGATTTCCAGAGATGACGCTCCTGGTGTAAGGGGCTGTCCCTGGAAATCCTATGTTTAATTTTTGGCCAGCTTTCTCATATACCTGGAAAAATAAATCTGGGTGATGAAGGTGGTCAATACATTGGAGATGGCTTCGGCCATGTAGATTCCCCAAACCCCTATGATATGGGGCAGGAAGATCGCCAGGGGAAGAAGCAGGAGGAGCTTGCGCATGATCCCGAAGATAAAGGAGTACCATGTATTGCCCAGGGCCACGAAGGCGTTCTGGTTCACCATCTGCAGGCCGATGACAAGCACGGTGCTGAACATGATGCGCATGGTAATCGTGGTAAGGCCCAGGAGCTGGCTGTCATTGGTGAACATGCGGCAGATCGGTCCGGGAAATGCCACCAGGAAAAACCACATAAGGGTGGCGCAGCCAATGCTCAGGATTCTGGCGTAGTGAATGGTTTCCTTGATCCGCCCGTAATTTCCCGCGCCCAGGTTGTAGCTGAGAATGGGCTGGGCGCCGGTGATAATACCGATCAGGGGCATGAAGAATACCTGGCTTACACTGGTGAGAAGGGCCATGGAAGCAATGTGCAGATTGCTGTCAGCGCCTCCGTAGCGGATCAGGAGCCAGTTGAGGACAATGACCACAATACTCTCATTGACACGGAAGGTAAAGGGTGACAGGCCCAGGGCACACATGGGGCGGATGATGGCTGCCATGGGCTTCATGTCTCTGATCCTAAGACGCAGGGTGGCGCGGTCCGAACACAGAAAATAGAGGACCCAGGCAGCGGATACCGCCTGTGAGATAACGGTTGCGACAGCTGCCCCCGCGATTCCCATATCCAGCACATATATGAAGATGGGATCCAGGACAATATTTAAAAATGCTCCGATCACAATGGTAAAGGTGCCCACCCCGGTAAATCCCTGGGCGTTGATAAATGGGTTCATGCCCATGGATATCTCCACAAACACAGTCCCGGCCAGGTAGATGCTCAGATAATCACGGGCATAGGGCAGGGTGGAGCTGTCAGCCCCAAATGCCTTCAGCATGGGTGTGAGAAATGCCGTGCACACCACGGTGAGGATCAGTCCGATTCCAACCAGAAGGACAAATGCATTGGAGAGAAATCTGCGCCCCTTTTCCAGATCTCCGCTTCCCATGGCAATGGAAGCCAGGGGTGAGCCGCCCATTCCGGGAATACAGCTGAAGGCGGCGGCTATCATGATAATGGGAAATGTGATGCCGATCCCGCTGAGCGCCAGGGTGCCTGCCTCCGGCATGTGGCCTATGTACATTCTGTCCACAATGCTGTACAGCGCATTTACCAGCTGGGCGATTGTGATGGGGATGGTCAGCCTGATCAAAAGGGGCAGGACTTTGGCTCCGGCCAGCTGACTGTTCATGTCTTGTTTGGATGTGCGGTTCATGTGTTGTTTACTCCCTGTCCTGATTTGTATTGGTGATCCATGGGCTGACGCACAGGATACTTTCTATGTCGGCTTTTAACAGCCTGCCCTCGCTGGGCTGTTTGAATTTATAGCCGTGTCGTGGTATGCTCACCAGAATCTGATTCTCTGCCATCATGGTCAGGGCCTCACGCACCGGCGCCCGGCTTACATTATATTTTTCAATAAGGAACTTTTCGGTAAATATAGAATCGAATGTGTACAGCCTCTGATGATATCAGAGATAAGGGCGCTGTAAACCTGATGTTTTAAGGAATCCTTCTGCTTTGCGGACATAGGGACAGTGCCTCCTTATGCCTTTTTGTCTATCATACCGTTACAGGAGGGGGAAGTCAATAGAAAAAGGGAGACATACCCAAACAGAAACACGCTGTGATGATACCACAATGTGTTGCAGGTGGATTTTGTCTTACATTTATGCGGTCCTAAATTTATACGGATTGAAACAGGCAGCCACATAGGCATCTCCGGGTCTTTTGTAGGCGGCCGTAAAGTTAGGGCTGTCATGGAAAAGTTCAATGTTTCCTGTAAAACTCCCCGTGCATTTGGGCATACTTTATTTTAAGATGTACCAGGAGATTCCGAGAGTACATATAAGAAAGCAGGGAGGTGTCCGGATGGACTTATCGCCAAGATGCAAGATGATTATTATGCTGATGTATTTCCGGTTTCTGCCCGGGATTACAGTGTGCCGGCTGGCCGGCTGTTCGTTTGGGAAGGTGGTAAGAAAAACGCAGGATATGCGGTGCGGATAAAGGAAAAATAATAAAGGCTTAAGGGAAATTTCATTGAAATTTTTTAATGCAGGTGTTAAGCTTCATTAGTAATCTGGAGATTATACCATAAAGACGGGAGGAACAAATATTATGAAGAGACATTCATTGATCATAGCAGCGGCGGCCATAGCAGTATCGGCTGCACTGGCCACTGCGTGCACCAGGAAGCCGGCGGTGGAAACCGCGGAGACAGTGACCACCCAGTCGGCCGGCGAGGAGGAGACCACTAAGGCCCAGGAGACCACCACCCAGGCGGAGGAGACCACCCAGGCCCAGCCGGAACAAAAGGAGATGCACCACATGCTTCAGGGCACGGTCACCAAGGTGACCGGGGACGGTTCGGTATTTACCCTTCAGGCAGATGACGGAAAGGACTATGACATCAGGCAGTCTGAGATCCGGGATGTGGAGGTTGACATTAAAGAGGACGTTCATATCGCCATTGCATATATCGGGGAACCTCTGGGTGAGCTTAAGGATGTGATCCTGGTTGTGGCCCTGCCTGAACAGGAGGAGTGGAGCATTCTCACGGAGAAGGGTGTGACCACGGCCAATGCCATGAGCAGTTTTTCCATGAAGACCGATGACGGGCAGGAGCTCAGCTTTCTCAAGGACAACTGCCCCATTGAGGACGGCGCCCTGGCCGGGGACAGCGGGGATAAGGTAAGCGTTACCTATGTAAATTCCCAGGGTGTGAATTATCCGGTGGAGATCCGCTCAGCCAACTGATGGACCTGCGGATCACAGAGCCTATGGGGGATTAAAATCCACCCCTGGGCGGATCGGACAAAAGAAAGGGAATAAATGTATCAATTTGCGAAAAACCCTTGCAAAATAAGCATTTTCCCTGTACAATCTGATATTGAGTAAACAGCGTGAAAGAGGGGCCGGATATGACCCCTCTTTTGATGGACATAGTATTAATACCGTATCCCTAAGGGGTACAGCATTAAGATCAGATGTAAAGAAAGGGCAAGAACATGATTAGCACAAGCAACATATCCCTTCGTGTGGGCAAGAAGGCATTGTTTGAGGAAGTAAACATTAAATTTACCGAGGGCAACTGTTACGGACTGATTGGCGCCAATGGAGCGGGAAAGTCAACATTCTTAAGGATCCTGTCAGGTCAGCTGGAACCTACCAGCGGAGATGTGATCATCACTCCGGGGCAGCGTCTCTCCTTCCTGCAGCAGGACCATTTCAAATATGACCAGCATACGGTTCTGGATACGGTCATTATGGGAAATGCAAGACTGTATGAGATCATGAAGGAAAAAGAAGCCATCTATATGAAGGAAGATTTCACAGATGAGGATGGCATCAAGGCAGCCGAGCTGGAGGGGGAATTCGCCACCATGAACGGCTGGGAAGCTGAGTCCGATGCGGAGAGCCTGTTAAACGGCCTTGGCGTGGAGACAGAGATGCACTATGCGCAGATGGGCACCCTGTTAGGCGCACAGAAGGTAAAGGTACTTCTGGCACAGGCATTGTTCGGCAATCCGGACATCCTGCTCCTTGACGAGCCTACCAACCATTTGGACCTGGATGCCATTGCATGGCTGGAAGAGTTCCTGATCAACTTTGAGAACACCGTGATCGTGGTATCCCATGACCGTTATTTCTTAAATAAAGTATGTACCCAGATTGCGGACATTGACTATGGCAAGATCCAGCTGTTCGCAGGCAACTATGATTTCTGGGTGGAGTCCAGCCAGCTGATCGTAAAGCAGATGAAGGAAGCCAACCGCAAAAAGGAAGAGAAGATCAAAGAACTGCAGGAATTCATCCAGCGCTTCTCTGCCAATGCCTCCAAGTCCAAGCAGGCAACTTCACGTAAGCGCGCTCTGGAGAAGATCGAACTGGATAATATCAGGCCCTCCAGCCGTAAGTACCCCTATATTGATTTCAGGCCGTTCCGTGAGATTGGCAATGAGGTCCTCACCGTGGAGCATCTTTCCAAGACCATTGACGGTGAGAAGATCCTGGATGATATTTCCTTTATCCTGGGCCGGGAGGACAAGGTGGCCCTGGTGGGACCGAATGAGAGAGCAAAGACAGTCCTGTTTAAAATCCTGGCAGGAGAGATGGAGCCGGATGAGGGAAGCTACAAGTGGGGCCTTACCACATCCCAGTCCTATTTCCCCAAGGATAACAGCGCTGAGTTTGACAATGACGATACCATTGTGGAGTGGCTGACACAGTACTCTCCTGAGAAGGATGTGACCTATGTCCGCGGGTTCCTGGGCCGTATGCTGTTTGCCGGGGAAGACGGGGTGAAAAAGGTCAAGGTTCTTTCAGGAGGCGAGAAGGTGCGCTGCATGCTGTCCAAGATGATGATATCCGGCGCCAATGTTCTGCTGCTGGATGAGCCTACGGACCACCTGGATATGGAGTCCATTGATGCCCTTAACAGAGGCATGATCAAGTTTTCGGGTGTGATGATATTCTCCTCCCGTGACCACCAGATCGTACAGACAACAGCCAACCGTATCATGGAGATTGTAAGCGGCAAGCTCATTGACAAGATTACCACATATGATGAGTATCTTGACAGTGATGAGATGGCACGTAAGAGATTTACCTTTACCATTACTGAGAGTGAAGAGGCAGATGATTAATAAAAAGGGATGGGAGGCAGGATGGTTATCCTGCCCCTTTTCTGTTTTTCCATCGGACTGCGAAATTCAGCCAAAATGAAGGTGTCAGTGCGCTGGGAGGAAAGGAGCGCGTATGAGGAACAGGTATGTCAGGCGTGTGGCGGGACTGTGCGCCGCCGCCTTTGCGCTGTCATCGGCCGGCTGCGACATGGGCAGGGACAGGATCGGCCAGGAGGCCGCAGTCCAGGACCAGTCCGCGGACCAGGACCAGTCCGGGAACCAGGAGGATACAGGGGCATCCGCAGGGGAAAAGGAACCTGGGGACCGGGAAGTCCGGGAAACAGAGCCTGCTTTCCAGGTGGGAACATTGGGGGATGACTATCTCCTTCCCCATGCCGGGGAGCATGTGTACACCCAGGAGGAACTGTCCGGGATGACGGCAGAGGAACTGCGTTTGGCCAGGAACGAGATTTATGCGCGGCATGGGCGCAGGTTTAAGAGTGATGACCTGAACCGGTATTTTTCAGGTAAGTCCTGGTATCAGGGCACCACGGACCCTGACAGCTTTGACTCCGGGATCCTGAACCAGAATGAGAGGGATAACCTGAGGATGCTCCAGAAGGCGGAGGAGGGGAAGACCGTGTGCGTGATCCCCAAAATCGGCATGGAGGAATTTCCAAGGATCGATGGTTCCACGGCCACCCTTCCCCTGTCCCAGGCCATATACCGCATGGCTACCGGCGCCACGGAGCAGGAAGCCGAGGCTGCCGTGACCCATGGAAAGACCACTGCGGCGTGGATATCCCTGATCCGCGGCGGAGATGGGCAGGGATGGGGAGCGGATCTTGTGATCGCCTATGAGCCCGGCGACCGGGTGGACCAGGAACTGAAAGAAACCGGCGTAAAGATCATCAAAAAGCCCATTGGCAGGGATGCCCTGGTATTCCTGGCCAACAAGTCCAATCCGGTCCGGTCCCTTACCCGGGAACAGATGGTGGATATCTACTCCGGCACCATAAAAAACTGGAAAGATGTGGGCGGCAGGGATAAGGCCATACAGGCGTTTCAGCGCCCTGAGGATTCAGGAAGCCAGAATATGATGGATAAGCTGGTGATGAAGGGGAAAAAGATGGCGGATGCCCCCAGGGATTATGTGGTGAGTGAAATGGGAGAGCTTTTGGAGGAGGTTTCCTCCTATGATGACACCGGGGATGCCCTGGGCTATTCGGTGTATTATTACGCCAGGAACATGTACCAGAAGCCGGAGCTTACCTTTATGGGCATAGACGGCGTGATGCCTTCCAGTGAAACCATACGGGATGGCAGTTATCCCTATGTCAATGATTTTTATGCGGCCATAAGGGCGGATGAACCCAAGGATTCCAAGGCATACCAGCTCTTTGCGTGGCTTACCGGTGATGACGGACAGTCCCTGATAAACGGTCTTGGATATGTGGGCATCAAGGATGCATCCAAGGAACTGCCCCAGGAGCTTGGGGAATCCGGTGGGAAAGCAGAGTTTGATGCCTCCATACCGCTCCCTGAGGGAAATGTGATCCTGGCCTCGGGAAGTTATCTCTACGGGGAAAACGGGATTGCTGTGTTTGATTCCAGAATGCGCCTTCTGCAGTTCATGAGCCATGCCCAGATGTGGGATTCAGACCAGTTTATGGAGTGCAGCAGGGACGCGGTCATTTCCGTGTTAGACAGCCGGACGGGAGAGCACAGTGATTATTCCGTCAGGGAAAACCGTTTGATCGGCCGTACCCGGGATCAGAACGGGGATGGAGAGCCTTCCGTCTATGATCTTGTCACAACCTTTCCAGAGGACCATCCGCAGCTGCTTAAACAGTATGGCGTCACCCGGGAACAGGTTCGGACCTGTTATTACTGGGACAGCGCAGACCCTGTTATCTGCATTACAGGGGGAAATGCGGAGCACTACTATGATGCCTACGGCAGGTTTTTGCTGGACTTTGACATGGAGGGAAGAACAGAGGAAGAACTGCCTTACAGATATGTGGTCCCGGTGGATGAGCACACGGCCTATATAAGGCTGGACAGCCGGCAGGGGGAATCAGGCCCCATGGAGCCGGAATACAGGATATACCGGGATGGTATACTCTTTAAGGAACTGGCAGATGATCAGAATGGGGACATATATGATATCAGACCTGATTTTTATACCAGATCCAGCGGGAATTACCTGTATTTTTATAATTACCAGGATAAGCCCTGCGCCAAATTCCTGTATGGATATTATGGCAATGACTGACACTATCACTAATTTAGGAGGAATTTATCATGGACAAAATAACTAGCTTTACCATTGACCACAATAAACTGCAGCCCGGCATCTACGTATCCCGCAAGGATAAGGCGGGGGATGCCACGATCACCACCTTTGACCTTCGCATGACCTCCCCCAATGAGGAGCCGGTGATCCAGACAGCTGAGCTTCACACCATCGAGCACCTGGGGGCAACCTATCTTCGTATCCACAGCGGACAGGGGGAAAATGTCCTGTATTTTGGCCCCATGGGATGCAGGACCGGGTTCTACCTGCTGATGGCAGGTGATCTTGAATCAAGGGATATCCTTCCTATGATAACAAACACCTTTGAATATATCCGTGATTTTGAGGGCGAGGTGCCCGGAGCGTCCTCCAGGGACTGCGGCAACTACCTGGACATGAACCTGGGCATGGCCAAATATGTGGCAGATAAATATCTGGATGTCCTGTACCACATTGATGAATTTCCGGAGTCCAGACTTATATATCCGGAATAAGCGGACAGAGGATGATGACCCGGAACAAGGAAATGGAATGACTGCATGACAAGAAGGAGGTTATATAATGGCGAAATTGATTTCGTGGAATGTAAATGGGCTCAGAGCCTGCGTGGGAAAGGGGTTCCTGGATTTCTTCCAGGCTGTGGATGCGGATGTGTTCTGCATCCAGGAGAGCAAGCTGCAGGAGGGACAGATCGAACTGGACCTTCCCGGATATCACCAATACTGGAATTATGCGCGGAAAAAGGGATATTCCGGCACTGCCGTATTTACCAGGGAGGAGCCCATTTCCGTGGCATATGGGATCGGTATGGAGGAACACGATACCGAGGGGCGTGTCATAACGGCTGAGTTCCCGGAATACTACGTGGTTACCTGCTATACCCCCAACTCCCAGGACGGCCTTGCAAGATTGGACTACAGGATGAAATGGGAGGACGATTTCCTGTCCTATCTCAAAGGGCTGAAGAAGAACAAGCCGGTTATTTTCTGCGGGGACCTGAACGTGGCCCACAAGGAGATCGACCTTAAGAATCCTAAGACCAACCGGAAGAACGCGGGCTTTACCGATGAGGAGAGGGGAAAATTTACAGACCTTTTATCTGCCGGATTTATAGATACCTTCCGCTATTTCTACCCGGATATGGAGGGCATTTATTCCTGGTGGTCCTACCGTTTCAGTGCAAGAGCTAAAAATGCAGGGTGGCGCATTGACTATTTCTGCGTATCGGAATCCTTAAAGGACAGGCTGGTAAGCGCCTCCATCCACACGGATATCATGGGTTCCGACCATTGTCCCGTGGAACTGGTGGTCAATTAAAGCACAGCTTAAGGAAAAGGAACAATTCATATGAATCTGGTTACAATAGAACATTTATCAAAATCATATACGGAACGGCTGCTGTTTGACGACACGGCATTTTCCATCAACGAAGGGGAAAAGGTGGGCCTTATTGGGATCAACGGCACAGGAAAGTCCACCCTTCTCAAGATTGTGGCAGGGCTGGAAGAACCGGACGAAGGAACGGTGGTAAGAGGGAGGAACCTGTATATACGCTACCTGCCCCAGATACCGGAATTCACGGAAGGGGACACGGTCATAGAGAGCATCCTGCGGGACAATGCAGGGGAATCCCATTACAGCTCCAGGGAAGAAATGCAGGCAACGGCCAAGAGCATGCTCAATGAGCTGGGAATCCGGGACCATGACGCCAAGGTGGAGACCTTGTCGGGGGGACAGAGAAAGCGTGTGGCCCTTGCCGGCGTGCTGATGAGCCGGGCGGAGCTTTTGATCCTGGACGAGCCCACCAACCATCTGGACAGCGCCATGGCAGACTGGCTGGAGGAGTATCTGAAGAACTTCCGCGGCGCTCTTCTTATGATCACCCATGACAGATACTTTCTGGACAGCGTGGTAAACCGGATCGTGGAGCTGGACAAAGGAAAACTGTACAGCTACCAGGGAGGATACGAGTCCTTTCTGGGGCTGAAGGCAGACCGGCTGGAGATGGCGGAGGCCACGGAGCGCAAGCGCCAGACCATCCTGCGCAGGGAGATCGCGTGGATCCAGAGAGGGGCCAGGGCGCGGTCCACCAAACAGAAGGCCCATATACAGCGCTATGAGGACCTGCGGGACCAAAAGGGGCCGGAGTATGACAGGAATGTGGAGCTGGAGTCCATTGCCAGCCGCCTGGGCCGGACAACAGTTGAGGTGAGGGATCTTAGCAAGGCGTATGGGGACAAGGTGCTGATGAAGGATTTCACCTACATTTTCCTGAAAAGCGACCGTGTGGGGATCGTAGGACCCAATGGAAGCGGGAAGTCCACTCTGATGAAGATCATAGCCGGATGGGTAGAGCCTGATTCCGGTACGGTGGAAATTGGACAGACCGTGAAGATGGGGTATTTCTCACAGGAAAATGAGGCCATGGATGAGAGCCTGAAGGTGATCGACTATATTAAAAATGTGGCAGAGTATGTAAAGACAAAGGACGGCAGCATCAGCGCCAGCCAGATGCTGGAGCGTTTTTTATTTCCTTCCAGCATACAGTATACGACCATCAGCCGCCTGTCCGGCGGTGAGAGGCGCCGCCTTTACCTGCTGCGCATCCTGATGGAAGCCCCCAATGTGATCCTTCTGGATGAGCCGACCAATGACCTGGATATCCAGACACTGACCATACTGGAGGACTATCTGGATACATTTGCGGGCATTGTGATCACCGTATCCCATGACAGGTATTTCCTGGACCGTGTGGTAAACCGGATCTTTGCATTTGAGGGACAGGGGATTGTCACCCAATATGAGGGCGGTTTTACGGATTACCAGAAGGCCAGTCTGCAGCGGGGGGCAAATGCCCGGGACGCAGGGGACGGGAATGTGACCGGACAGGACCAGGAGGACACTGAGGCGTCCCAGGCAGTGAACCGGAACAACTGGAAAGACAGCCAGTCGGCCCCCAAGAAACTGAAGATGTCCTTTAAAGAGCAGCGGGACTGGGAAACCATAGAGGAGGAGATCGCCGGTCTGGAGGCGGGGTTGGAGGAACTGGAAAAGGAGATACTGGGAGCTGCCAGCAATTATACCCGTCTCAATGAACTGATGGCGAAAAAGGCTTCCACGGAAGCCCGGCTGGAGGAGAAGATGGACAGGTGGATGTATCTCAATGAACTGATGGAAAAGATCGAAGCGCAGAAATAGGAGTCTCCCGGGATTCCGGACGCAAAAATGAGAGCGGGGGGATCCGAGAGTACACAATAAGGTAAAGGGGGAATTTACTGTGAAAATCACTAGCATGAATCTATATCAGGTGCCGCCCAGGTGGCTGTTTCTGGAGATTGAGACAGACGAGGGGATAACCGGTTGGGGCGAACCTGTGATCGAGGGAAGGGCCTCCATTGTCAAAACAGCAGTGGAGGATTTCAGCGGATACCTGATAGGAAAAGATCCTTTAAGGATCGAGGACCATTGGCAGGTCATGTACAGGGGCGGGTTTTACAGGGGCGGCCCGGAGGTGATGAGCGCCATTGCCGGCATTGACCAGGCATTATGGGACATTAAGGGGAAATATTACAATGCCCCCATCTATGAACTGCTGGGAGGAAGATGCAGGGACAGGCTGAGGGTGTACAGCTGGATCGGCGGAGACAGGCCTGAGGATGTGCGGCAGGGAGCCCTGAAACTCTATGAGACAGGATGCACGGCAGTAAAGATGAATGGCACAGAGGAAATGCACTATGTGGACAGCTATGAGAAGATCCAGGAGGTGGTGAACCGGGTGGCCTCCATCAGGGAAGCCCTGGGATATAAGATGGACATTGGAGTGGATTTCCACGGACGTGTACATAAGACCATGGCAAAAGTTCTGGCCAAAGAGCTGGAACCCTTTAAATTGATGTTTATAGAGGAGCCAGTGCTTTCCCAGAACAATGAGGCCCTGCGGGAGATTGCCGGACATACATCCACACCCATTGCCACCGGTGAGCGGATGTTCAGCAGGTGGGAGTTTAAGAACCTGCTCATGGATGGTTATGTGGACATTATTCAGCCGGATCTGTCCCATGCGGGGGGAATCAGTGAGGTGAAGAAGATTGCCGCCATGGCGGAGGCCTTTGACGTTGCGGTGGCGCCCCACTGTCCGCTGGGGCCAATTGCCCTGGCTGCCTGCGTCCAGCTGGACGCCTGCACTCCCAATGTGTTTATTCAGGAGCAGAGTCTGGGAATCCACTATAATAAAGAAGGGGCGGACCTGCTGGATTATCTTGTGGACCCGAATGTATTCAGATTCCATGACGGATTCATTGATATTCCGGGCGGCCCCGGTCTTGGAATCCAGCTGAATAAAGAAAAGATAGTGGAAGCAGCCAGGATCGGGCATAACTGGAAGAACCCTGTATGGCGCAATTATGACGGGACCATGGCCGAGTGGTGATTCTAAAGCCGCCATCCGATGTGAAAATGGGTGGAGAACCGGACGTATAAGCAAGCTTAACGCCCGCCTTTGCACCCATTTTCCCGCCTTTCTGAACTGTTACCCTCAGTGGACAAGGGGGATATACGCCCTTGTCCGCTGAGGGTACCTTTATTCTATGCAGTATAGAAGAACGATATAAGATGAAACCCGCTGTTTTGTTGACAAAGGGACAAAGTGAATATATACTTTTGTTATCGTGCATCATTATTTTTAGCGGATAATACCCTCAGCGGACAAGTGCACAGACAGTTAAGGAAAGGCGGTAGCTGATATGAAGGAGAGCTTTCAGATAGACAGGTCGGATGGGAAAATATACGCAATGGGTGTGACTGCTGTTGCCGGAGGCATGCATTTTTCCTTTGCATCCAAAGGCGCTCACTGTGCCCTTCTTCTGTTCAAAAAAGGTGCTGACACGCCTTTGGCAAGGATCGGGTTTCAGGATTCCATGAGGACGGGGGATGTGTGGAGCGTTACTGTTCTGGGGGATTTTGACGGACTGGAATATGTCTATGAGGTGGATGGTCTGGAGGTCCCGGATCCCTATGGAACGCGGTTTACCGGCAAGGAACATTGGGGAAGTATGGAGCGCCTGGGAAAACCGGTGCGCACCCCGGTGGAGGGAACGGATGGGACCTATGACTGGGAGGAAGACCGGCTTCCGCAGATCCCTTATGAGGAATGCATTATCTACCGCATCCATCCAAGGGGATTTACAAAACATCCGTCCTCAGGAGTGGAGCAGGCAAAGAGGGGAACCTTTGCAGGTATTGTGGACAAGATCCCATATCTTAAGGAGCTGGGAGTCACCACCCTGGAGATCATGCCTCCTGTGGAATTTGAGGAGATCATCATGCCTGAGCGTGGGGACAGCCCCTTTGGGCCGGAAAAGCCGGACGGCAGGCTGAATTACTGGGGGTACGGCCGCGGTTATTCCTTTGCACCCAAAAGCTCCTACTGCAGCGGCGCCGTGAAGCAGCCCATAAAGGAATTTAAGGATATGGTTAAGGCTCTGCACAAAGCAGGGCTGGAGCTGGTGATGGAACTGTTTTTTGACGGCAGGGAGGCGCCGTCCCATGTGCTGGATGCGGTTCGCTACTGGGCCCAGGAATACCATGTGGACGGCGTCCATCTGGTGGGATCCGCTCCTTTAAAACTGCTGGGAGAAGATCCGTATCTGAGCAGGCTTAAGCTGTTTGCAGCAGGCTGGGATGGGGTGGAGCCGGGGGATGGAAAGCATTTGGCCCAGTATAATGACGGGTTTATGATGGACATGCGGGGATTCCTGAAAGGGGATGAGGGCCATATGAACCATCTGGCCTACCACACCCGCAACAATCCGGAAAAGGTGGGGGTCATCAATTACATGGCCAATACCAATGGATTCACCATGATGGACATGGTGTCCTACGACAGGAAACACAATGAGGCCAATGGGGAGGACAACCGGGACGGGACAGACTATAACCTGTCCTGGAACTGCGGCGAGGAAGGCCCCAGCAGGAAAAAGCGGATCGTGCAGATGCGGAGAAAGCAGCTGCGCAATGCCATGGTTCTTTTGTTCCTGAGCCAGGGCACGCCCCTTCTTATGGCAGGGGATGAGTTCGGACGGACTAAAAAGGGGAATAACAATTCCTACTGTCAGGACAATGAGATCTCCTGGGTTAACTGGAAGCTGCAGGATACCAACCGCGGCCTGTACCAGTTTGCCAGGTCCCTGATTGCTTTCAGAAAAGAGCATCCCATCTTCCACATGCCGAAGGAACCCGCTCTGCTGGACTATAATTCCGTGGGCCTGCCGGACGTGTCTTATCACGGCTTAAAGACATGGTGCCCCATGTTTGATAATTACTGCAGGCAGCTTGGAATCCTGTACTGCGGAAAGTATGGGAAAAAGGATGGGGCAGAGGACAATTATTTTTATGTGGCGTACAACATGTACTGGGAGCCATGTGAATTTGCCCTGCCAAATCTTCCTAAGGAACTTAAATGGTATGTGGCGCTGAATACGGATTCGGAACAGGGGATCTACCCCGAGGGCAGCGAGGCATTGCCGGACAGCCAGAAGCGCATGATGGTCATGGCCAGAAGCATCGTGGTGCTCATTGGCCGGGAGGGCGGCGACAGCCCGGACGGAACAAAGGAAATGCCGGATGCCGGGGCGGGAACAAAGCCCGGCGCAAAGCCAGGAGCAAAGTCAGGCGCAAAGCCCAAAGCAGAGCCAGGAACAAAGACAGGCGCAGGCCAGGGGACAGCTGCCGGAAAGGGCAGGAAAAGGTCAGGAAATACGAAGGGAGCAGATCACCATGTTAAATCAGGAAATACTCAGTTACATTGAAGCCCACAGCCAGGAGGCATATGAACTTCTGCTGACCCTGGCCAGGATCCCGGCGCCCTCCAACCATGAGGAGAAGCGGGCTGAATTTTGCAGGGACTGGCTGGCTGCCCAGGGCGCCCGGGGCGTGTATGTGGATGAGGCCCTCAATGTGGTATATCCCGTGGAGGCAGAGGGACCGGTAGAGGTCTATATGGCCCACACAGACGTGGTGTTTCCCGATACCCGGGAGCTTCCCCTAACGGTGGAAAACGGACGGATCTGCTGCCCCGGCGTGGGTGATGATACAGCCTGCCTGGTATGTCTTCTCATGGCTGCCAAGTATATTGCGGCCCATGTGGGAAAGCCTGAATGGGATGCGCTGCGCGGACAGGGAAAACCGGGACTGGTGCTGGTTTGCAATGCAGGCGAGGAGGGCCTTGGGAATCTGAAGGGCGTAAGAAAGATCTGTGAAACCTATGGAACAAGGATGGAATCCTTTTGTACCTTTGACAGTTCCCTGGATAAGATCGTAAACCAGGCTGTGGGCTCCAAGCGCTTTAAGGTGACGGTGTCCACCCGGGGAGGACATTCCTTCAGCGATTTTGGACAGGACAATGCCATTGCAAAGCTGGCGGGAATTGTGGTAAGGCTGTATGAGATCCAGGTTCCCGAGGGTCCGAGGACCACCTATAACGTGGGGCTCATATCCGGCGGCACTTCGGTAAATACCATTGCGCAGCAGGCGGAAGTGCTGTACGAGGTACGCTCCGAATCCAGGGAGAGCCTGGAGCTTATGGAAGGAAGGTTTACGTCCATCATTGAACAGGCAAGAGCGGAGGGACTGGATGTGTCCGTTGAGGTGATCGGCGTCAGGCCCTGCGGCGGTGATGTGGATCCGGATAAGGAGAAGGCATTGACAGACAGGGCCATGGAGGTGGTGCGCCAGGCCACGGGCAGTATGCCCAGGCGCGGTTCCGGCTCCACGGACTGCAACATTCCCCTTTCCCTGGGCATTCCCAGCGTATGCGTGGGATGCTATCGCGGGGAGGGCGCCCACACAAGGAGCGAGTATGTGGAGATCGATTCCCTGAAGCAGGGCTACCAGGTGGCTTTTGGTATGATCCTTGGGTGAGATGGGGAAGGCATTTTCTCCCTTTAACAGTGCCCTGCGCCCGTGAGATCCGCACAGTTGTGTACCAGTCATAATGATAATTTCCCCTACATAGATTTAGAGTGGGTACTCTTATGGAGTGCTCCCGGGAACCTGCAGGTTTCCGGGGGCATTTTTGTATCCTTATGTAATGCAGTACCAGGAAGAGGGGAGAGACAGATGGCAGATTGGTTTGAACTGTCAGAGACAGATGTGTTAGACGGCCTTGGCACGGGAAGGCAGGGGATCGGTGAGGACGAGGCTGAAAAAAGGCTTGGGACATATGGGGAAAATGTACTGCAGGAGAACGGAAAGCTTCAGTGGTGGCAGGTGTTCCTCTCCCAGTTTAAGGACCTGCTGGTCATTATCCTGATTGCAGCGGCAGCGGTTTCCATGCTGACCGGTGATCCCGAAAGCGCCATGGTCATATTTGCGGTTCTTCTTCTCAACGCGGTGCTGGGGACGGTCCAGCACCAGAAGGCGGAGAAGTCCTTGGACAGCTTAAAGCAGCTGTCTTCACCGGAAGCCAGGGTCATAAGGGAGGGCTTATTATGCATCATCCCATCATCCATGGTGGTCCCCGGGGACATCCTTATGCTGGAGACCGGTGATCTGGTGGCGGCGGACGGGCGCCTTCTGGAGGTCCATGGATTTACGGTCAATGAGAGTTCCCTGACCGGGGAATCGCTGAGTGTGGAAAAGCATACCAGGGGAATTAAGAGCCAGGGCGGCGCAGTGGCTCTTGCGGACAGGACCAATATGGTCTTTTCCGGCTCCCTGGTGACTTCCGGAAGGGCCATGGCCGTGGTTACCGCCACGGGAATGGGCACGGAGATCGGAAAGATCGCCTCTCTGATGAATGACACCAAAGAGCAGAAGACGCCTCTCCAGGTGAGCCTGGACCGGTTTTCCGGCCGCCTTGCCATTGCTATCATAGCCATCTGCGGCCTGGTATTCCTTCTCAGCCTGTACCGCAGGGAGCCGGTGCTGGATGCCCTTATGTTTGCAGTGGCTCTGGCAGTGGCAGCGATTCCCGAGGCATTAAGCTCCATTGTGACCATTGTACAGGCAATGGGGACCCAGAAGATGGCAAAGGAGCAGGCCATCATCAAGGATCTGAAGGCGGTGGAAAGCCTGGGATGCGTCTCTGTTATCTGCTCCGATAAAACAGGAACCCTGACCCAGAACAGGATGGATGTGGAGAAGGTTTATGTAAACCATACGGAGCAGGAGGTCAGATGGCTTGAAAAGAACAAGGCCAGGACCGATGTGAAAATGCTCCTGTACGGAGCCATGCTTAACAACAATGCATCCACTGGCAGCAGCCAGGACGAGGGGGATCCCATGGAGATAGCGCTGCTGCATATGGCCAGGGAAGCGGGTATGATACCGGAGCAGATACGGATGATGAGTCCCAGAAGGAGGGAAATCCCGTTTGACTCAGCCAGAAAGCTTATGACCACGGTCAATGAAGTTGAGGGTACGGATCTGATCTTTGTAAAAGGGGCGGTGGATGTGCTTTTAAAAAAGTGTACCAGGCTGGCCAATCCGGCGTCATCTTTCCCGGGCGAGGAGGGGGGCGCGGGCACGGGATCAAGTAACCCGGGAGGCGGCACCCCGGGCGGACCAATGGAAGCGCCAAACCCGGTTCCTTCCCGTATCCTGTCCTCCTCGGACCGTCAGAAGATTATGAACCAGAACGGGTCCTGGTCCTCTAAGGGCCTGCGGGTCCTGGCCCTGGCCTGCCGTCCCTACCAGTCGGCCAAAAAGAATGGGGAAGAGGAGGAGCTTATCTTTCTTGGCCTTGTGGCCATGATGGATCCTCCCAGACCGGAATCCAGGTCGGCAGTGGCCAGCGCCCGCCAGGCAGGGATCCGCCCGGTGATGATCACAGGGGACCACAAGGTGACAGCCATGGCCATAGCGGAACGGATCGGCATCCTGAACCCCGGTGACATGGCGGCCACGGGGGCGGAACTGGATCAGATGGGGGATGAGGATCTAAACCGCAGGCTGGAACATATTTCCGTGTATGCCAGGGTATCCCCTGAACATAAGATACGTATTGTAAATGCCTGGCAGGGGCGCGGACATATCGTGGCCATGACCGGTGATGGGGTAAATGATGCCCCGGCCTTAAAAAAGGCGGATATCGGCGTGGCCATGGGGATTACGGGAACAGAGGTATCCAAGGACGCGGCTTCCATGATCCTGGCGGACGATAACTTTGCGACCATCATCAAGGCGGTAGCCAATGGAAGAAATGTATACCGTAATATAAAAAATGCCATCCAGTTTCTGCTGTCCGGCAATATGGCAGGTATCCTGTGTGTGCTCTACACCTCGCTTTTGGCCCTGCCGCTGCCGTTTGCGCCGGTGCATTTGCTGTTCATCAACCTGATCACGGATTCCCTTCCGGCAATCGCCATCGGCATGGAGCCGCCGGAGGAAGGGCTGTTAAAGGAACCTCCCAGGAATCCCAAGGAAGGCATACTTACCATGTCCTTTATCCGGGATATCCTGGTCCAGGGCGGCCTTATAGCAGCGGCCACCATGTGGGCGTACACCACAGGACTCCATGAGGGGGGGCCGGGAAGAGCCTGCACCATGGCTTTTTCCACCCTTACACTGGCCCGTCTGTTCCATGGATTTAACTGCAGGAGTGCCCATTCCATTATCCGGCTGGGGCTGGGAAGCAACCTGTACAGTGTGATGGCGTTCCAGCTGGGGGTTGTCCTGCTTGCAGCGGTCCTTTTTGTGCCGGGCCTGCAGATCATGTTCGCGGCAGCGGATCTGAGTCTGAGCCAGCTTTCCACCATTGTGGCGGCCGCGTTCCTGCCAACTTTGGTGATCCAGATCCATAAAATCTTAAAGGAATCCATCAGTTAATTAAGTTCCGATTCCTGAAATAATAGCAAAATCGTAGAAAAGTTGGTAAAAATGTGGTAGAGTAATCCTAGAGCGTGTTTGAAAATCCATTCCCGCAATGTGTGACGCACAGCTGTCAGAAAGAAATTTTCAGGCACGCTCTCGAAACAACTCCAGCAGGGCTGTCAGTCTTCTGGGCGGACATGGTACATGGTGGTTTGCACGGCTTTAACGGTCCGCCAAAGGCGCCGCAGCATTATGATGGGAGAATCAGGAGGGCATAATGAGACTTGTAACATACGAAATTGAACACAAATCCGGACTTGGTGTGATCAGCAGAGACGGCAGATGGATCTATCCCCTGGCATCGCTGGATATGGATTATAAGACCATGCAGGACCTGATCGAGAATATCAGTGATTCGGAGAAACAGCTGCTGGAGTATGCGTCCGGACAGGATCCCTATAAGATAAGGGGAGCCGCGCCCATAGATGAAGTACGGCTTCAGGCGCCGATCCCTTACCCCAGACAGGATGTGATCTGCCTGGGCATTAACTACATGGCCCATGCGGAGGAATCAGCCCGCTATAAAAAAGAAGAATTTGGAGGGGAAAGACCCTATGCCATCTATTTTTCAAAGAGGGTGAATAAGGCAACGGCTCCCGGCGAGGGGATCCCCAGCCACAAGAATATTGTGAATGACCTGGATTATGAGGCGGAGCTGGCAGTCATTATTGGAAAGAGAGCTGCCAATGTACCTGCCGAGGAGGTAAGGGATCATATATTTGGTTACACGATCATCAATGATGTCAGCGCCAGAACCCTTCAGACACAGCACAAGCAGTGGTATTTCGGCAAGAGCCTGGACGGATTTCTGCCCATGGGACCCTGCATCTCCACTGTGGACGAGCTGGCTTATCCCCCCCATGTACAGGTACAGTCCAGGGTAAACGGTGAACTGCGCCAGGACAGCAACACGGAACTTTTAATATTTGATATTGACCACATTGTCAGTGAGCTGTCACAGGGCATGACACTGCAGCCCGGGACCATCATTGCCACAGGCACGCCGGCCGGAGTGGGCATGGGCTTTAACCCGCCCAAGTTCTTAAAACCGGGGGATGTGGTGGAGTGCACCATTGAGGGCATCGGAACCATTGCCAATCAGGTAGTGGATTAAAGTATGTCTGAAGCGCGACAAAAAGGAGAACATGACTATGGATTATTTACCAATGACAATACGCAAACAAAAGAATATAGCCCTGATCGCCCACGACCAGAAAAAGAAGGAGCTGATCAGCTGGTGTAATGAGCACAAGGATATCCTGTCAAAGCATTTCCTGTGCGGAACAGGTACCACGGCCCGTATGATCACGGACAATACCGATCTCCCTGTAAAGGGATACAACAGTGGTCCTCTGGGCGGCGACCAGCAGATAGGAGCAAAGATCGTGGAGGGGAAAATTGACTTTGTAATCTTTTTTTCCGATCCTTTGACAGCACAGCCCCACGATCCTGATGTGAAGGCATTGCTGCGGATCGCCCAGGTTTATGATATTCCCATTGCCAATAATAAAGCAAGCGCGGATTTTATGATCACCTCTCCTCTTATGGATGAAGAATATGAGCATGATGTGGTGAATTTTAAGCAGAATATAACTGAGAGGGCAAACACGCTGTAGTATTGCCTGAAGCCGTGGCCAAACGGCAGATTAAGCAGATAAGGGGGCACATATTATGGAACAGAACTTATACGATTTGATGGATTGGGCGGGAATAGAGGAACTGGTGTATTCAGAATCCTCCAATCCCCACGGTATGCTGGGGCCCCATTTGACGGAATCCGGGCTGTTGATCCAGGCATTGATCCCAACAGCGGCGGAGATAACCGTAAAGATTTCATCCACCGGAAAGAAATATTCCATGGAAATGGCTGATGATGCCGGATTTTTTGCAGTGCTGGTGCCCAGAAAGAGCCTGGTGCCCTATACGCTGCTTGTGACGTATGACAATGGTACAAAGGAAGAACTCCAGGATCCATACGCATTTGGGGCCCAGTATACACAGGAAGACTTAAAGAAATTTGAAGCAGGCAACCATTATTCCATCTACGATAAGATGGGGGCGCATCCCATGACCATTAACGGTGTGTCAGGCGTGTATTTTTCCGTATGGGCGCCCTGTGCCATGCGCGTCAGTGTGGTAGGCGATTTCAACCTCTGGGATGGAAGGCGCCATCAGATGCGCCGAGTGGGCGAAGGAGAGGGCAGTGTATTTGAGCTGTTCATACCCGGTCTGGAGACGGGAGCAATCTACAAATATGAGATCAAGACAAAGGCCGGCCTGCCCATGCTGAAAGCGGATCCCTATGGAAATTACAGTGAGCTGCGCCCCAACAATGCATCTGTTGTATGGGACATCAACCAGTATCAGTGGAATGACAGGGAGTGGATGGACAAGCGGGCTAAAACAGATACAAAGGACAAGCCCCTGAATATTTACGAGGTCCATCTTGGTTCCTGGATCAGGAAGGATACTGCAAAGGATGAGTTAGGGGAAAATGTTGTGGGCTCCGAGTTCTATAATTACAGGGAGATCGCAGTTCGCCTGGCGGAATATGTAAAGGAAATGGGTTACACCCATGTGGAGCTGATGCCGGTGATGGAGCATCCCCTGGATGAGTCCTGGGGATATCAGGTGACCGGATACTATTGTCCGACCAGCCGCTATGGGACACCGGATGACTTTATGTATTTTATGGATTATATGCATGGACAGGGTATTGGAGTCATATTAGACTGGGTACCGGCCCATTTTCCGCGTGATGCTTATGGAATGGCTGCATTTGACGGCACATGCGTGTATGAGCATATGGATCCGCGCAAAGGTGCACATCCACACTGGGGGACCCTGATCTACAATTATGGCCGCCCCGGCGTGTCCAATTTCCTCATAGCCAATGCACTGTTCTGGACGGAAAAATACCATGTTGATGGAATCCGCATGGATGCAGTGGCTTCCATGCTGTATCTGGACTATGGAAAGAATGACGGGGAATGGGTGCCCAATCTATATGGGGGCAATGAGAACCTGGAGGCTATGGAATTCCTGAGACACTTGAATACAGTATACAGAGAGCGGGGAAATGGCGCGGTCATTATAGCCGAGGAGTCCACGGCATGGCCTAAGATAACAGGCAATCCAAAGGACGGCGGACTTGGATTTGATTATAAATGGAACATGGGCTGGATGAACGATTTTACCAACTATATGCACTGCGATCCGTTTTTCAGGAAGAACAATTATGGGGAGCTGACATTTTCCATGCTGTATGCGTACAGCGAGGACTTTGTCCTGGTATTCTCCCATGACGAGGTGGTGCACGGAAAAGGTTCCATGATTGGCAAAATGCCAGGAGATACCCTGGAAAAACAAGCGGAAAACCTGCGTGTTGCCTATGCATTTATGATGGGACATCCAGGCAAGAAGCTGCTGTTTATGGGACAGGAGTACGCCCAGCTGAGAGAGTGGAACGAGGGCGCTTCCCTGGATTGGGATCTGCTTGAGGTTCCTGTGCACAAGAACATGCGGGATTATGTGAAGGCTTTGAACCGGCTGTATCTGGAGCATCCCGCCCTGTATGAGACTGATTATGACCCGGATGGCTTTGAGTGGATCAACTGCAGCTATCAGGAAGAGAGCATGGTCATGTTTACCCGCAGAAGCAAGGATTCAGGGGAAACCCTGCTGCTGGTGTGCAACTTTGACAATGTGGACCATGAAAAATTCCGCGTAGGCGTACCCTTTGAAGGCAAATATAAAGAAATTTTCAACAGTGATGCAAAGGAGTTCGGCGGCACAGGCAAGGTCAATGGCCGTGTCAAGATTTCCAAGAAGGTGGAGTGGGACGAGAAGGAAAATTCCATCGAAATCCACATTGCTCCCATGAGCGTCAGCATCTATACCTGTACACCGGAACCAAAGGCAAAGAAAGCGGACACTGGGAAGACGGATACCGGGAAAATGAGTGCCGGGAAAGCAAGTGCCGGGAAAACAAGCGCTGGTAAGACAAGTACCGGGAAAATATCTGGAAAAAAGGTGGAGGCAGTAAAGGGGGAGCAGGCTGTCCAAACGGTTGTCCCGGAAAATGCGAAACCGGCTTCCAAGGAAACTGCTCCGGTAAAAGAGAAGCCGGGGGACCTTCCTGAGAAGAAGGAGGAAGTGAAAAGACTGACCACCTCCAAGACGGAGCCAAAGCAGATATCCACTAAAAAGACCGAGGCCAAGCAGATATCCA